>CAYLTG010000012.1:0-36815 GCA_964386225.1 uncultured Bacteroidales bacterium
AAATATTGGAATAAGCCATGCTATGCTTGGTAATAATGATAGCGCATTAATATATTTGAAAGAGTCGATACATTTAAAGGAGCAATATTTACTTCCTGATAATCCAAAACTTGCTTCAGGGTATTTAAATTTATCAAGGTTTCTTCAAGTAATTGGTGAACTTAACGAAGCCCTTGATATTATCGATAAGGCAGAGGCAATTTATATTAAATTGTATGGTGATAATAGCATTGTCCTCGCACCTTTATATCTAAACAAAGGGTCAATATTGATAACTCTAAATGATTATGAATCAGCGCTCCACTATCATCAATTGGCGTTTGATTTATACAAAATGGCTTATGATAAAAGTGAAGATATTTTTCAGCTATTGTATTTGAATTTTGGCGTAATATATAGCTCTTTAGAGAGGTATACAGAATCTGTTAAATACTTGGAATTAAGCCTTGAAGGAAGCATTTCAATTGAACATGAAATTAAATCTAATTTTACGCTTGGATCAGTATTACTTAAGTTGGGAGACAAGCAGAAAGCAAACAGACATTTTATAAAGGCAATTAATCTTGCACGAGCAAAATTGGGAGAGAATAATGTTCTCACAGCTAATACCTATTTAAATTACGGAAATTTCCTTGAGCAAATTGGAGAAATGCAGGAAGCGATATTAAGCTATCAGAAAGCTGCATTAATTTATGAGGGGATTTTTGGAAAAGAAAATAGAGATTTATCAATTAGTTATTTTCTAATAGCTAGTGTACTTTTAAGTGAAAATAAAGTTGGTGAATCATTGGTTTATTTTCAAAAGTCATTAACTTCAAATGTTGATGATTTTGAGGCAAATATTATTTCTGAGAATCCAGACCTTTTGGTTTTGGATTCAGATTTAAATATCTTTTACTGTTTGAATGGGAAATCTAATGCTTTATTTCAATTGTATATTTCTGATGGTAAAATTGATAATTTGAAAGTTAGTCAAAATACAGCAGAGATAGCCATCAACCTCCTAGAAAAAATCAAGTCCACCCTTCAAGGAGAAAATACGAAACTACTTATTAACAGCAAAGCAAGTGAAATATATAATCTTGCTGTGACTGTCGCCTCCGAACTCTACGAAATTACAGGGGATCAGGAATATCTGCAAAATTCATTCAGGTATTCGGAGAAAAGTAAAGCGGCCGTCCTGCTTTCATCGGTGAAACAAATGGAAGCCATTGAGGTCGGGAACCTGCCTGAGGATGTGAAACTTAAAGAGAAGAGCTTGAAACGGGCAATCGCTCAATACCAGAATATTATCTATGAAGAGAGTCAAAAAACTGTTCTGGATTCGGCCAAGATAGCCAGGATCAGAAACAAGTTGTTCGAAAGTAAATTGCTTTATGATTCTTTAATTGTATACCTGGAGGCGAATTATCCTGAATACTATAACTTGAAATATAATTTTGACGTAATTGATATTGCCAGTATTCAGAGTATCTTAAGAGACGGATACACGCTTGTCGAATACAAATTGACTGATTCCCTCCTGTTTACTTATATCATTAATAACGATTCAGTGGCATTGATCAGGAAACCCATTGGTCCTGAATTCCGCGATTCAGTGGACAGCTATAGGAACCTTATGAGTAAACTTCCCCAGGCAGATAGCCTTAGCCACAGAAGTTTTTCCTTTGCCAGGAAGGGGTATTACCTTTCAAATCTGCTTGAATTGAACAATCCGCTTATAAAGGGATCTGCTAACCTTGTCATTATTCCGGATGATATCCTTGGATATCTTAGTTTTGATGCACTGGTTACAGAACTCCCCGATCCTGAAAGGTGTTCTTATTCCAGGTTGAGCTATTTGATAAAGAGAAATTCGCTGTCCTATGGGTATTCCGGCACTTTGTTTTTCAGCAGGAAGGACAAGACCGCAAGATCAAAAGAGGTTCTTGCTGTGGCTCCTACTTACGATAATCTCAGTGTGCAGAATTTTGCTCAGAGGGATGGTGCCTTTAAAGGCCTGGAAAATTTTCTGATCCCTTTGCCAAATACCCAGAATGAGGTCACATCGATATCGACTATTTACAAAACTGATCTGCTCGTAGGCGATGCTGCATCGGAAACAGAGTTTAAATCAAAGGCCTCCGGATATTCTATCCTGCATTTTGCCATGCACACGCTCATCAATGATGATGATCCGTTGGCCTCGAAACTTGTTTTCTCACCGGATCACGATACAGTCAATGACGGATTCCTGAATACCTATGAGATCTATAATCTCGACCTGAATGCTGAACTCGCCGTACTGAGTGCATGCCGCACAGGTACTGGAAAATTGAGCAAAGGGGAGGGGATCATGAGTTTGGCCCGAGGTTTCCTGTATGCAGGTGTCCCGGGCATCATCATGACTCTTTGGGCCGTTGAGGATATCAGCGGCGCTGATATCGTATCGACTTTTTATCAAAATTTGCACAATGGTCTATCCAAAGACCTGGCATTGCAAAAATCGAAGTTGACATACCTCGAAAATGCAGACCAATTGCGTGCACACCCTTATTTCTGGGCTGCCTATGTGCAGATCGGTGATAATGGACCCATCGCTGCCAACAATGTCACCAGGAACTACCTCTATGTAGCTGGTGTGTCATTGTTCCTGGCTCTTTTTCTCGGAGTTGTATTCCTGCTGAAAAGGCGAATGACCAAGGGCAGGTAAATAAATGATCTATCCGCTGCCGTTCCTTTACTTTGTGCTTCCCCGGAACGTTCATTCATGGGATGTCCTCTGCCTCCTTGCCCGTTTAGTGGCCTGCCTGCTCAGCTGAATGGGATCGTCTTGCCAGGAGGGCTGCCTTTTGGTTTTCCCTGGCACACACCTCAACAAAGTCAGGCCATTTTTATGCATCATCCAAATCTGTACCGGCAAAAAAAAAGCAGGTCATCCGACCTGCTTGATATCTGGCAATTCAATGCATTCAATTCAAATACTTCAAAATCTCCTCTGCCTGGTTCGAGTAATAACTCTCACTTCCACTGATCTTGGTGAATTGCTCAATGGCCTGGGCTTTTTGATTGTTCATCAGGTAGATCAGACCAATGTACCATTCGGCTTGCTCAACGAAGAGATTGTCTTTGTCATTGGTCACATATTCGAAGGACTTCAATGCCCTGTCGAACTGCTCCAGTTCGATGTAACAAACCCCTGAATAGAACTTTGCTGTTATCTGGTTGTCCAGGGTGTTGAAATATTTGAGTGCATTTGCGAAGTCATTTTGCTGATAATAACTGAAAGCCTCCTTCAGGGCATCATCGGAACTGAGTTCAACTGACCTGACCTGCAGAATGGGATGGGCGGGTTTGTAATATTTGCTGACCAATCTTTCAGTTGAATAGGGCTTGTTGGAAAGGATATACCAAAGGCCCCCGGCCACAAGGATCAAAACAAATGATGCTGCAGCCAGATGCCAGTTCTTTAGGATGTCCTTATGGATTATTGTATTCTTGCTAACAGATTGATCCATCTGGTTCTGCAAGAGTTGACGGAAATCCATAAACGACTTGTCCCGAAGCGCGTCATTGACCTCTCCGCGAAAGGTGATCTCATTCGCAATCTCAGGATCCAGGTTCTGCTGGGATAGAATTCTCTGGAATTCCTCTTCATGAAGGTTGCCGTCGATGAATTCCTCCAATTGTATAAAATCGTCCATATCAATTTACTTTTAGATCAACTTCGTTATTAAAATATCTGAACTCGGGGTCTGATTTTATGTTGCTGATAAGCTTCTCTTTGCATTGATGCTTTCTTTTTTTTGCATATTGCTCACTTTTGAATCCCAATATGTTTGCGATCTCTTTCAACGGAATCCCGGCAAGGAATAGCTCCAGCACCTTCTGGCAACTGTAGCTCATCCTGCGAAAGTGGTCCTGGTACAATTTATACCGCTCGTTCATTTCTGTCAGCTCGATCAAACCGGGTTCGATCTCAACATGCGACTCACTATCCTCCGCAATGATCCTGGTATTCCTTTCCTGTTCCAGTTTTTTAAGCCAAAGCAGCCTGCAAACAGAATACAAATACGTATTGAAAGAACACGATAGTGAAAGGTTGTTTTTTACAGCTTTCTGATAGATGACCAGAAGGGCATCCTGGTACACATCCTTGGCATCTTCATGGGACCCTTGATTGTTGCCTATGAAAGTCTTGATCTGCTGAAAATAATTCTCATAAATGTAATCAAGAACTTTAGTGTCTTTGTCCCTGAGGCCCTGCAATATGAATTCTGCTGTAATTTCCTGCACTATTCGTATGTTTATTCCAGTTTTCCGGAAAAGGTTACCCTGTGATTTGATATTTTTTTCTTATACTCTTGTCTGCCTGTAAAAGTTGCTCCGACCTATTCGGTTTTTATATGTAAAAAGTTATTTTTGGTGCATAGGTTTTGATCAACTGTTAATCAATGGCTTACATTATACGAAAAGGAAATGGGAAGGTTACAGCAATTGTCAAAGAAATTTCGTAGGCCCTGCCGGTTCAATTCCAATGCCCTGGAATCGATGCTCCGCAGGATTCGCAATTGCCGTCGACTATCGCAATTTTCCGGATGGAGAACCCGATTCGTTCAATTAGCAGGTGACCGCATTGAGGACAATTGGTCGTACTGCCTCCCAATTCAGGTGCATTGCCAATATATACATAGTTCAACCCGGATTCCAGTGCGATCTGCCTGGCCCTTTTCAGGGTGGCCATTGGGGTGGGTGAAAGGTCTGCCAATTTGTATTGCGGGAAAAACCGGCTGAAGTGAAGGGGTGTATCCTTGAATCCCTTGTCGTAAAGCCAGTTACACATTTCCCTGATCATGTCCTGATCGTCAGTCCAATCAGGAACAATGAGGTTGGTAATTTCCAACCAAACGCCCTCTTCTTTCAATATCCTGAGCGTTTCCAATACCGGATCCAGTTTCCCTGCGTTGAGCATTTCATAAATCTCATTGCTGAATGATTTCAGATCAATATTCGCAGCATCAATGTATTTTGCCCATTCCCGCAAAGGGTTTTCGTAGATATACCCGGCCGATACAATGATGTTCCTGATGCCTCTTTTCCGGGCAATCCTGGCTGTGTCCAACACATACTCATAAAAAACAACGGGGTCCGAATAGGTGTAGGCAATGGAGCGGCAATTTCGCTCGACAGCTAAATTGACCACTGCCTCAGGCATCAAATCATAGTTCTTTGTTTTTAAAGGACTTGTTTGGGAGATTTCCCAGTTCTGGCAGTTGAGGCAGGCCAGGTTGCACCCGGCTGTCGCAATGGAAAGCGCATCGGTGGATGGCAGGAAGTGATACAAAGGCTTTTTTTCCACCGGATCCACATGGACCGCGCAGGGATTGCCATAAGCAATGCATTCAAGGGTTCCATTATTATTGACACGGGTCCGGCATTCACTTGTCTCGCCGGGCATGACTTTGCATTCGTTGGGGCACAGGAGGCATTTTATTCCTTTCGGTGTTGTTACAGAATACATGGCAGGGACCCTGAAAGGCACTTGTGGCAGATCTTCTTCGCTGTGTGTCATTCCATCGGCACTTTCTCCTGATAATGTTTTTATCCCGCAAAAGCCCATTCCGATCGTACCACAGACACATAAGCTTTTCTTGAGGAAATCCCTTTTTGATAACATCTCGGTCATGATTTAGTCCCCCTCGTTTTCATGCGTGTCAGAATATAAAGTCCCGTAAGGAAGTTCAGGATGCCGATGATCAGGCATACCTTAATGAATCCAAACATGGGTACCAGCAATGCAACTGTAAGGAGCGCACCGATGGACGAACCCAGGGAGTCGGCTCCGTAGGTGCCTGATGCGATTCGGGCTATGCCTTCTGTCCTGAGCTTCGTTCCCAGGGCAAATTGAACTCCTGTCAACAATCCGATAATTATTAAAAACAGACTGAAAAATATATGGATCATTAAATGGCTCGAGTTTAAATGCTTGATTTGAAGGATGATCAGAGGAATCAATACGGCCATTATCCCGATGAGGTATTGAAACCCGCTGAAATTTCGGTAATTAATGTTCACGAAACGGATAAGGTAAATGCTTCCGGCCATGAGCCCTGCCATGAAGAAGGAGATAAATATCCCCATCATGAAATAAACATAACCGTGGATGGCCTGAAAGGAAACGATCAGTAGCATTTCCAGGGATGTCGCGCTGAAACCCGTAACAAACAAGCCATGGTTCACCGCGTTGAGACGGACCAGAAATATGCTCAGAAAAAGGAACCCGATAACAAAAACACCGGTTCCTACCTTGAACTTGGTCAACCATAACTTCAGCTGGGACAGATAAATGGAGGGTTGGAAATCGTAGTTGATGATGGACGATAATCCGATCTCCTCTTCAATTTGATTTTTGCGTGATACAATCAGTTGGTCATCCAGGTAGTAATGATTTACATATTTGTTATTCAGCCCCTTTAGAAATGAAAGATTTGCGATCCGAGGTGAAAGGGGCATGTCAGAAGCGATGAAGTAATTCCTTTGACCCGGGATGATCATGACATTCTCGAACACCAGCCTCATGGTAGAATACAGGGCTGAATGGACCTCTTTCGATTCCGGACTCATGTAATTGGCAAACCCCTCAAGGCTGGTTGAAATGACGCCCGATCGGTGAAGTGCATCCTTAAGCTCTTCAAAGAATTCAAGGGTGTAGTACCTGTTGATCTGAGAGTTAATGGGATCGGGCAGGTTACACAAAACAATATCGTATTTTTTTTGTGATTCTTTGATGTACAGCCGGGGGTCCTGGTTTATTATCCTGACATCCAGGTCTAAACGCGCCGATTGTAAGTACCTGGAGGCCATTTCCACAAATCCCCGGTCCAGTTCCACATAATCGATCGAGACTGGGTCGTATTTGGCCACCTCCTTTACAATGTCGGATACCCCGCCCGAAATGACAAGGACATGTTCCGGGTCAGGATGCTGCAACATGGCATAATGAACGTTTTCTTCATTTTTGATCACATTATCCGATGAGAAAACGACTACCCCGTTCTCGTAAAAGTTTACCTGTCCATCGTTTTCTGTCACTGCAATATTACCGTACCGGGTTTCTGTCCGGTCGAGGATGTCATGGTTCCTGAAGTACTTTTGATAGGCATATTGCTCGATGTCCAACATGGTAATGATGCCTGCACCAGCGATGGAGCATAAGCCCAGGATCCATGAGCTTCGTTTTCCGAAGCCAGGAAGATACAGGAATAAAGCGATCAGCAAGTTTATTAGCAGAAGCAGCTTGAGTATTAAGAAGGACCCAAAAAGAAATACCAGGACGAAATTAAAGGTCAATCCACCGGCAATGGCTCCCAGGGCCTCAATGCCGTAAATGCGGTATATTTCATTGCTGTTTTTTAGTGATGAATAATCCGTGCTGAATGCCGTGAACAGGAACCCCGATACAAGGCAAAATGGCAGGAGCAACACGAAGGAACTTATGTATATCTGGAATGGATTGATAAGGACACCCGGTGGAACGATCTCGCTTTTCAGCACCAGTATGGCAAAGTTCATTGCAAGGGGCAGTGCTCCCAATAGGATGTGGGCGAGAAATACCATCGTCAGGTTCATTCCCCTGATCTTCAAATGCCTGCCAAGAAAGGCGCCGAGGGCTGTAAGCAGCATCCAGTTGGAGAGAATGATTCCTATAACAAGTTCCAACCCGCTGAAGACGGATAAAAAGGTCCTCAGCATCACGACCTGTGCTACCATGGTCGTGAATCCAATCATGAAAATGGTGAACTTAAGCCGATTTTCATAATTGTGCAACATGTCGTATATTTGTATGGGGCACTGTCCTGATACGAAAATAGTGAATATGAGGCATTTTGGAAACAAAATCGGGTTCTTTTTTTTAGTCTTTTTCAGCCTGCTCCAAGGTGTATCCCAAACGAAGTCCGATCTTGCGCCGCCACGGACCGACGAGTTGAGAATGCCTGCCGTTTCCGGGCAGTTTTATCCGGCTGATCCCACAGAATTGAGGACCCTGCTTTCCGGCTATTTTTCTGACTTGCCTGCTCAGGTCCATAAGCCCGTCAGAGCGGTCATTGTTCCCCATGCGGGTTTTGTTTTCTCAGGAGAGGTCGCGGCCGCTGGTTTCGGGATGATTGAGCCGGGATCGGATTATAAGCGGGTCTTCATTCTTGCCAGCAGCCACAGGGCTCACTTCAAAGGCGCTTCCGTCTATGACCGGGGTAACTATCAGACTCCGCTCGGTGAAGTTGCGGTTGACCTGGAGATTGCACGAAAGCTGACATCGGGATCCGGCTTTTTTCAATACCTGCCCGAAGCACACCGGCAGGAACACAGCATTGAGGTCCAGTTGCCTTTCCTGCAATACCTTTTTGGCGAAAACCTGCGGATTGTCCCTGTTGTGATTGGAGATAATTCTGCCGGGGCAAGTTTGCAAATTGCAAATAGCCTGCGCCCCTATTTCACCGAAGAGAACTTGTTTGTGATTTCATGCGATTTTTCGCATTATCCCGACTACGAAAGTGCAAATCTCTGGGATCGCATCACCGCGGAAGCCATCCTGACCAATTCGCCCCAACATTTTCTTGCCACCATGACCGACACAGCTGATGATCATGTCCGGGGCCTGGCAACTAGGGCTTGCGGGTGGACTTCGGTGTTGACATTGATGTATCTGACCCAGGATCAGGAAGGCCTCGCCTATGATCACGTCCTTTACAGGAATTCCGGGGATTCCGAATATGGCGACAAAAGCAGGGTGGTGGGCTATCATGCCATTGCAGTCTTGGCAGCGGAAAAAAATGTGACGACCACCTCCGCGATGAGTTTTACCGAAAGGGACAAGGAATTGCTCCTGATGCTGGCCCGGAGGACCATTGATGCGGAGTTGTCAGGAAATATCTGGCCGGACTTGCAAGCCTCCGACATTTCTTCCAGCCTGGCCGTACCCTGCGGGGCATTCGTCACCCTCAGGTTAGCGGGAGATCTTCGTGGATGCATCGGCACTTTCGTGTCGGACGATCCCCTGCATAAGGTCGTTCAGCAGATGGCTGCCGCCGCGGCTTTCGAGGATCGGAGGTTCATGCCACTTTCAAAGGCAGAATTGTCGCATGTCGAAATTGAGATATCCGTGCTGACACCCCTTGAACGCATCTATTCAGCCGATGAGATCCAATTGGGCGTGCACGGGATTTATATCAGAAAAGGGGACCGTGCCGGGACATTCCTTCCGCAGGTCGCAATTGAGGCCGGATGGAGCAAGGATGAGTTCCTTGGCCATTGCTCACGGGATAAGGCAAGGATCGGTTGGGAAGGATGGAAGGAAGCGGAGCTGTATAGGTTCAGGGCAATCGTATTTCATGAATGATGTCTCAGACCAGGATCACAACTTTGCCAGTACACGGTTCAGCCGTTTGCTGGCTTCAAGCCCCAGTACGTTCAGTTCGGGATTGCCAATCTGGCTCATCATGGAATTGGGATCAATGGTCGCAACCTCCACTTCATCCTCTCCCTGCTCAATGACAATGACATTGCAGGGAAGCAGCGTGCCTATCTTATCTTCAGACTGGAAGGCCCGCAGGGCAAGATGCGGATTGCATGCGCCCAGAATCACGTAGTTCTTGAAATCCACATCCAGTTTTTCCTTGAATGTCTTGGTCACATTGATCTCCGACTGTATCCCGAACCCCTCTTCCGAAAGCAATTCGGTAACCCTTTTAATGGTAGGCTCAAATTGTCCTTTGATCGTTTTACTGTTAAAATATTTCATGTCTTTTGGTCAATTTAGGTTGTTTATGCGGTCGTTCAATTCGGTTTCTTTTTGTTTCAGGATCTCCAGGGTCTTCAATTCCGACTGGCTCAATGATGAACTTCTGGTCTCCAACTGGATGATCCGCATCGAAATCTCGTACCGTTGGCGCTTCAGTTTATCCAGTTTTTTCACCCGCTAAAGATAGAAATATTTGTCAACTACCTACCCAGGTCGAAAGGCAATTTCCGGTCGATTTGAATGCCATTCTCAGAAAGAATGGTCCGTACAGGTATAATGTCAACGCCTGACCTGTATGCATTTCTGAGGGTATCGGCATAGTCGGGGTCGATCGCCGAGGCCGGCCTGAACCGGGAAATATCCTGTCTTTGGATAATATATATCATCGCGGCCACGTGCCCTTCTTTCCTCAATTGTATCAGCGTTTCAAGATGTTTCTTGCCCCTTTTTGTCACGGCATCGGGAAATGCGGCCCAATGGCCGTCCTTCATGGACACATTCTTCACTTCGAAATAGGCCATTCCGTCGTCGTTTTCTGCAGCAAGGTCGATGCGGCTGTTAAGGATGGCCACCTCCTTCCGGATATTTCTGAAACCTCCCAATTCGCCCATTAGCCCATCCCTCACGAGCTCATAGGCCAGGATGTTCGCATTCATGGTGTTGACGCCCACCCACATGTTATTGATCAGGATCATCTCCCAGGTATGCCTGGTCCTTCTGTTCGGATTGTCATGTTCTGAGAGAAGAACCGGAGCGCCGACCTCGAGACAGGACGCCATGGACCCTGAATTGGTGCAATGTGCCGTGATTTCGGTGCCGTCATCCAGAACCACATCGGCAAGGAACCTTTTATAGCGCCTGATCAGCCTGCCCCGCACCAACTCCTTCTCGAATCTCATTTAGATCTCCTTCTCCCAGAACGCTTTATGGATGTCATTTACTTTCAACAGTGCGGCGGATCCGTACCATGGGCGCAACTCCATCACCAACCGGCCGGATTGTATTGCAGGATCGGTCTCCGTAAGTGCCCTGGCCTCGTCAATTGATTCCACATTGAAAAGATAAATGCCCCGGATATCGTTGTCATCCAGGAAGGGCCCTGCCAGTATCAGAAACCCCTCATCGGCCATGCGTTTGATGTTATCCAGATGGGCCCGCTGGATAGCCGCTGCCGCAGCCGAATCATGATTCCTGACGGGACCGCGCCTAAGGAAGGCCATTATGTACCTTTTCATCCCGTAATCGTCTGCTCCGGACATGGAGACGAGCGTACTGTCGATGATGAGGGTGGTCCCTGAACTATCATCCGTGTCCCCGGAGGGCTTGCTCGTGCAAGCCGATGCTACCAGAAGGAAGGAGAGGAGGGCTGTTGTGAGTCGTGTCATTACCTGGAATTTGAATTGTGTTAACTGGTCTTGTGGATTAAGGATCGATCCTCTGAAGTGCTTGAAAAAACAGCGGTCCGGGATGCTCCGGACCTGGCCCGATGGGAGAAATATTGCGATGATAGAGGTCAATTTAACGCAGGATCGGAAGGGAAGTTGGTCCAGTAAGCGTAATCGCGCCCCATTTTTTTAATGACCTCATCCCACATTTTTTCCGATTTCATGTACATGACCTGGTCTGCTTTGATGTTGGAAACCAGCCAGGAGTTCCTGGCAAGCTCGCCATCCAACTGTTTCGCGACCCATCCGGCATATCCGACAAAGAACTTAATGTCCTGCGGCGTCAGCTGCCCGATCGTGATCAGTTCCTTGACATGTTCAATATCACCTCCCCAGTATAATCCGTCGAGAATTTTCATACTCTCTTCGATCATGTCTCCTTTTGTGTGAATGAAATAGAGGTTCTCTGTTTTCACCGGCCCTCCAAGGTAAATGGGGGCATTGAATTCCGGGAAATCATGAAGGACATCACCAAGATGCATATCCACCGGCTTATTGATGATCAGCCCGAAGGACCCTTCATCGTTATGCTCTGCGAGAAGGACAACAGAACGCTTGAAATAATAATCCACCAGAAAAGGCTCAGAGATCAGTATCCGGCCTTTGGAGGGCTTGAGACTGTTGGTCCGAATTTTTATGATGTCATTGATATCGCTCATTGTCGCTTTTTTTGTTCTTTTGTACTAACGTCTGCGTGTGCTCATCCTTGCTTATAAATCAAAAATGGTACCAGTATTTTGATAAAGAACAACAGTCAGAAATATCAAATTCTACGTCAGGAATATAACGTATTTACCTATGAAAAGTTCGAATACGTTTTGACATCCAGCCATCTGCGGATCAAATATACGTTTAATTTGTCGGACAGGTATTGTTTTGAGCCCGAAATGATCGTGCACCTGAAGGATGATCAAGCTTCGGCGATTCCGACAGCCCTTCTGGAAAACCTGGTATTCAGCATTGGGATGATCGAACTGATCAGTTACTGGAAAGCGGCCTGTCCTCCGCTGATCATCGTCAGGCCGTTCCAGTTGGATGAAGCCCAGGTCCGTTTCTGGAAGAAGATCTATTTTCACGGGTTGGGCGAGTTTTTCCACCTGAACGGCATACAGGCCAGTGAGCACGATTTTGTGATGGTCGAGAGCCGTTCGGCAGGGATATCCAGGGCTTCGTCTGCCACTGTGCGCAGGGACCGTGTCCTGGTACCGGTCGGTGGGGGCAAGGATTCCATCGTGACCCTTGAACTGCTGAAAGATGAGGTCGATGCCGTCCCCTTTGCCATCAACCCGCGCGGAGCGATCCGTGAAACCATCCTGCACGCTGGGTTTTTACCTGAGGAGATCATCACGGTGGAAAGGACCATCCATCCCCAATTGCTCGAACTGAACAACCTGGGATTTCTGAATGGTCATACACCTTTCTCAGCCCTCGTGGCATTTGTTTCCATTCTCGCCGCAGCCCTCACACAAAGCAGATTCGTTGCGCTTTCGAACGAGGCAAGCGCCAACGAACCCACCGTTGCGGGAGGGGCCAACCACCAATACTCCAAGTCCCTTGATTTTGAAAATGATTTTCGGAATTATTCCCGGCGTTACCTAACCCCCGATATCGTTTATTTCAGCTTCCTCAGGCCACTTCACGAGATCGGGATCGCAAGGCTGTTCAGCAGGCACCCCGGGTATTTCGACAAATTCAAAAGTTGCAATGTCGGAAGCAAGGAGGATAAGTGGTGCGGCAGTTGCCCCAAATGTCTGTTCACTGCTGTCATCTTGTCCCCTTATGTCGGGTCCGGTGAAATAATCAAAATATTCGGCTATGATATCCTGAATAACCCTGATCTGGTGCCTTTGCTGGAATCACTGGCAGGGATGACCGAGAACAAACCTTTTGAATGCGTCGGGACCATCGACGAAGTGAACACGGCCCTGGTGCTTGCCATTGACCGGAACATCAGGCACCTTCCATTCCTGCTGGAGCACTACAGGTCGACTCCTGCGTATGGCCGGTATCGCCCCATGATATCCGGCAACCGACCGGAGATCAATGAAGCTCATTTTTTGCCGGACAAGTTTCTCCAAATCCTGAAGTCCCATGTCGATGCTGAAGGCGATTGAGCATTTTTTCGCCGGCGACCGGATCCTGGTCCTGGGATTTGGCATGGAGGGACGATCTTCTGTCCGGTTCCTCCAGGATCATTTTCCCGCCCTGAAGATCACCGTGGCCGACTCCAATTCAAATTTGGACCCTGGTCCCTTCGGGAACGGTACCGTCGAGTTACTGTGCGGTGCCCATTACCTGGATTCCATCGATGAGTTCGACCTGGTGGTCAAATCGCCCGGTGTGCCGCTGAGTTTATTACAGGGCAGGACCGACCTGAAGAAGGTGACCTCCCAGACCGACCTGTTCCTTCACATGTTCAGGGAATTGACCATCGGCATTACCGGGACCAAGGGAAAGAGCACCACATCCAGCCTGATCTTCAGGATCCTGGAATCTGCCGGCCGAAAGGTATTCCTGCTGGGGAACATCGGTCGGCCGCCGCTTGATTATGTCCGGCAGATCCCAGAAGATGCGCTTGTGGTATTTGAGATGTCGTCGCATCAGCTGGACGGGATCCAGATATCCCCGCACATTTCCGTTTTTCTCAACCTTTTTGAAGAGCACCTGGACCATTATGGTGAGATGGGACGCTACAGGCAGGCCAAATACAACATATTCAAGCACCAAATCGGGGATGACTGGCTCGTGTTCAATTGTGACGACCCGGATATCGTCCCCGACATGCAAGCACTGAACATTACCAATAAGAAGATGGGTTTTGCCATGCACCATTCCGGGGAATGCGGGGCATACGGAAGCAGGGACGGCAAGGTGTCATTTTCAGGGCAGGGGTACAGGCGGGTCTATGATTTCTCCCATCGCCTTGCCATGCCCGGTAGCCATAACCTCATGAATATCCTTGCTTCCGTGTGTGTGGGGGAACTTCTCTCGGTCGATCAGGATGTGATCTCCTCCGTTATCAACAGCTTCCCCGGGTTGGAACACCGGCTCGAGTTCGTCGGAAAGTTCAGGGGCATCAGTTTCTACAATGATTCCATTGCAACCATACCGGAGGCTACCATCGAAGCGGTTAAAACCCTGGGAAGGGTAGATACCCTTATCCTGGGAGGAAAGGACAGGGGTATAAATTACAACGGGCTGGTGGATTACCTGAAGGCACATACAGTTCCCACCATCGTGCTGGTGGGCGGTGTGGGCAGCAGGCTGAAAGCCCTTTTTGGCGAGATGGGGGAAGCTGACTTTCAACTCATACAGATCGGGAATTTTCAAGAGCTTGCTGATGTGATCCGCTCCAACACGCCGGAAGGGGGTGTATGCCTGTTATCCCCGGCCGCTTCCAGTTATGATATGTTCAAGAATTTCGAGGAACGCGGCAGGGTATTCAAAAAAATAGCAGAAAATCTTTGATCTCCTGCCATTTTGTTGGAATTGAATGTCCGGTTGTCAGGATCCCTCTACGACCCCTTTTTGTCAGCCGCGGTTTCTTTTTCATTTGTACCGGCCTCCGGCTTTTCTTCCGCGGCACCGGGTTCAGTTTTTGCAGCGGTCGCTTTGGTGGTTGCGGTCTTTTTCGCCGCTTCCTTTTTCGGGGCTGCCTTTGTCTTCTTTTCCTCTGGGGCCTCTGACTTTTCCGCCTTCACTTTTTTTATCTTCTTCTCATCTTCGGGTTGGAAGGTAGGTCCTTTTTTTCTGGGTCTTCTCACCCCATATGAACCGATCACAATTTTACCGCGTTTCGTTTTTTTGTCTCCTTTACCCATAGCCTTGAATTTTATAGTGAGTGAATATGACTGTAAATTTAAGAATTTCTCAGAAACTCCCGTTCGATGAGGTCGGATCGTTTGATCGAGCTTCGCATCCATCTCAGTTTAATGTCCGTCACCTCCTCTTCATCCAGTCTCCAATCGAGGTGCGATCTGCGGAGTTTTTCTGTGAAACTGTAAAGAATGAGTGCAACCGATACGCTTATGTTGAAGCTTTCTGTGAAGCCATACATGGGGATCTTCAGGTAAGCGTCCGCCATTCGCATTGCTGTATGGCTCAATCCCCTCATCTCTGTCCCGAAAGCGAATGCGGGCTTGATGTCGAGGGGCACGTCGTCCAGGAGATATCCTTCCGAATGGGGTGACGTGGCGACGATGGTATAACCCTTCTGCTTCAAGGCAATCAGGGCCTCCTCCGTATTGTCGTCCGTGTCGTTGTAACGGATCAGGTTGAGCCATTTCGAGGAGCCCAGGGCCACGTCGGGATTCACTTCGTATTTATTCTGGTTCTCGATGATGTGAACATCCTGAACGCCGAAACAATCGCATGACCTCAGCACCGCACTGGCATTGTGAGGCTGGTATATGTCCTCCAGGACCACGGTGACATGCCTTGTCCTGTTCCCGAGCACCTGGTCGAAAAGGGCCTGGCGCTGCACTGTCATGAAGGATGAAAAATGATCGACCAGCAATTTCTTTGTATGTGCATCCATAGGTTCTCTTGTTTGCACCCATAAAATTAGTGGAAATTCGCAGATGGGATCTGGCTGGACCCTTGACTTCCATGGCCGGCGCATGTTTTCATGAAATATTCCGAGGCATGCCCGATCCCGGGCAGCAGGTTCAAAAAATTCCATTTTAAGCTTGGCTGAGAATTTTAATCCTATACCTTTGCACGAAATCATTTGAAAAGTAAAATTTTCAATTTTCATTGTTAAATTTTAAAGGGTAATAATTATGAAGAAAAATGTAATTATTATCGGTGCTGCAGGAAGGGATTTCCACAATTTCAACACCTATTTCCGTGGAAATGAAAGTTTCAATGTGGTGGCTTTTACCGCTGCCCAGATTCCTGATATCGACGGTAGGAAATATCCGGCTGAACTGGCCGGTGATCTTTACCCGGACGGTATCCCGATTTATGCAGAAGAAGACCTCGCCAGGTTAATCAAGGAGCTCAAGGCGGATGACTGTGTTTTTTCATACAGCGATGTCCCTTATCACAAAGTAATGGCCGTCAGTGCCATTGTCAATGCGGCCGGAGCAAACTTCGTCCTGCTCGGGCCAAAAGACACCATGATCAAAAGCACGAAACCCGTTATAGCGGTGGGTGCGGTTCGGACAGGATGCGGTAAAAGCCAGACATCCCGGAAGGTCATCGAGTACCTGATGGCGAAAGGCCTCAAGGTGGTGGCCATCCGTCATCCCATGCCCTATGGTGACCTCGTGGCGCAGAAGGTTCAGCGTTTTGCGACTGTGGAGGACCTTCACAAGCACAAGTGTACGATCGAAGAGATGGAGGAATATGAACCTCATGTCGTCAGGGGCAATGTGATCTACGCCGGCGTGGATTACGAAGCGATCCTCAGGGCGGCGGAGCAAGACCCGGACGGATGTGACGTGATTCTGTGGGACGGGGGTAACAATGACTTCCCCTTCTACAAGCCCGACCTTAACATGACCGTCGTGGATCCTCACAGGCCCGGGCATGAACTGTCCTATTATCCGGGAGAGGTGACCCTTCGCATGGCTGATGTGGCGATCATCAATAAGATGGACAGTGCATCGCCCGAAGGCATTCAAACAGTGCGGGAGAATATCGAAAAGGTGGCCCCCCATGCCATTGTCGTGGATGGTGCTTCCCCCATCAAGGTGGATGATCCTGAGGTAATAAAGGGTAGAAAAGTGCTGGTGGTCGAGGACGGACCCACCCTCACCCACGGGGAGATGAAAATCGGGGCCGGCACAGTTGCGGCCAGGAAGTTCGGCGCTGCCAAGCTCGTGGACCCGAGGCCCTTCACTGTCGGAAAGCTGACGGAGACGTTTGAGATCTATCCCAACATTGGAGTGCTCCTCCCGGCTATGGGGTATAGCGATCAGCAGCTCAAAGACCTGGAAAAGACCATTGACAGGACAGAGTGCGATGCCGTGGTGATCGGTACGCCGATCGACCTCAACCGCGTGATCAGGATCAGCAAGCCAAACACACGTGTTTACTATGACCTGCAGGAGATCGGTTATCCCAACCTGGAAGGCATCATCGATGACTTCGTCAAGAAACACAAGCTCAAGTAATTCGAAGAGCGGCAACAGCCGCTCTTTTTTTTAACATTTAATCAACAAGAAATCAACCGATGACAAAATTGGATAATTTTACCTGCTGGTTAATTTCTGATACGCACATCCAATGAAAAACAAAAGCCTCATATCCATTCATGACATTACCAAGAAGGACTATGACCGGGTCCTGGAGACGGCTGCGATCTTCGAGAAGAAGCCGCGGCAGAACATATTAAAGGGCTTCGTGATCTCAACCCTCTTCTTCGAGCCCTCGACGCGGACCCGCCTCAGTTTTGAGAGCGCAGCATCCTACCTGGGTGCCCAGGTGATCGGTTTTACCGATGCGGCCACATCCAGCGTCAAGAAGGGCGAATCCCTGAAGGATACGATCCTGACGGTGAGCAGCTATTCCGACCTTATCGTGATGCGGCACCCGAAAGAGGGCAGCGCCAGGTATGCCAGCGAGGTATCGCCCGTGCCGGTGATCAATGCTGGCGACGGGGCCAATCAGCACCCGACGCAGTGCCTGCTCGACCTATACTCCATCAAGAAGACGCAGAAGAAGCTCGACGGACTGCATGTCGCATTTGTAGGTGATCTGAAGTATGGCCGGACTGTCCACTCGCTGGTCCAGGCCCTGGCCAACTACAATACCACCTTCCATCTCGTTTCCCCGCCCGAACTGAAGCTTCCGAGCTCGGTGAAGCAGTATATCAAGGATGCTCACCTTGAATACTATCAGTACGACGAGATGGACGAGGTGATCCCCCAGGTGGACATCCTTTACATGACCCGGATCCAGCAGGAGCGGTTCTCGGACCCTCTTGAGTATGAACGGGTTCGGAATGTGTATATCCTCAAGAACGACATGCTCGACAACTCCAAACGCAACCTCCGGGTCATGCACCCGCTGCCGCGGGTGAACGAGATCACGGAAGATGTGGATGGCAATCCGAAGGCCTACTACTTCCAGCAGGCCAAAAACGGGGTGTTCGTGCGGCAGGCCCTGCTGTCATTGATTTTGGATGTTAAACCTGAGATTTAAACCGCAGAAGCTATGGCAAAACAGGAAAAAAGAAAAGAACTCAAGGTTTCGGCCATCGAGAACGGAACCGTGATCGACCATATCCCGTCAAATTTCGTCTTCCAGGTAATCAACATCCTTGGCCTGAACAAAGTGCAGAACCAGATCATGGTGGGAACGAACCTCGACAGTCAGAAACACGGGAAGAAGGGAATCATCAAGGTGAGCAACAAGTATTTCGAAAGTGAGGAGATCAACAAAATAGCCCTTGTGGCCCCTAGTGCCACGCTCATCGTGATCAAGGATTACACCGTGGTGTACAAGGCAAAGGTTGAAGTCCCCGACAGGATAAGCAAGATCGTCAAATGCATCAACCCGAACTGCATCACCAACCATGAGAGTATCGTGACCAGTTTCCAGGTCCTTGACAAGGAAGACCTCAGGCTGAGTTGCCGTTACTGTGAGAAGATCACCAAAAAGGAAAACATCAGGTTCATCTGATGCTGCCGGATTACCGGGGCAGATCGAAGTACCTCCGCGAATTTCCTCCCCATGACTCGGGGACCACGCTCCTGTCGATGTCAAAGCCAGGATCCACCCGCTGGTAAAGGATGTATTGCCACCGGTAATTGGAGAGCTCCCCTGATACATCCGAGTGCAACTGGGTGAAGTCATTGGTGACGATATCCCTGGAATAGAACACAAACCTCCTGTCGCGCTGCCCATTCTCCAGTTCATAATAATGCCAGATCTCGTAAGGGTAGGTGGCAGGTTCATTGTAGTTCTCGGAGATGGCATTGGGTGGCCCGTATTTGAGGTACACCCGGCCCCGGTCCGTCTCAAACCCCCTTGAAATAGCCGTGGAATAGGCCAGTTCCACCTTGTTGACCTCATTCAGGTAGCTCATGAATTCCCTTTCGGGATCCAGGGAATTGCGGTCAACCCAGAATTTATAAAGGAATTTCTGAAGGGTCCCGATCTCCCTGGAGTTCTTGTTGGCCATGATGAATGCCGTCTCCTGGTCATCGGCGATGGGTTCCAGGCAGGCAACATAGAAAGCCAGTGTGTCAAGGTCCGTGATCTTTTCAGCAAAGGTGTTGTTGATGTTCAGGTTGGCCAGGTCCTCCTTGCGGATCTGGATTCTCGGGTTATTGCGCTGAAAAAAGATCCTGTTCTTTGCAAGCAGCATGTTTTCCCTGTCCCTGGCCTCGATGGTAAGGAAATAATTGCCCGATTTCAGCTCGTAAATATCGAATTCGCTGAGCATGACATTCACCTCCTCCACATCCATCCTCCGGTAGTTGACATAGTCGCGGTAGGGTTTGTCGTTTTCGATCGTCGAGATGTAGGAGGTGAGGAGGTACTTTTCTCCATCCCCGAGGACCTTGTCGGAGTTGTAAACCTCCGCATAGTACCTTATGTTGTTAATTTGTTCGGGGTAGTAGTTGACAACCAGGGGTATCAGGTCATAGCCTGCCTTTGACAGCATATTGGGCTCCTCTGTCTTTTTGTAGGATTCGATAAGCTGGATTCCCGAAATGGACAGGTTGTCATCCGAATATTCCATTACCAGGGGCTGAAGGCTGATGTAGGGCTTGGCATCGCTGTTGCGGTCCCATATCTGCAATTCGAAATCGTAGATCCCTTCCGCCAGGGAATACCGTTGCTGATCGATGAAGTTGAAGTTGACCGATGTGGTGTCATCCAATTCGGGGCTGGTCAGTTCATATTTGTCGTAATTGGCGATTTCCTCCCCCTTCTTGAAAAGGATGATGACCTGTATGGATGCCTGGTATTTGTTATTCTGGTTGAGTTTCAATTGCACGCTGCTGCCGTCAACAACCATGTAGGTCTCCACGTAGGGTCCGGATTCCGGGGAACTGAACGTTGTATAGGACATGAAAACGTTGAGCCTGTTGGCTTCCGTTTTTCCGATGGCCGCAATGAAAAATATCGCGGTAAGAAGCCCCAGGAGGCGAACTCGGCTTGCTATTTTATTGGTGTTCATCATGGTCGTAGTAACGTTTGGTAACTCTATCTTATTGATTCTTAATCAAAATCAAAATTACTGAATAATATCATTCCTGTCAAGCAGCAATCAGGATACGGTGGAGGCAGGCAAGTTTAAGGTCAAAGCCCTGATCAACGGCTGATGCTCTCAATGGTCTCCAAATAATTCACATTCCTCTCCCTGAGCCCGCTAAGCATAAAAGCAACGCATTCGGGGTGTGCGCCTATGAATTCAGGTGCCGAAACACCCTGCCTGGTATAAAGGCCTGAAGCGACCATCCGGAGCGCCATGGTGGCGGTATAGCCTGTGGTGCGTGCCATGGAGTGGATGCGGCTTTCGGGGTCGTAACGGTCCAGAAGGTACCAGGTATACCTGGTCTTCTCCTCATTCCTGAACCCTTCCACGATCACCTTCATCACGGTAAGGTCCTCTTCCCCCTCCCTGAGTTTCCACTTCGGGAACAATAGCTTCGTGGTCAGTTCCAGGGGGGATACTTTCGTGCCGTTTATGTCAAGTTCCTCTTTCGAGAAGAACCCGGTCTCCCTGAGCACCTTCATCAATTCGATATGTCCGGGATAGCGCAGGGTCTTCTCGATCATATAATCGGCATTGATGGTCCGGGCAAGGCTCCTCAACCCGTCGCTGTTGAAGGCTTCTAACGTGCCGATGCCTTCAAAGTCAATAAGTTCCGGATCGGATAATGCCGGTTTTACGATCTCCCTTCCGTTCTCGATATACCTGGCGGGTCTTGTATACTCTTCAATGACGTCGATGGGTGAGAACACAGCCTTGTACTCATAGGGCCATTCCCGGATGCTGGGCAGGCCACCCACATAGGTAACGGCCTTCGTGGTCCGGTCCAGCAGGTGATCGGCATAGCCGATGAGGATGTTGCTCATCCCCGGGGCGACCCCGATGTCGGAGATCACCGTGACCCCTTTCTTCTTTGCCAGGTCGTCAAGTTCGAAAAGATCCTCAGGGAAAAAGGCGATGTCAATTACATTTTTACCGGCTTCGATGAGGTGCCTCAAGGTGCTGAAACCCATGAATCCGGGAACGGCATTCAATACGAAATCCTGGTCCCTGACCAGGCCGGAAAGTGCGGCTGCATCAGCCAGGTCGGCCTGGACGGTGTGCATCCTGGGATGCCCTTTGAACTTCGCAAGGACCGTATCGCTGATGTCACAGACGGTCACCTCCTTGTCGCCATCGCGGGCCAGGTCAAAAGCCATTGGGCCTCCGACAAGCCCGCCTCCCAAAACCATTATTCTCATCATATCTTGATTTTTTTGAATTCAATGCATTCGGATACTCTCAGTACCTGTTCAAGGGCCCCGGCCCCGTATACCTTCGGAGTTGCGACACCGATAATCCGGCGATCACGATGAGGATCCCGACTATTTTCTGTATGCCGAGTTCCTCTCCGATCACAAAGTAAGAGAATATCCCTGTAAATACGGGGATGAGGTTGGCAAAAACATTGGCCCTGCTTACACCAATGTCGCGGGTGGCGATCGTAAACCCCACATAGGCAAGGGATGAGCAGAACACGGCAAGGGCAAGCAAGGAAAAGATCATTTCGTAATCAGGGGTCACCGAGATGAACGCGCTCCATTCGAAGGCGAGGAAGACCGGTGTGAAGAAAGACAATCCCAGGAGGTTCTGGATCGCGATGATGAAGATGGGGTTATAGCGCAGCGTAAGCCTTTTCAGGTAGATAGAATAACCCACGGCGCTGAATACCGCAAACATCAGCGCGAGTATCCCGCGTGACGAAAACTCGAAACTGAGGTCATTCTTCAGGAGAATGATGAGAACCCCTGCAAAGGATACCATCAACCCCAGGATGTTAAGCCAGCTCAGCTTTTCCCTGAGCGTGAACCAGGCCGCCACGGGGACGAACAGGGGGATCGTCGCGATCAAGACCGCGCTGACGGTGGGCGACGTGAGTTTTACACCATAATTCTCCCCGATGAAATAGAAAAAGGGGTTCAACAAGGAGGAAATGAGGAACAGTTTATAATCGGAGCGCTGTATTTTCTGGAACAAACCGGAAAGTTTCAGCCAGAGCAGCAACACGAGGGTTGAGATCAACAAGCGCAGGGTGATGATGGTGATCGGTTCATAGCTCTTCAGCAGGATGGCGGTCCATACGAACGACATGCCCCAGAACAGCATGGAGATGATCACGGACCCATAAGGATATATTTTATTCCTCGCTGCCACGGCATTCAACCTGTTTGCGGAAATCAGGACCTGCCCTCTTCGTCGAGGAGGCGTGTGGAGTGCTTCAATGTCCTCAAGATCAGGGTGATTGCAAGGGCTGCGATCACCGCGTAGGTGGAAGGTCTCAGGACCTCGAAGGTGCCGGTCAGAAAATAGAACCTCAAATGGTCGACGAAGGCGAAACTTACCGCAGTCGCGAGGATGCCTGAATATTCCCTTCGGAAAACACTGATCCAGGAGAAGGGAATGTCACCTTTGATGTATCCCTTGAAGGATGGAATGAACGCCGGTACTTTTTTCGACCACTCAAGGTATTCGTTTCCAAATTTCCTTTCCAGGAACCGTTCTTCCGCGAACATGATCCGCTCATAGTACAACCAGAAGGCAAGGGACACGATGATCACGAAATAGGGGTTGAAGGTGAAGATCACGATGCCTATCCACATCAGGTAGTTCCCGAGGTACAGCGGATGACGCAGAAGTGAGTAAATCCCCCTGTGGTTGAGGGAATCCGCCACCTGTTCCCGGGTATTCCTTCCGGAAGTCCCCTTCGGTGTGGTGCCGATGGCAGCGGCGCGGATCAGGAATCCGGTGAAACTGATCAGGACGGCGATGATGGTCAGGGCGTCACGCGCATTTTGGCCCATCTGCGATGTGTCGGTGAAATAGATCACCGGTATCACCAGGAGGAACAGGACAACGGGCAGCTGCCCGCGCTTTTTGAAGAGATAATTTCCGCTTTTTTCAAACGAGTGGATCAGGGCCATCTGTATGCATGTGTTTATAGTGGACGCAAAAATAGAAATAAAAGGGCAACGATACCTCTCATTTGGTTCGAGCCATTCCAATGGCGCATTGATCAACCCTGTTTCCGGTCGACTTCTCCCGCATGCCCGGATACAATATGGTCCACCGCTGTACTGGAACGGCTGCCCTTCCCTTGTCCCGGGGATAACGGTCATGGTCTTTTGGCCTGAAATCATGCGGCCCCGGCAACAAATCCAAACACATTAACGTTAAATAGATATATCATATTCCTTAAATCAAAATGCCATGAATCCCAAAAAGTTGACCCTTAGGCTGCGGCTTCTATTGGGCGACATCAGTGATTATTTTAGCGGGTCTTACTTCGGGGTGCCTGCAATGGATCCCGAGGTTCTTCGACTTTGGTCGGAATACAACAAAATCGTTCAGGAACTGAACGATTTTGATCCGGAGCACTTTTCCGAGCTTTCTGAGATCCCATACCCGGCCCCGGCCCTGGCCGGCAGTGAAAGCGTACACCGGGAGGGTACGATGGTCTACACTCCTGAGCATTTCGGGCCGCTTCGTCTGGCTGCCGAACAATTGCTGAAACTTACGATTCCCCTGACCTGGAAAAAGGAGCCGGCCTGACCGGCGCGGCGGCTATTGAATAACTGGTGCGTTTTACGGAAGCTGTTCCAGGCGGATTACCGGCGACCCGGGTAAATCAAAAGGGCCTCTTCCAGGCATTTCATCGCTTTACGCAGATCATCCACTTTGAGCACATAACTGATCCTGACCTCGTTCTTCCCTTTTCCCGGGGTGGCGTAGAAGCCTGTCGCCGGGGCCAGCATCACAGTTTCCTTCTGGTAGTTGAAGTCTTCGAGAAGCCACTGACAGAATTTGTCGGCATCATCGATGGGCAACCTGGCGACAACATAAAATGCCCCGCTGGGGTTGGGGCAATAAGCACCGGGGATGGAATTGATCGCCCTGACGACCACATCCCTTCTTGCAAGGTATTCTTCCAGGACCCCTTCAAAATAGGTGTCCGGGGTGTCGATCGCGGCTTCGGCAGCCACCTGGCCCAGGGTTGGCGGGCTGAGGCGGGCCTGGGCGAACTTGATGGCCGTGGCCATCAGCTCTTTGTTTTTCGAGATCATGGCACCTACCCTGACGCCGCAGGCACTATATCTTTTGGAGACCGAGTCGATAAGGACCACATGTTGCTCAAGGCCCTCCAGATGCATGACCGAATGATGTTTCCTCCCATCGTAGCAGAATTCCCGGTATACTTCATCGGCAAACAGGAAAAGGTCATGTTTCAGGACGATCTGCCGGAGGACCTCAAGTTCCTCTTCCGAGTATAGATATCCGGTTGGATTGTTGGGATTGCAAATGATGATCGCCTTTGTCCTGGGGGTGATCGCCTTTTCAAATTCAGCAATGGGGGGCAGGGCGAACCCGGTATCGATGCTGGAAGGGATGGGGACCACCTTTACACCGGCGTTTATGGCAAAACCGTTGTAATTGGCATAGAACGGTTCGGGTATGATGATCTCGTCACCGGGATCCATGCAGCTGTTCATGGCAAATAGAATGGCCTCCGAGGCTCCGGCCCCGATAATGATGTCGTCGGGCTCCAGGCTGATGTCATATTTCCTGTAGTATTCCACCAGTTTTTTCCGGTAGGAGAGGATGCCTGCAGAATGGCTGTACTCGATCACCTTCTGGTCGAAATGCCGGATCGCATTCAATGCCACTTCCGGCGTTTCAATGTCGGGCTGGCCGATGTTCAGGTGGTACACCTTTATTCCTTTGCCCTTTGCCGCTTCGGCATAGGGAACCAGTTTGCGGATGGGAGAGGCCGGCATCAATTTGCCTTTGTTCGAGATACTGGGCATGATATTAGATCTGTTACAGGATTAACAATGCGGTAAAATTATGTTTTTTTTCAATAAAAGTAAGGTGTGGAAATAAAAAAACCGGCATGTTCATGCCGGTTTCCAGAATTGCACTAACTGCATTATCTATTTACCGGAGTACCGGCATTCTCTGCGTTTTTTTCAGGCATCTTCGTGGTCTGGGCATTGATGTTTCCCTTTATCTTCAGCACGACCGTCTTTTCCGTGGCATTTGAATAAACCTGGATGCTTTTATTGATGATCCCGACCCGCTTGGTGTCGTATTTAACCTTGATCACGTCAGACTGTCCGGGCAGGATGGGCTGCCTTGGCCAGACAGGGACGGTACATCCACAGGATGACCGGACATTTGAAAGGATCAATGGTTCTTTGCCGGAATTGGTGAATTTGAACTCGCAGTTGCCATCTGCGTTCTGATCAATCTCTCCATAGTCGTGCACCACCTTGTCAAATTTGATCACCGGTGCATTGGGATTCTCCGCAAGGGCTTTGGCAGCCTGCTCCTGTTCTATTTTCTGGCGTTCCTTTTCCGCGTCCAGCCTTTTTTGTTCTGCAGCATTCTGGGCATTGGACAGGGAAAAAGCAACGATCAGGTACGAGAAGGTCAAAATTACTCTTTTCATGTGTCTGTTATTTTAAGTGCATGAGGCGCAAATATATCAAATAATGGTTTCACAGGTACATGCTTAACAAATATTTACAACTGTAAACGAAATGTTAATCAAGCACGTGGCCCAGGGTCGATCATCTTTCAGGCTGGCGTAGCCCCATGTTCGTGGGTGTGTCGATCCAAATGGTCGGCACACGCGGTCTGGCCAAAAGATGGTCGACAAGATCGTACACTTGCCTCTTTCCAAATTGGTCAACATTTTTATTGATCGGATGTTTACATTTGTGCCCATTGTTTCATCGATCTGATCCCATTCAAAGATCTCGCATGCAGTTGAAACCGACGACACATCTCATTCCTCTGATCATTCTGGCGGTCATTGCCGCTTCCTGCGCGGACAGGCCTGAGAAATTGGAGCCCACCTACATTGAAGCGGATGGCCTTGAGGACATCTATCATTTTGAAGATTCGCTGATCAAGCCGGTGGACTACCTTCACCTGGTCTCCCTGGAGCCGCTTCCCACGGAGGAACGAAAGATCACCTTCATTCACCAGCTCCTGCCTTCCATACTGATTTGCAAGTATAACCTTGAGCTGCAACAGCGTTATCTGGAGAAACTGCTGCAAAAGGATTCTGTGCGGCTTTCCAGGAAGCATAAACAGTACCTGGACTCCCTGTACCTTAGGTACCGGACTCGTGACCCGGAAGAGTTGCTGAAGCGCCTGGATACCCACCCGGTCAGCATCATTCTGGCGCAGGCGGCCCTGGAAAGCGCCTGGGGCACATCCCGTTTTTTCATGGAGGGGAACAATGTGTTCGGGATCTGGTCGTTCAGTGCCTCCGACAAGAGGATGGCCAGCAAGGGGATCCGCAACGGGGAACCGGTATTCCTCAAGAAGTACCGTACGCTTTCCGAGGCCGTGGAGGACTATTTCCTGGTGCTGGCCAGGGGGCCGTTCGAGGACTTCCGGGTCCGGCGGACGGAAACAGAAAATCCCTACGTGCTCGTCGATTTCCTGAGGAACTACTCGGAGAAGGAGGAGGAATATGCGTCCATGCTCAGGACTTTGATCCGCAACAACGACCTGACCCGCTTTGATAATTATCAGCTGGATCCCAAATTCATACGTTTCAAATAATCTGTCCTCTGCCGCATTCCTTTTCACTTACGTATCCTTTTTTCCTATTTTTAAGGTCTGTTTCATCAACACCTTATGACGATGTACATGGATGAGGTCTTTTTTGATATCTTTCAGGGATTACCAAGACAGGGCCCGGGCAATAGCCGGTCCACCAAGCGTGCCATCGACCTTCTTGACGACCTGCCGCCATCTCCGGAGGTCCTGGATGTGGGATGCGGAACAGGGGCACAGACCATCCAGCTTGCCCATCACCTGGGTGGAAGGATCTATGCCGTCGACAACCACCAGCCCTATCTCGATCAATTGAAGCAAAAGGCGGAGCGGCTCGGATATGGTGACACCATCAAGACTGTGGCGGCGGATATGCGCAAACTGGATTTTCCAAAGAATAGTTTCGACCTCATCTGGTCGGAGGGCGCCATTTACGTGATGGGTTTCCCCGAAGGCCTGGAAGCGCTGAAAGAGTACCTGAAGCCGGCGGGCTACATCGCGCTTTCGGAGATCTCCTGGTTGAAGGAGGATCCCCCGGCGGACCTCCGGGCATTCTGGGACCAGGAATACAGTGAGATGCGGTCAGTCGAGGATAACCTGAAGGTGATCCGGGAAAAAGGATACCAGCTCATCGATTATTTCATCCTCTCGCCTGTGGCCTGGTGGGACGGCTTCTACATCCCCCTTGAGCAAAGGCTTGTTTCCCTTCGAAAGAAGTATCATGAGAACGACCAGGCGCTTGAACTGATCGAACTCGTCCAGTTCGAGATCGACCTGTACAGGAAGTATCCTGAGTATTATGGATATGTTTTTTATATCAGCAGGAAGCCGGCATGAATACCCTGGGAAATGTACTTTGGCTGCTTCTGGGAGGCCTGGTGACGGCCCTCGAGTACCTGGTCGCGAGCATCCTCTTGATGGCGACGATTATCGGGATCCCCTTCGGACTCCAGACTATTAAATTCTCCCTGCTGGCCCTGTGGCCATTCGGCAGGACCATCATCGGCGCGAGCAGTCCGTCGGGCTGCCTGGCCACACTCATGAACATACTGTGGATATTGCTTGGGGGGATTTGGATATCCCTCACCCACCTGGTGTTCGGGATACTGCTATACCTTACCATCATCGGCATCCCTTTCGGCCGTCAGCACTTCAAGCTGGCTTCCCTTGCCCTGGCGCCCTTCGGAAAGCGGGTCGTGCCTTCCGGCTAAGGGGCATTTCCCACATGGTCCTCTTCGCTGAAAAGTTCGTCGGGAATGGATGCGTTTATCACATAGTTGCTGAACCGGACGTACACCTTGCCTTCGTCCACCTCGCCCATCTTATCCCTGTCGAACTCCATGCCTTGCGATTTGCCAATGAACTTGAGCGGAAGCGATAGTTTCTCGATCTCGAAAGAGAACACCATTTCGGTGGGCAGGGGGAATTCGTTGTCCTGATATTTGAAATCGATGGTAAAACTTCCCTGATCCTTTGTATTCGTGGTGTTTCGGGAAATCCTCATCGATCCTTTGCTGATCCACCAGGTGGCGAGGATCACATCAGGGTTTTTTCCCATGGGCACGATGCGGATCACATGGTGGGGTTCATCCGAGATCAGCTCCTCGCCCAGGTAGATGGCGGTGAAAGGTTCATCCAGGATGCGTGTGATCCTGTTGCCCAATCCTCTTTTGGGAAGCATGATGAACTCGTCGGACTTGAATTTCACCTTGTCCGGCTTTTTGAAATAGATCGTGGCGTGCTTGTTGGGCATCCTGATGAAATCAACATCCACTTCAACCTCGATGTCGGCCTGGTAATCATTGACGCTTTCCAGGATGGCACGAGTGCTGTCGATGATGAGGTAGGGGTCGTGCGCCTGGCCCTTCAGTGCAAAGGGTGCCGATGCCATCATTATTGCAACCAGTATCTTTTTCCAATCATTCATGCGTTCAGGTCACGATGTCTTTTTTGATGAATATGATAAATGTCCCGGCATAAAACAGGATCGAATGCAACAGTAGAATAACGCCATCTTTGACAATAAGTTTGATGTCGGTTTCGAATGTGAAGAAAAGCTGCCAGGAATCGAGATAACTGGTGAGCAAAAAGGGTTTCATGATCCTGAAGAAGCTGAACTCGAAGGTCGAGATCATGGTAAACAGGATGATGATGGCCATGGTGGAAAGGATGGGGCCGAGGGAGTTGCTGGCGAGTGCCGACAGCAGGAGTGAGAGGGAGGCCACGGAGAGCATGCCGATGAGCCCGTAGGCGAAAGCGGCGATGAACCTCCAGAATATGTCCCTTTCCGGAAGGATGGTGATGGAGTCGAAGATCACCATCAGGTCGCCCTTTCCGAACAGCAGGATGCCAAGGCCGAGGCTCGTGACGGCAAAAATGAGCATCAGGACGAATGTGTAGACATATGCCGCCAGGAACTTGACCGTGACAATGCTGGCCCTCGAAACCGGCCTCGAAAGGATCAACCGGAAGGTGCCCCCGTGTGCCTCGCCGGAGAACAGGTCGCCCGTGACGATCACCACGAGCAAAGGAATATGCACCCAGAGAAAATTCAGGACCAGATAGGTCATCAGGTAGCCATTTACCAGGTTCCCCTGCATATAAAAGACATCGCTGAGGTTGCGGGTCAGGAATTCGTGCATGGTCTGTCCTTCCCAAAGCATGGCAGCCTGTGCGATGAGGATGATCACCACGACGGCCAGGAACCCGATGTAACTCCGTTTCCTGGTGAAGATCTTGTACAGTTCGATCCTAAGCAGTGTGTTCATCCCATGTCATGTTCAGAAAATAATCCTCCAGGCTCTGTTCCATCCTGATCGATTCCACTCGGATCCCGCCGGCCACCAGGGTGGCGTTGACGTCGGGGATCGCCTGGCGTGTGCAGTTCAGGGCCAGTGACCCGGCGTCCGTCTCCGGTTCAGGGATCTCCAGCCGGCTGTCCCTGAGCAGGCTAACGGCCCTCGTCGGATCATCAACCGTAAAACGGGTCCTGTAGCTCCTTTCCGTAAGCAGTTGCTGCACATCACCTTCGATCACTTTCTTCCCCTTGTTGATGATGACCATCCGGTTCGCGATCATTTCGATCTCGCCCAGGTTGTGGGATGAAAGGATGATGGTTTTCCCTTTCTCTTTGTTGAGGTACCTGATCAACTCCCGGATGTCGCGGTTGCCAACGGGGTCAAGACCGCTGGCCGGTTCATCCAGGATGAGCAGTTCAGGATCGTGCAGCAGGGCCTGGGCGATCCCGAGCCGCTGTTTCATTCCCTTCGAAAAAGTTTTTACGGGGCTGCCGGCCCGCTCCTGCAGCCCCACCAGCTCCAGTATCTCCCTGATGCGGGCCTTTTCGGGGCGGATGCCTGTATAGCCGCAGAGGATCTCGAGGTTCTTGAAAGCGCTCAGGTATTCATAAAAGTCAGCCTTTTCGATGAAGGCACCTACATTTCGAAGTATCCTTCTCCGGTTCCTGTGCAACGGCATCCCGAAAACGCGCACTTCGCCCTGGTCGGGTTCAAGCAGGGTGAGCATCATGCGGATGGTCGTGCTTTTACCCGATCCGTTGGGCCCAAGGAACCCGTAGATATCCCCTTTTGCCACCGTAAGGGTCAGGTCATCCACAGCTTTGATCTCACGGAATTTTTTGGAAAGGTTTACCACCTGCAAGATGGCATCAGTTTGCGGGGATAGGGTCATCGGTCATGGGCTTAATGTTCCTTTCCATAGCATTGGATGAATCATAGTTCACCTTTGGGATGTAGGTGGGGGAGAAGAATGTCGTTCGCCAGAAATACCCGGTCAGCAGGAATTGCGGTTTCCTGAACACGAAATCGGGAAGGATGTGGTACCACCTGTAGCCATGTGCACGGAAATGAGAATCGCATTCAGCGCCAAATCCCAGTTCCTTGGCCGAGAGCCAGGCAGCGTCACGCTGACAGCGGGATTTCAGGACGGGCCTGAAGATCCGTTCATCGTACCCGTAGAGGAATATCTGGTCTTTGATCTGTTTGTAATTCTGATACCTGGAGCGGGCATCCAACTGGGAAAAAATGGGCAGGGAAAACAAGAACCCGATGGCATAGAACTTAATGCCGGTCAACAACAGGGTGCCATCAGTATCCCAATCGAGAAGAAATGGCACGATCAATACGATTGCAATGATCTCGATCAGCGCGATCAGGTGCAACAATTTCCCGGCGACGAAATAGGACCTGACCTTGCTCGACTTTCTGGGTTTGCAAATAATTGGATCCATGTGCCCAGCAAAAATAACTTTTTTCGCCAAACAGATGTTGACATATTCAAATCATTCGATAAGTTTATTGCCAATTGCCTTTAATTTGTATCTTTACCCGCATCTGAACCTTAATACCTTCTATGAACAACAAGATATCCATCCTTCTCTTCACGCTGCTCCTCAGCTCCGCCCCTGGTATGTCGCAGCAGGAAAATTTTCTGGGACTGTGTTTCGGCGCTGCCTTCCCACAGGGCGTATATGCTGAAAAGGACTATGATGCCGAGGCCGCCGGGTATGCCAATACCGGCTTCCTGTTCAATCTCGACGCTGCGATATTCCCGGATGATTACCTGGGGATCGGTGCAACTGTCACCTATGGCAGCAACAACCCCGATAAGACAAAATACAAGGAGGATTTCACCCAGGACCTCTTGAACCGCTACCCCAACCTTGACCCTGCGGACCTCGAAGAACGGCTCTATTTCGATTATGGGGTCTGGAGGTACCTTAACTTTCACGCGGGCCCCGCCATCACCATACCGGCTGGGAATTTCAATTTTGATCTCAAAGCCCTGGCCGGACTGTCACTGGCCTGGGCTCCCCAGCAGGAGTTTCAGCTCAAGCTGACGGAAGAGGAAACATTCTCGAGAAAAGTTGAGGACAAGGCCATCCCCACCCTCGGGTATACCGTGGGAGGAGGGGTCCGCTATGCGCTCAACAAAGGCTATGTGATCCGGATCATCGCGGAGTTCACCAATTGCAAACCCACGCTGGAGATCAGCGAGATCATTCCCGGTGAAGGAGAGGAGGCGGCCGAGATCGTCACCCGCGAGGTCAAACTGCCCATCAAAAACGTGCACTTAGGAATCGGCATCGCCTATAATTTCGAGCTCTGAGAATCGGATTTCCCCCGGAATCTTCCATATGATTTACTTACTTTTACCAGGTAAGAAATTTATTTACTGATCAATTTTTGATTTTTATGCGCCTTTTCATCGTTGCTGCCATGCTATCAGCCACCCTGCTGAATGCGCAGGCCCCTTTCCCCGAAGAAATTGAAGACCCGTCCATGGTCGGTCTGAACAAAGTCGAACCCCATGCCTATTTCATTCACTTTCCGGATGAGAACAAGGCCCTTAGCCTGGAGGATGAGCAATCGGAATGGTACCGCTCCCTGAACGGTACCTGGAAATTCAATTGGGTGGAGAGCCCTGCCGACCGGCCAACCGACTTCATGGAACCGGGCTACGATGCCGCAGGCTGGGATGAGATACGTGTGCCAGCCAACTGGGAGGTCAACGGCTACGGCATTCCCATCTATGTCAACGCCTCCTACGAGTGGACGGATGATCCACGGCCTCCGGCCGTCCCGCACGATCATAATCCTGTCGGATCATACATCACCTCCTTTGAGATCCCCAAGAGTTGGGATGACCACCGGGTGTTCATCCATTTTGGTGCGGTGAAATCGGCATTTTATATCTGGCTCAACGGCAAGTACGTCGGTTACAGCCAGGGCAGCAAAACTCCGGCCGAATGGGATATCAGTCAGTACCTGACCGGCGGGGAGAACGTGCTTGCGATCCAGGTATTCCGTTGGTCTGACGGATCTTATCTCGAGTGCCAGGATTTCTGGAGAATTAGCGGCATTGAACGGGATGTGTTCCTCTATGCCGCCCCACAGGTCCACATCCGGGACTTTTTCGTACGCGGGGGCCTTGTCAATGAGTATAAGGACGGATCCATCGACCTTGACGTTGAGGTGTCGGGAGCCACATCGAAAGCCAGAGGTTATTCCCTTGGGTTCAGGCTGTTGGATGCCGGAGGCGCTGAGGTTTATGCAGGAGCGCAGGACCTCGGGTTCGATGAACAGGGCCTCGCCCGTGTGGAATTCCGCGACACCATCCCTTCGCCTATGGCATGGTCGGCCGAAACCCCGAACCTTTACACGATGGTCCTCTCGCTGAAGCACAAAGGGAGGACAACGGAAGCCGTAAGTCACAAAGTCGGGTTCCGGACCTCGGAGATCATCAACGGACAATTGCTTGTCAATGGCAAGGCCATCCTGCTGAAGGGTGTCAACCGGCATGAGCACGATCCTGTAACGGGACATGTCGTCTCCAGGGAATCCATGCTGGAGGACGTCCGGCTTATGAAACAGAACAACATCAATACCGTGAGAACCTGCCATTACCCGGATGATCCTTACTGGTACCGGTTATGCGATGAGTATGGCCTGTATGTGATCGACGAGGCCAACATCGAGTCCCACGGCATGGGGTATGGCGAGCGCAGCCTGGCCAAGGACCCTGCCTGGGAGAAAGCCCATGTGGACCGCGTGGAGCGCATGGTCGAACGCGACAAGAACCATTCCTCGATCATCATCTGGTCGCTGGGGAACGAAGCCGGCGATGGCGTTAATTTCGCTGCCTGCTACCGGTGGATCAAGGAAAGGGACAGGACGCGCCCGATCCATTATGAACGGGCCGGGCTGGGGGAGAACACCGACATATACTGTCCGATGTATGCATCTGTCGGATACATCGAAAGCTATGCCCGGGAGCCCCGCGAAAAGCCCCTGATCCTGTGTGAGTACGCCCACGCAATGGGCAACAGTACCGGCAACCTGCAGGACTATTGGGATGTGATCGAAAAGTATGACCAGCTCCAGGGTGGATCGATCTGGGATTGGGTTGACCAGGGATTGCTGAAGACTGACCCGCAGGGCATATCCTATTTTGCCTACGGCGGTGATTTCGGGCCCGAGGATGTTCCCAGCGACGGGAATTTTTGCGCCAACGGCCTTGTCTCTGCCGACCGGATACCCCATCCCGGGCTCGAGGAAGTGAAAAAGGTATACCAGTATGCCGCGTTCAGTGCTGTTGACCTTTCCAGGGGCGTTGTGGAACTGGTCAATAAATACGACTTCATTGACCTTGGTTTTGCAGACTTGCATTGGAAACTGATGGAAGATGGCGCCATCTCACGGGAGGGCGTCGTGACCCCGCCTGACGTGGCGCCGGGCATGTCATCCAGGATAGAGCTTCCATTTGATTCCGGTGATCTGCAGGATGGAAAGGAGTACTTCCTCAACCTCTGTTTGAAGACCAAATCGGAGGGACCCCTCATGCCGGCAGGTTTTGAGGTCGCCTCGGGTCAATTCCTGGTGGCTGACAGGTCGATGATCGCGGAAACCTCCTCCGACACACAGGCAAGGTTGGATGTGGCGGAACAGGATGGCCAGATCGTCCTTACGGCGCCCGACCTGAGGGTCGAATTCGACCGGGCCTCCGGCGTCATAAGCTCCTATACACATCTCGGCAGCACCCTGATCGAGCATGGACCTCGTCATAATTTCTGGAGAGCCCCGACGGACAATGATTTTGGCAACGGAATGGAAAAGCGATGTGCCGCCTGGAAGCAGGTGAGTGCGCCCGGGCGCCCGGATTCCATCTCCCTCGGCCGGATCGCTGCCGATAGGGTCACCCTGTCGGTTTACAGGCGTTTCGAGGAAGTGAATGGTGACCTACGGATGGACTACACGGTCCATTCCAATGGCGACATTCGCGTCAGGACAGCGTTCCTGCCCTTCACCCCAAAACCGCGGACAAGGAATTACAGCATCGGCCTCGGAGATGATGCCTGTCTCCATTTCACCGAAGAGGAGCCCATCATGGTCGAGGTCCCCGATCCGGGCAACGTGTTGCTGCCGGAGTTCACAATCGCCGTAAGGCTGATGCCGGAAGCGTTTGGCCAGAAGAACGCCGTTTGGGAGAACGATGAATGGGCTCCCGGCAAACTGCATATGGAATTCCGTTCGGGCCAGTTATGTTTCTTTCATTACGGTACCGACTATGCCATTTTCGATCATCCCTTCGAAGAGGGACAAACCTATGATGTCCTGATCGCCGGGAATGTTGCCGGCAAGTGGCTCAGGCTGTATGTGGACGGTGACCTGGCGGAGGAGCGGGCAATGAGTGAGATGGCGCCGCTGGACATTTCCGGGGTGAGCTATATCGGGGGCTATCGCACCGAAGACCGCTTCTTCAGGGGTTCGATATGCAGTTTCAGGCTGTGGTCCGCAGTATTGTCGCCCGAGGAGATCCTTGCCGGGACCTTACCCGGTTCCGGCCTGCTGATCCATTATGAATTTGATTCCCCGGACGGGCTTCGGGTGAATGGGCTCGCAGGGACCCCCGATGGCATGATCGTGGAAAAGGAGCCGGAGTTACCGGAGTTGCCGCGTTTCGGGAACCGGCTGGAGATTCCCCTGAAGTACGACCGCGTCACCTGGTATGGCCGTGGGCCGCATGAAAATTACTGGGACCGGATGACATCCGCTCATGTGGGGTTGTACACGTCGAGGGTCGAGGCGCAATACTTCCCCTACATCAGGCCGCAGGAGAACGGTTACCGGACCGACAGCCGGTGGTTCGCCCTTCAGGATGACGCGGGTGAGGGGCTGCTCTTCATCGGGGATCCCCGCCTCTCATTCTCCGCGTTGCATTACAGCATCGAGGACCTTGACCAGGGGACGAAGCAGAACTACCGCCATACCAACGACCTTGCGACCGGCGACCGAATCCATGTCAATGCCGATTACAAGCAAACCGGCGTGGGCGGGGACGACAGCTGGCATGCCCGGCCGCACCCCCAGTACACCCTGAAGTATGGGGCCTATGAGTATGAATACCTCATTCGTCCGGTGCACGGTGACCGCGACCTCATGGAAGAAAGCAGGATACGGTACTGAAACCTTAGGCCGGATCGGGTCAATCCGCCCTTTGCGGCACCATTTGAAGCCGGCTGACATCATAGCCCCGTTCCGCTGCCCTGCCGACCAGCATCCGGTAGGTGTCCTCATCCATCGCAGGCTGACGGCAGAGGATCCAGAGGTAATCGTCGGATGAACTGCCGACAAGGGCATATTGATAGTGGTCCCTGTCCAGTTCCAGGATCAGGTAATCGGCGCCGAATGGCCAGAAGAAATATACCTTCAACCTTCCCGTATTGTTTTCATCCGGTACTTTGGCGAACGCCTTTGCTTTCTTGTGCTTGCCGCCCAGGGTATGCTGGTACCCTTCGTTCAGTACGCCGATCTTGCCATCCGGCCTGAGGGTATAGGTGGCGGTGACCCCCACCAGGTCCTTTTCGAACCGGTGCGGGAATCGCGCGATCTCATACCATTTGCCGGCATAACGCTCCAGATCTACATTCCTGACCATGTCCATCGTTGCAATTTCTTCGTCGGTCAATCCGCATGAAATCAATACGGCGATCAGCAACAGGCTCTTTATTACCTTGCTGATCCTGTTGATCGTCCTCATACCCTAAAGATAGGACAAATTTGCCAACGTCGGGACACGGCAAGCAAATATTCAAAGGCCAACAAACAGTGGCTGGTTGAAAACTCTGCAAATCGCTTCCCGCGACCTGGCACGGGACCTTATACCTTTGCATAAACCATACACGATTCACGATGAAGTTCAAAGGAATTTTTCTCATGGCCCTGTTTGCCCTGCTGTGGGGCTGCACCGGCCGGCAGGCAAAGGTTGAGACAGGCCGGGTTTCGATCATTCCCGC
>CAYLTG010000012.1:36915-42681 GCA_964386225.1 uncultured Bacteroidales bacterium
CACTCCTGCAGGTATGTTTTACGGTGTTCAAAGCCTGCTGCAACTTCTGCCCGTGGAAGCCTTTTCGGTAAGCGGGCACACCGGCCTCGAATGGAAGGTGCCCCATTGCAGGATCAGCGACCAGCCCCGGTTCGGCTGGCGAGGTATGCACCTGGACGTCTCGCGGCACTTCTTTTCCGTGGATTTCATCAAGAAATACATCGACATCATTGCGATGCACAAGATGAACGTGTTTCACTGGCACCTTACCGACGACAACGGCTGGCGGATCGAGATCAAGAAATATCCGGGGCTCACCGATGTTGCTGCCTGGCGTGTTGACAGGGAGGACATGCCCTGGCGGGAAGTGACCCCTCCCGAGCCGGGGGAGGAGGCAACCTATGGGGGCTTCTATACCCAGGAGCAGGTCAGGGAGGTGGTGGCCTATGCGGCGGCGCGGCATGTGACCGTGATCCCCGAGATAGAGATGCCGGGACACACCAGCGAAGTGTTTGCCGCCTATCCCGAACTGAGCTGCAGGGGCAAGGAACTTTATGTGCAGCCGGGCAGCTACTGGCCCAATGTGGATATATTTTGTGCGGGAAAAGAAGAGACATTCGAGTTTATCGAAGGGGTGTTGGAAGAGGTCATCTCCTTGTTCCCCGGCGAGTATGTGCACATTGGCGGGGATGAGGCCACCAAAACCCGCTGGGAGGAATGCAAGCGGTGTCAGCGGAGGATCAGGGCCGAGGGGCTGTCGGGAGAAGAGGAACTGCAAAGCTGGTTCATCCGACGCGTGGAGAGGTTCCTTGCCGGCAAAGGGAAGAAATTGATCGGGTGGGACGAGATCCTCGAGGGGGGGCTTGCCCCTGAGGCCACGGTCATGTCATGGCGAGGGGAGAAAGGCGGGATCGATGCCGCCCGCATGGGTCATGAAGTGGTGATGTGCCCCACATCCCATTGCTACTTTGATTACTATCAGGCGAATCCCGATTTTGAACCGGAAGCCATCGGTGGTTTCACCTCCCTCGGGAAGGTGTACGCGTATGAGCCGGTCCCGGAAGTCCTGGATGAGGGTGAGCAGGCCTTTGTCCTGGGGGCCCAGGGAAATGTCTGGACAGAATATATCGCCACCCCGGAACATGCGGAATACATGGCAATACCCAGGATGACCGCCCTGGCCGAGGTGGTCTGGTCCCCCAGGGATGCCAGGGACTGGGATGGATTCCGGCTGCGCCTGCAGGATCAGCTCAAGCGCTTTGACCAGATGGATGTGAATTATTCCAGCGGGTCCTGGGCGGTGGAGATCGTCCCTTCCATGGAGGACGGGGCCTATTCCATCGAGCTCACCAGCGAGCAGTTCCGGCAGCCCATTCATTATACCCTGGATGGCAGCGACCCGACCATGGGATCAGAGGTATACAGGTTGCCGATACGGATCACGGGCAGCGCCCTGGTCAAGGCTGCCCTTTTCAGGGATGGGATATTGATGGAGTACCCAAGCACGAAGGAGATCGTCTATCACCTGGCCACGGGAAAGAAGGCCGAACTTGAGGAACAGCCTTCACGCAATTATTTTGCCAGGGGGGCTGGTTCACTTGTGGACGGCCTCAAAGGATCGGAAAGCTTTCGCGACGGCCATTGGCTCGGATTCGAAGGGAAAGATGTCGTTGCCCTGGTCGACCTGGGTGAGATGACCCCTGTGTCGAAGGTGCATGCCGATTTCTACCAAAACGCGGGGGCATGGATTTTCCTCCCGGGGGCGGTCACCTTCGCCCTTCTGGACGGAGACCGCAACGTCGTTGGCGAAAGCACTGCGGTGCCGGAGGCGACCCTGGAGGTGAAGGGGACCATCATAGAGGGGTTTGAAGCTCTGTTCGGCCGGGTGGACGCCCGCTATGTCTCCCTCAGGGCCGGAGCCATGAAAGAGATCCCAGGATGGCATGAAGGGGCAGGGAACAAAGGCTGGATCTTCCTGGATGAGATCGTCGTGGAGTGAACCCGGTCCGAATGGACCTTTGCCTGGCCGAGGGGTCGCCGCTGCTAATCGCCCGGTTCGTTGACCAGGTTGAATCCCAGGTAGAACTGGAGCACACTGTTCTGGTAGGTGGGTTCCGTGCCTATCCTGTCGAACGACCGGATGTCCATTTTGAATGGGAAGCCATGGTTATAACGGACCCCCAGGTTCAGCTTGTCGGACAGTTCAAATTCAGCCCCCACATCCATTCCCATGTCCAAATCACGGTATATGTCTTCCCCTGCGACCATCAGCCCAATCTCCAGCCCGGCGTGCAGGATCAGGCGGTTTCCGAGCTTGTAAGTAAGCAGCAACGGCCAGTTGAGGTAGTTCAGGCTGATGTTGTTGCGAATGCTGTCCGAATCAAATGCGGATCCTTTGTTGGAAAAGAGCATCTCGACCTGGAACCCGAAGCTGGGGGAGAAGTTCTTCCTGACGTAGCTTCCGAAGTGATAGGAGGCCCGTGCGTTGAAAGTACTTTCGCCGAAATAATTCTCGCCGTCGGTGACAATGAGGTCAGCCACGTTCAACCCGGCCTTTAACCCTCCTTTCAGTTGACCGAAGGCTGTCGAGGCCATGATCAAAAGCAAAACTGTCGTTATTGTTTTTCTACCCATGTGCAACAGATGAATGTACCGGCTGATCAATTTCCCTTGATGGACCGCGAAACACGAGTGTCAAAAATAGGAAAATATTTGAATCGGCGGCCGGCGAAAGTATCCCGTCCTCCGACCGGGGTTCGAGGTCAATTCTCATCTCCATCCGTATCCAGCATGGAATATTTGACCTCAAATTCAGGCCGGCTGCCAAGATTTTTGGGGGCCGACGGGTTCGAGATGCTGGTGCGGATCGTTGTTGAATCATTTGACATCCTGAGGAAATCGGAGACCTGGTTGATCCGCGTCCTGTTGAAAAGGGCCACTGTGGAATCGAGGTGAACAGGATCCGAAAGCTTCAGGCAGGCCGCTTCAATGGTCAGGCTATCCTCCCGGGGAACACGATCCTCCAGGTATTTCCTGAACGCTTCCTCATCTTCCGCGGAATTGCGGGACGATGCGGCCAGGAATTGCTTTTTCACCTCCATGACGGCTAATGCCTCCTTTTCTTTCTGGTGGTCGTTGAAATAAACCATTTCGATCTCCAGCCCTTTTTTCTTCTGCTCCAGTTCAAGCAGAAGCTCCAGTTGTCTTGTTCGTTCATGGGTCAAGGTGGTATCCAGGTAATCATAGGTGACCGATTCAATATCTTTGGGATCAACCCCAAGCATTCCTGCCAGCAGGTCAAAGGGGGCAGCCGCCACCTTGATGATCAGGTTCTTGAAGGTATTCCAAATGATCCTGCCCAGCCTGACAGTCGGGTCGTTAAGGTCGCCGCGCACGGGAATATCCAGGGTGATGACCCCGTTCCTGTCGGTGAGCAGGAATAACGCGAACTTGAGCGGCAGGTCGTACAACCCGCCGGATTTCTCGCCCAACTCCACATGTTTGATGATGATTTCGTTTTCGCTTTCAAGCTGGCCGTTCATGATCTCGGTTTCCGATTTGTAGTACATGTCCCCGTAAATGACCGGGAACCCCATGTAAAACCTGGAATAGATGTTCAGGTCGCTCAGCATGAAATCGGCGATCACATAGTCCAGTTTGATATCCATCGGATCGGCCGGGTTGAATCCAACGTTTGCATTCAAAGTGCCCCGCTTGTTCAGCAACATGGTCGAATAAAGATCGATCCACTCTGAAGTGCTTTCAATGCTGTCGGCCTCCATGAAGATATCACTGAGATGGTAGTCGAAAGGTTCACCCGTGAGGTTGTCGCGGTAATCTGCCGTCCCGTCTTCGATCCGGATGTAATCAACGGCATAGTAGAAGGATTCTGAATCCGCCGAATCGGGCACCGGGGTATGGGCCGCGGATTCTTCCTGGTCAGCGGTGTCAGGTGTTATGTTGAAGGCCTCGAAAAAGTTGTTGGTGACCGTGTCCATCTCAAAATAGACATAGGGTTCGGAGATGATCAACGAATCGATGGAGACCGACATATCCCCGAGGCCCAGTTCATTCAGCACGCAAATGAACCTGCCGTTTCCAAGGAATTTCCTGTCGTTGCTGTCGAAAAGCTCGAATCCCTCAATGACCGACCTTCCCTTGACCACCGCACGCTCAGGTTCATTGATGTTGCCCGTGATGGAGAGATCGGCGTTGAACACGCCCGACATGTTACTTATGTTCAGTGAACTTGAAACATACTCGCTGAAATGTTTCAGGTGAAGCTGATCGACGGAGATCTCCGCACTGAAGTCGCCGCCTATTGGGTCAACGTCGATGCGTGATTCGAAATATCCCTCCTCCATGAATGAGAAATTCAGGCCCGCTTCGCTTTTGTCCTCCTGGTTCCAACCGATAAAGGGAATAAAAAAGGAGATGTCGCTGAGATCAGTGACCTTCCCGATGTTCCTGTCATCAAAGATGAACCGTGCATCCTTGAGTTCTATGTTCGACAGGTTGTACCGGAAGGGTTCGGCAGAGACTGAATCCGTGTTACCCGGTTCCTCCTCCACCGCATGGAAGGCGATGAGGTCGTCGAAATTGAAGCTTGAATCCTGGAGGATCACTTTTGATTCCAGTCCTTTCAGGTAGAAACTGGTCATCACGAACTCATCCACAAAGAACTGGAACGGTTTCAAATGGAGCGTCAGGGTGTCGAAACTGATGAATTTTTCCTTCTCATCGGCTTCATACATCACAAAGCCAGTCACCCGGACCATTCCCGTGAAATAGTTGAGCTTCAGTTTATCGATCCCGATCTGCCGTCCCACCAGTTCCTTGCTGTGCTTCACGGCATATCGCCGGGCTATGCCGGGCAGGAGGATCAATGCGGTTACGATGACCAGGAACAATGCCAGCAGCACCCGTGCCACCACTTTTTTTACCATGCTAAATGCCTGTTTTATAGAATATATAACGTATTATTGTGAGTCGAACGGGTAAATCCTCTTCCAATCCGTTTTCATGTCCACCACAAGCCATCCCTTCTCGAGGGCCTCATCCAGGCCCTTGTTCAGTTTGCCGATGTGTGATTCCCTGTCGTATGCCCATTCCCGGGTTTCGTCGGTATGGTGGATGTAGGCCATGAGCCGCCTTCCGTTTCCGGAAGAAGTCCATTGCAGCATGGCCAGATCTCCGTCGGAATTCCCGAATGCCGCCACCGGTTTTTTCCCGATATGCTTGTGGATACCCACCGGTTTCTCCTCTTTGTCGTTGATGAAATCGACCTCGGGACGTTTCATAAGCACAGGTTTTTCGTTCAAGAGCGCATAATGCACTTTCCCTGAACTTCCAATGACCTGTTGGGGTGGAATGCCGTACACTTCTTCGGACCAGACGCGCAGGAAATCGACGCCGCCCCCGGATACAATGTAGGTTTTAAAGTTATTGGCCCGAAGGTAGTCCAGTAATTCCAGCATGGGCTGGTACACCATTTCCACATAGCGTTTTCCTGTTTTTGGATGCCGCGCTGTCGCAATCCAGTTCCTCACGACCTCATCGAATTGCTCGGTTGTCATGCCGCTGTGTGTGGCCATTGTCAGGGTGAGGAGGCCCTCCACCCCGGAGGACATCAACGTTTCCATGTCATTTTCCAGGACCGCCTGGAATGGCTGCATCGATATCCATTCGGGATGGTCGTCCGCCATTTCCCGGATGCGGTCGATAACAAACAGGAATTGAAAATAGAGGGGCTTCTCACTCCACAGGGTCCCATCGTTATCGAAAACG
>CAYLTG010000013.1:0-42158 GCA_964386225.1 uncultured Bacteroidales bacterium
GGTTCCCCTCGATGGCGATCTTCACGGGCTCGTAAACCGTGAACTCCGACCTCAGCTGGCCGCGCAGAAATTCCACCGTATCGGGGTCGAAGGCCACATTGTCGGTGAGCTTGATCTTGCCCCGGCCGTCGGTCAGGATCACCGGGATGGTCGTGTTGTCCTTGATGATCTTCAGGAAGAAATTCAGGACGTCCGATTCGTCGGACAGGGACACGATCCTGAAGGCATCTGCCAGCTGCTCCGCCTTTTTCCTCTCCTCCTCCTGCAGCTGCTTGAAAAACTCATCGGTATAATTCACCAGCTCGGCTTTCTGGTGGATGGCGTCGGCCCAGATCTGGATGTTGATCCTTTCTTCCCGTGCGATGTCCTGGACCAGCAGCTGGGTGTACCACAGGGATACGGCCACAATGACGACGGCGATCCCGAAAAGGATCCACTTCCAGCGCCGTTTCTTTGCGTAGATGTTCAAGAGAGGAAGAGTTTGAATTTCATGAATAACGACATTTGCGGGCTTTTATTCCAGGTCGCGGGCATCCAGGAACAAAAATAGCGAAATCAACGCAAAAATGCACCGGGTCCTTCCCCGACCCGTTACTTTCCCGCCCGCGGGTCCACATCATTCGGAGATCCCGGCGAGGTCGAGCATGAACGCGTACTCGAGTGCCGTTTCCCGGTACCGTTCAAACCGGCCAGAGGCACCGCCATGACCGTAGTCCATCTGGGTGAAGAGGTAGAGCGGGTTCTCATCGGTCTTCGTGACCCTCAGTTTGGCCACCCACTTGGCAGGCTCCCAGTACTGGACCTGTGAATCGTGAAGGCCTGTCGTCACCAGGAGGGCAGGATAGTCCTGTGCTTCCACCCGGTCGTATGGGGAGTAGGAGAGCATGTAATCGTAGTATTCCTTTTCATTGGGGTTGCCCCACTCATCATACTCACCGGTGGTCAGGGGGATGGATTCGTCGAGCATGGTCGTCACGACATCCACGAAGGGAACTGCCGCGATCACCCCCTTGTAGAGCTGGGGGGCCATGTTGATGACGGCTCCCATCAGCAGTCCGCCGGCACTTCCGCCCATGGCAAAGCATCGGTCGGGGGAGGTATACCCCCCGGCGATGAGGTGCCTGGTACAGGCAATGAAATCGGTGAAGGTGTTCTTCTTTTGGAGCAGTTTACCGGCCTCATACCATTGCCGGCCCATTTCCTGGCCCCCGCGGATATGGGCGATGGCATACACGAACCCGCGGTCAAGCAGGCTCAGCCGTACGGAGTTGAAATAGGGCTCGGAACTGTAACCGTATGAGCCATATCCATAGATGAGCAGCGGGTTGGTACCGTCCCTTTCCAATCCTTTCCTGTACACCAGCGAGATGGGGACCATCACGCCATCTTCCGCGGGCGCATACAGCCGCTCCGAAATATAATCGGAAGATTCGAACCCGCCAAGCACCTCCTGCTGTTTCATCTGCTCCCGGTCTTTGGTCGCCATGTCGAAATCGTAGATCGTCATGGGGGTGGTCAGGGATGAATAGCTGAAACGGAGCACCTCTGAGTCCAGTTCGGGGTTCTGAGAGATCCCCAAGACATAGGTGGGGTCGTCGAACTCAATGTAATAGTCCGATCCATCCTTCAGGTCGAAGATCCTGAGCTGGTCCAGGCCCGATCTCTTTTCGCTCACCGCCAGGTAACCGGTAAAGAGTTCCATGCCCTCGAGCAAGACATCGTCGCGGTGGGCGATGACCTCTGTCCAGGATTCCCTATCCGTACTGCCGACGGGGGTTTCCATGAGCCTGAAGTTCCTCGCCATGAAATTGGTCCGGATATAGAACCGGTCTCCCTGGTGATCGACAAAGTAAAGCATGTCCTCCTCCCTGGGATGGAAGATCCGGAACTGCCCATCAGGACTGTCGGCCTCCACGTACCTGAACTCCGTGGAAAGGGTGCTGTAGGAGACAATGAACAGGTACTTCCTGGATTTGGTGCGGGTGCATCCCACCACATATGTCGGGTCGGACTCATGATAGACCAGTACATCCTGGTCAGCAGGTGTTCCGAGCCGGTGCCGGAAGATCTTGTCCGGACGCAGGGTCGAATCCTTGGTGTCGTAAAAATAGGTCAGGTTATCATTGGCCCAGGTGACCGATCCCGACGTGTTCCTGATCCCCTCGTCAATGATCTCCCCGGTCTCCAGGTCCTTGACATAGAGTGAATACTTCCTCCGGCTCAGGGTGTCGACGCTGAAGGCGATCAGCCTGTTGTCGGGGCTTACATCCCAGCTCCCCACCTGGTAATAGCTGAAACCTTCGGCCATCGCATTGACATCCAGCATGACCTCCTCTTCCACATCCAGGCTTCCTTTTTTACGGCAATAGATCGGGTACTCCTTTCCCTCCTCGTATCTGGTGTAATAATAGTATCCGTTCAATTTGTAGGGCACCGACATGTCGGTTTGCTGGATGCGGCCCACGATCTCGTCAAAAAGCTTCTGCTGCAGGGCTTCCGTATGTTGCAGCATGGCGTTGGTATAGGCATTCTCCGCCTCCAGGTAGGCGATCACCTCCGGGTCCTCCCTGTCGTTGAGCCAGTAATAATTGTCGATGCGCGTTTCACCATGCTTCACGAGCGCTTTCTCAATCTTCTTTGCTTCAGGGGGTTTGGTCATCTTTTTCGGGGTTTCATTACAGGACGAGAGGATCAGGGCCATCGCGGCCATGACCACCAGGCGGCGGAACGGGATCGGTCTTTTCATGGGTGGGTGCGTGTTTTATAAATGATTTCAAATGAACATCGAATCACAATCACCGGATCATACGTCAGAAGTAGAACATGATCCCGGCACTGGGCATGATGGGCAACTGGTATACTTTGTCACCCGACAGACGGTCGGTATAGAATATGTTGTCACGGTCGTACACGTTGGTCACGCTCACGTTGGCCTCGAGCTTGGAATACTCGCTGAAAGTGAACGTTTTCTTGACACTGAAATCGAGCCTGTGGTAGGTGGGCAGGCGGCCGGTGTTGATATTGCCATACAGGATGCCCAGGTCTTCGTTGGCCGAAAGGTAGTCGGTGTAGATCCCGTTCTGGAACGTGAGGAGCCCGTAATACCCCTGCGTGAGCGTGAAGGGGAATCCGCTGCCGAAGTTCCAGCGTGCGTTCAGCTCCCAGTCATACTTGTCGCCCATGATATAGGTTGCCACCAGGTTCACATTGTGCCTCCGGTCGTAATGGGGGTGATACTCCTGCAACACGCCTTCGATATCCTCGTACTGCCTGATGACATACCCCAGCGAATAGACGGCCCAGAGATACCAGCGGGAGGTTTCGTACTTGAGGGTGACGTCCAGGCCCGTGGCATGCCCCTGCTCGATGATGAAATCTTTCTTCAGTCCGTCGGATATTTCGAAGTTCTCCTGCGTATCTTCAAAAAGTTTGTTCCTGTTCAGGTTGGTGAGCTGGGAGAAATTCTTGTAGTAACCCTCCAGGTTCATCGACATGAAGGTGTTGATGTCGTACTCGAAACCCAGGATGGCATGCTCGGCTTTCTGCAGCTTGTGCTTGACATCGGACCCGTTGAACTCCTTCGGCAGGTTATCGGGACCCGAAAGAAAGCCGTAGAAAAGGTTCACCACGTCCAGGTCGTTGCGGGCGCTGATCAGGTTCTGTGAATAGAGGCCTCCGGCAAACTTGATCCTGAACGCATCGGATACGTTGTATTTCATGGCGAGGCGGGGTTCCAGCGACATGTTGGAAAGGGACGCGTACCAGTGCAGGCGCATGCTCGGTTCCAGCAGGAACTTGTTGATGATCTTCTTGTACTTGACATAGCCTGCCACTTCGGTGGTGTTCTCCACCTGGTCGATCTTCAGGCCCACCTGGTTATAAAAGATATAATCGGTCTTGAACCCGAGGATCTCGAAACCGTATTTGAGTTCATCCTTGCCGATGAAATAGGTAAAATCAAAACCCATGTTGAATCCGTTGATGGCACTTTCCCTGGGGAGCCCGTTGGCCTCCTCGAGGCTGATCCTGTATTGGGAATAGGCCAGGTGTCCTTCGATGAGCACCGGGGAACTGCCGGGGATCACCAGGAAATTGGTGCCGCCGCCGTAAGAATCCCAGCTGTAGTCGGACAGGGATTTATAATTGTTCACCCTGTCGTTATAGCTGAACCCGAAGAAATTGACCTTGCTGCCATTGGCCCCCAGCAGGGAGATCTTCCCGTAGAAGTCGTTGTAGTTGAAGGGAAGGCCTGCCGTATCCACATAATCGTAGAAGACCCTGGAGCTCTGTTCCAGGTATGAGTTCTTGGCCGAGAAGATGAACGAGGAGCTTCCCTTGTTCTCATCCTTCATTTTTTTGAGGGGACCCTCCACCATCAGGTTGGCCCCGAAGGTGCTGGCCCCGACCTTCCCCGACAACCGTGTTTTGTTGCCGTCGCGGGTGGTGATGTCCATGACCGAGGAGATCCGTCCGCCGTATTCGGCGCCGAAGCCCCCGGTGTAGATATCGGCGTTCCGGAGGATGTCGGTGTCGAAGACCGAGAACAGCCCGATGGAGTGAAAGGGGTTGTATACGATCATGCCGTCGAGCAGCACTTTATTCTGAATGGGGGACCCTCCGCGGATGTACAGCTGGCCGCCCTGGTCACCGGTGAACACCACGCCCGGCAATACCTGGAGGTATTGTGCCAGGTCGGGCTGCCCGCCCACGGCGGGGATCTGCTTGATCTGCTTGGGGGTGATCTTGACCACCGAGGTCCGTGTCTCCGAACGGGCCTCCTCGCGCTCGGCCGAGACCTGCACCTGCTGGAGCATGTAGGAGGCCGGGGAGAGGTAGAGGTTTTGGGAGATGATCTCATTCGCCTGGAGGGACACATCCATCTGCAGGGTGTCGAAACCCAGGTAGGTGACCATCAGCAGGTAGTTGCCCGGGGGGATCTGCGAGATCGCGAAGTAACCGTTGACATCGGTGGCGGCACCGAAAGTCGTACCCTGCAGGTAGACATTGGTGAAGATCACCGGCTCACCGGTCTCCTTCTCGAACACAAAACCGCGGATCGTCCCGTTCTGGGCTGTCACCAAGCCCGGCAGGCCGAGCAGGATCAGGAGGAAAAAGGCAAGGGAAAAAGTGTAGAAATTCAATCTCATAAACGAACGGTTTGTTCAGGAACACGCTGCCCTGCAAAGTGTGGCAAAGTAAGAAAAAAAATAAACGCCGCATGCCTTTTTTTATTTTGCATGCGGCGTGGTGTCTATCGCTTCCGGGTGCGGGATCCGAGGCCCTCCCCTCACCGGTTGTCAGTACCGTTCCACGGTGACCCCTGAAACGGCGGCGTCGATCTCGATCATCACCTGGCGGGCAGAAGAGGAGAAGTTGGGCGTTTGATACAGCCCCTTGTCGATCCGGTTGAACCCGTCGAACTCCTTGCCCGACAGGATGGTCTGGGTACGCACTTCACAGGCCGACTCCTCAGGCACGCGGATGGTGATGTCGGAGGCCCCGGCCTCGATGCTCACCCTGGTCATCTCATGCAGGTCGCCGATCGTCAGCTCGATGGCCGAGGCGCCCCCGTCGATGTCCACCCGCTCCACCCTGAACGGCGACAGGTCCATGTTGAAGCGGGCAGCCCCCACATCGATATTGATCTTCCAGAGGGGCTTGTCGTTCAGTTTCATCCAGACCTTGTTCTCCAGGTCGGGCCGGCCCCTGAATTCCTTGTGGTGAAAATCGATGATCACCGACTCTTCATTGAGATCCCGGGTCACAACGCTGTAGGGGCCCGTGTTGCCTTCCGACCTGAACTCAAAGAGCCCCGGCGTGCTCTCCTCCAGCCTGAAATCGCCTGCGGCTGCATCCAGGTTGAGCGTGGCATACCGGGTGCCCGTGTCAAAATCTTCACTGAACTCCTGCTTGTCCCACGGTCTCTCATCGGAGTCCTCCTCCGACCGGTCGTGGTAATGGAAGTCGGGCCCGCGGAAAAACCAGCCACCGGTATACCTGGGGCTGTTGGCCAGCAGGATGATGCCCAGGACCACCGTCACGACCGTGAGCAGGATCTTGAGCCCCGATTTTACCGGCAGGACGGCAATGCCCCAGAATATGAAGATCAGGGGCCATAGCCGGAAGACCGACCGCCAGGAAAAGAAAAAGATGTCGAGGTTCCTCATGGCAAACAACACGCCGAAAGTGATCAGGATCACACCCCAGAAAATATTGCTGTATTTCATGGCAAATAATCTTTATAATGGCTTGACAGTAAGAATGATTTTCTCTATTTGGCCTGCTGCACGCTTTTGGTGATCAGGATCACACCCACCACGATCAGGATCAGCGGCCATAGGTCCCCGAAATCGATGCGGGGGACAAACCGGTCGATGAGGAAGATACCGCCGAGGGTGATCAGGATCAGGCCCGCCCAGAGGTTGCCGTCGTTCTTGTGCTGCTTTGCAGGTTCTTTGCCCGGCATGTTCGCAGGGTCCGTTTGGTTGCTCGTGTCGTTCATATGTTCGTTGTTTGAATTGTTGCTGCTAAGTGGCTTTGGCCTACCTTCCGGTATCACGATCCAGAGCACGATGTATACCAGGAACCCGCTGCCCCCGACGATCAGGGCCAGCACGAAAAGGATCCTGAACAGGATGGGGTCAACCTTCAGGTATTCGCCCAGGCCACCGCACACCCCGGCCACCATGGAATCGGTCTTACTTCTGTATAGTCTTGATTCTGAATTTGTCATAATACAAAAATATCAATTTATCTCATCCGGCTTAACAAATAAGACGCCGCAGCGTTGTTTTCGTTACACGAAATGTCGAATGGGACCGATGAATCGGACGGTTTATTTAAAATCGTTTCGAAATAACGACAGAAATTAAATTGGGTCAATATTTTCAAAATTAGTTTTGTACTTTTACGATCCGATACATATGTACCTTTTAACATTTTTACATTCATAAAATCTTTATCAATGACAGGAGAAAAAATCAGGATGGAAGGCGGGAGGCTCGTGGTGCCGGAAAAGCCGGTCATCCCCTTTATTGAGGGGGACGGCACAGGCCCCGACATCTGGAGGGCTTCGCAACGTGTTTTCGACGCCGCTGTTGAAAAAGCTTACCATGGAAAGAGGAAAGTGGTCTGGAAAGAGGTGTTTGCAGGCGAGAACGCATTCAACAAGTTCGGCGAATGGTTGCCGGATGAAACGGTCGAAGCTTTCAAGGAATACCTGGTTGGCATCAAGGGCCCTCTGACGACGCCCGTGGGCGGGGGAATCCGTTCATTGAACGTGGCCCTGCGGCAGATCCTTGACCTGTATGTGTGCCTGAGGCCGGTGAAGTATGTCGACGGGGTGCCATCCCCTGTAAGGAAACCGGAAGATGTGGACATGGTCATATTCCGCGAGAACACAGAGGACATCTATGCGGGTATCGAATGGAGGGAAGGTACGGAAGAGGTGAAGAAGGTCATCGCATTCATAGAGAACGAAATGGGGGTCCGCAAGATCCGCTTCCCCGGCACCTCCGGCATCGGCATCAAGCCTGTGTCAGCCGAAGGGACCTACCGCCTGGTGAAGGGAGCCATCGATTACGCCCTCCGCGAGGGAAGAAAATCGCTGACGCTCGTCCATAAAGGCAACATCATGAAGTTCACGGAAGGGGCCTTCAAGACCTGGGGTTATGAAGTAGCCACCAGCGAATACAGGGATGCGGTCGTCACCCAGCGCGAGAGCTGGATCATCGGCAACAAGGACGCCAACCCTGATCTCTCCGTCGAGGAGAATGCGCGGCTGGTCGAGCCCGGTTACGACCTCATGACCGCATCGCAGCAGGGGGATGTAAGAAAAGAGGTGGAAACAGCCCTGGCGCTGATGCCCACCCATGGAAACGGCCAGTGGAGGTCCAAACTGATGATCAAGGATACCATTGCCGACATCACCCTCCAGCAGGTGCTCACCCGGGCCAGCGAATTCGACGTGATCGCCACCATGAACCTGAACGGCGACTACCTCTCCGACGCCCTGGCCGCGCAGGTGGGCGGCATCGGGATCGCACCCGGCGCCAACATCAACTACATCTCCGGGCATGCCATCTTTGAGGCCACACATGGCACCGCGCCGAAATACGCCGGCCTCGACAAGGTGAACCCCGGCTCGGTCATCCTTTCAGGTGCCATGATGTTCAAATACCTGGGCTGGGACGAGGTGCACGACCTCATCTGGAACGGACTGGAGAAATCGGTGAGCCAGAAGAAGGTCACCTACGACTTCCACCGCCTGATGGCAGGGGCCACACTCCTCAAATGTTCTGAATTCGGCGATGCGATCATCCAAAACATGTAACTCAAAAACAAACACATTAAAGATATGGCAACACTTAAGGAAAAACTGTTTAGCAAAATTGAGGAATTCAGGCCCCGCACCGAACGGCTGCTCAGGGAACACGGCGATGTTGTCATCGACAGGGTGACCATCGCCCAGGCCATCGGCGGCATGCGGGGGGTGAAAAGCCTCGTCACGGATATTTCCTACCTCGACCCCAACGAGGGGATCCGTTTCCGCGGCTACACCCTCAAAGAGGTCTTTGAAAAGCTGCCCAAGCCGAAGGGTGCCGAAATGCCCTACGTGGAAGGTTTGTTCTACCTGCTGCTCACCGGTGACATCCCCACCGAGAACGAGGTGGCCGATGTGGTGGACGAATTCAGCAAGCGAAGGATCATCCCCCGTTACATCTACGAGCTGATCGACTCCTTCCCCTGCTGCAGCCATCCCATGACCATCTTCTCCTCTGCCATCCTCTCCATGCACCGCGAATCTTTCTTCACCAAGAAATATTATGCCGGCATCAACAAAAAGGACTACTGGGACCCGATGTACGAGGACTCCCTCAACCTGCTGGCCAAACTTCCGGAGATCGCTACCTACATCTATGCAAAGATCTACCGCGATGGCAAAAGGATCCAGTCCAACCCCAACCTCGATTTCGGCGGGAACTTCGCCTTCATGATGGGCAAGGAAAAGCCCTACGACGACGTGGCCCGGCTACACTTCATCATTCACAGCGACCACGAGAGCGGCAACGTCAGCGCCCATACGGGTCACCTGGTGGCCAGCTCGCTGTCCGACATCTACCTTTCCATATCGGCCATGATCAACGGGCTGGCAGGGCCGCTGCACGGGCTGGCAGCCCAGGGCGTGCTGCAATGGCTCCATGAACTCATCGAACGGATGGGTGGCGAAGACGTGGAACCCTCCGAGGATGAGGTAAAACAATATGTGTGGGAGACGCTGAACTCCGGCCAGGTGATCCCCGGCTTCGGGCACGCCGTGCTCAGGAAGACCGACCCCAGGTATACCTTGCAGCGTGAATTCAGCCTCAATCACCTGAAAGATGACGTGATCTTCAAATATGTGAACATCCTGTACAAGGTGGTGCCCCCCATCCTGAAGGAACAGGGCAAAGCCAAGAACCCCTGGCCCAACGTGGATGCCCAGTCGGGCGTCATCCAGTGGCACTATGGCATCCGGGAATACGATTTCTATACGGTGCTCTTCGGCGTCGGGCGTGCCATCGGCATCGCCGCCAACATCATCTGGGACCGGGCGCTGGGGTACCCCCTCGAAAGGCCCAAATCGCTTACCACCGACATGCTGGAAGCGATGGCAGGCATCGACAAGTTTGGAAATCCGAAATCAAAGTCAAAGAAAAAGTGAATCCACGAGGGCCCCGGGGAGGGGCCCTTTTTTTTAGCGCCCATGGTGCGACACGTTGAAATAGTCCTGCCGCCATACCCGAGGGGGTTCCATCTCATCACCCGGGAGGTGGTCAGCCGTTTGGGCGAACTTCCGGAAACCGGGCTGCTCCACCTGCTGATCAAACATACCTCCGCCGGGCTCACCATCAATGAAAACGCCGATCCCTCGGTCAGGATCGATTTCGAGACCGTATTCAACCGCCTGGTACCCGAAGGTGGCAAGGATTACGTCCACACCCTGGAGGGTCCGGATGACATGCCGGCCCATGTCAAATCATCCCTGGTGGGTCATGACGTGACCATTCCCATCACCCGCGGGCAACTGAACCTGGGGACGTGGCAGGGGATCTACCTTTGTGAGTTCAGGAACCGCGGCGGGAGCAGAAGGCTGACTGCCACCCTGTGCTCCTGACCGGAGAGGTCCGTCACGGAAAAAGCAAGGCCTCCCGGCCTTTCATCCGAAATGCAATGAATAAGGCCGAATTCCGGCAATTAACTTTATGCGTATATTTGCATCCATTAACTCTAAACTGCATTTCCAATGAAAGTCTCTGCCATGTTTGCCCTATTGGGCTTATCTATCGTATTGTCCTCCTCACTTCCCGCCCAGACCTCAGTCACCGTGGAAACAGATCAGGTCACCATGTCAAAAGGGAAACACAATGCATACCTCCTCACCATCCCCCAGGCCGACTATGAATCGAGCCTCAAAAACTGGAAGAAAGAGATCCGGAAGAACACCAAGAACAAAGTTGAAGAGTCTGACCACGAAATTTACATCGAAGCCACACTGATCGAACTGATATACAATACGCCCATCAACATTTACTCCTCCCTGATCAGGAGTGATTCAAACATTAAGCTGTATGCCGTATTCGAGATCGACAGCGTCATGTTCGATTTCGAAAACTCCGAAAAATCGATCCGGGAGGAAAAGATAAACAGCCAGATCAGGCATTTCCTATACAATTTCGGGACAACACAGTATCTTTTCGCCGTTGAAAATGAATTGGCAGAGGAGGAAAACAAGCTGAAGGACCTTAACAAAGAGCTCGGCAACCTGGAAAAAGAACAGCAGAATGCGCTTGAGGCGATTGCTGAGAACGAACAGAACATCAGGAACTCAGAGGATGCGATCGCGGTGTATACCACCGATAATGAGCGTAAAATCAGCGAGATCAATTCAAAAAAGGAATCCATCGCCAATTTGAGCGACGACAAGGAACTCAGGGATCAGGCAAACGACCAGTTGAAAGCACTCGAAAAAGAAAAAAGGGGTATTGAAAGCAACCTTGAAAAAGAGCAGAAGAACATCGTACGATACAAATCAACAATAGAAGCGATGAACAAGGAGGTGGAGGAACTCGTTGCACAACAGGGTCTGAAAAAAGAGCAGATCGATTCACAACAGAAACGGGTGGAGGCTGTCCGCACCAAACTGGGCCAGATCAGATAGGCTCAGGCCGATTTCCTGGCCTGCATCGCAAATCTTGCTATTTCCGGGAAGAAGGCATTGAATTCCCCCATGTAAAGGTCGTAATCCTTCCTGAGGTCACGGATGGCATTGGGCATGCCCGAATCAAACGGGGTCCGCTTGTCCATCCCCCGCAGCGCCCGTTCCAGTCCTTCAAAGGTGCCATACCCCTTTAGCCAGTTGTCTTTGGCCATGAAAGGCAACATGTATTTTGTTCGGGCAGGCAGGATCATGAAGCGCTTCATGATGAGCCGGTACATCCGCTGGGTGAAGGCATCGATGCTCTCGGAACTGTGCTCATTCCAGTTGGCCGAAAGGAAATGGTCATAGAACATGTCGGTGATCACACCGGAATATTTCCGGTATACCGGGAGCAACCTGTTCCTGCTGCGGATGAACAGGGGGTGTGTGTCGGTGAAGGTATCGATCTCCCTGTGCAGATGTATGCCTGCCCGGATCCCGTGGGAATAATTCTCGATGGCTTTCCCCTTCACATGATCGGCGATGAAATTGCCGACGATGATCTCTTCGTCGTCGCCGGAAAGGTACAGGTGTGCCAGGAAATTCATATCTCTGTCAGATGCTTGCAAAAGTAATAACAATCCAGTTCCCGGGAGGTTTATTTAGAACTGTTTTAGATAGTCCATTGGTGCCGAAACTACAAATATTTATCTAATTTTGCTTGACCCCTCAAACACGTTTAGAAATAGGAATTCATGGATAAAATATTGCTACTGGGTGACGAAGCCATTGCACAGGGTGCCATCGATGCCGGTCTTTCCGGGATCTATGCCTACCCGGGCACACCCTCCACGGAGATCATGGAATATGTGATCGGATCGGCGGAAGCCAGGGACAAAAGGATACGATCGGGATGGGCGGCCAATGAGAAGACGGCCATGGAGGCCGCGCTCGGCATGTCCTATGCCGGCAAGCGGGCGATGGTCTGCATGAAGCATGTGGGGTTGAACGTGGCCGCCGACGCGTTCGTCAACTCGGCCATCACCGGCGCCAACGGCGGGCTGGTCGTGGTGGTTGCCGACGATCCCTCGATGCACTCTTCTCAGAACGAGCAGGACTCGAGGTTCTTCGGGAAGTTTGCCATGATCCCCATGCTGGAACCCGGCAACCAGCAGGAGGCCTATGACATGGTGCATCATGGGTTCGACCTGTCGGAAAGATACGGCATACCGGTATTGCTGAGGATCACCACGCGGCTTGCCCATTCCCGTTCAGGGGTTGTAAGAAAGGAACCCAGGCCCCAGAACGAACTTAAACTGCCGGCAACGGCCAACCAGTTCATCCTGCTCCCCGCCAATGCCAGGAAGCGGTTCAAGCTCCTGCTGGCCAGCCAGCCTGACTTCCTTCGGGAAGCCAAGGACAGCCCCTTCAACGAGCGCCTCGGGGGCAAGGACGACAAACTGGGGATCGTCGCCTGCGGACTGGCATACAACTACCTGCTTGAGAACTTCCCCGACAGGCAGATCCCCTACCCGGTCCTGAAGATCGGCCAATACCCCGTGCCGGAAAAACAGATGAAAGCGTTGTATGAGGACGTGGACGCGATCCTGGTGCTGGAAGACGGGTACCCTTTCGTGGAGGAGCAGATCAAGAGCTTCTTCGGGCTTGGCAAGAAGGTGCACGGGCGCCTGGATGAGACCCTCCAGCGTGACGGCGAGCTGAACCCCAACAGGGTGGGGCGTGCCCTGGGCATGATCCAGCCGGAAACCACACCGATACCCTCCCTGGTGGCTCCGCGGCCACCCAAACTGTGCAAGGGATGCCCGCACATCTACTCCTACAACGCCCTGAATGAGGCCCTGGCAAAGTATTCCAAGGGCCGGGTTTTCTCCGACATCGGCTGCTATACCCTCGGCGCGCTCGAACCTTTCGAAGCCATCAACACCTGTGTCGACATGGGAGCCTCCATCACCATGGCCAAAGGGGCTGCCGATGCCGGATTCACCCCTGCCGTGTCGGTGATCGGCGACTCCACCTTCACCCATTCGGGAATGACCGGATTGCTGGATGCCGTCAACGACAGGTCGCCCATCACCGTGGTGATCCTCGACAATGCCACGGTCGCCATGACCGGCGGGCAGACGTCATCGGCCACCGGCAAGATCGAAGATATTTGCGAGGCCATCGGAGTGGAGAAGGACCATATCTTCGTCATGGACCCCTCCCCAAAACATCACGAGAAGAACTTCGCCATCTTCGAGCAGGAGATCGCCTATGAAGGGGTGTCGGTGATCATCCCCAGGAGGGAATGCCTCCACACCGCGGCACGAAGGATCAAAGAGGAGAAAAAGAAACGGGAAACGGCCGGCACAGACGATCAATAATCCAAAAACAAGAAGGAACACATGAAAAAGGACATCATCTTAGCAGGTGTGGGCGGCCAGGGCATCCTGTCCATCGCGGCGGCCATCGGCATGGCCGCCATCGACTCGGGGCTCTACCTGAAACAGGCCGAGGTGCACGGCATGAGCCAGCGGGGCGGGGATGTGCATTCGGACCTGAGGATCTCGGACCGGGAGATCGCCAGCGACCTGATACCGGAAGGGCAGGCCGACCTCATCCTGTCGGTCGAACCCATGGAATCGCTCCGGTACCTTCCCATGCTCGCAAATGACGGGTGGCTGATCACCAACGTCAACCCCTATATGAACATTCCCAATTATCCCGAAATGGAGGAGGTGATGGCCGCCATCCGAAAGGTGCCGCGCCACATCACCATCGATGCCAACAAGATCGCCACCGACCTGGGCTCAAGGCGGTCGGCCAACATTGTCATCCTGGGCGCCGCCTCCCATTACCTGGGACTCTCCTTCGAAAGCCTCGAGCATTCGGTCGAGAAATTGTTCGGCAGGAAAGGCCGGGAAGTGGTCGAGGTCAATCTCATGGCCCTCCGGAAGGGGAAATCCTATGCCGACGATTTTATTAAGGATTAATTTTCATATTGTAAGATAAAATATACTAATTTAGCGGGTCGTTTTAGAACCATGCGCTATTAGAATATTTGAAGAGAGGTATTTTATCGCAGAGGTAATATATGTTATAAATAATAAATTTTGTCTAACTAAATCTTATTTGATCATGAAGAGGATTTTACTTTTCACTTTCGCATTAGTGTTTACCGCAAGTGCTTTCGCCCAGCGTGTTTACGTTTCGAAAGAACTGCGGAATGTTGCAGTGCCCCACAAGGCACCCGTCACGGAGAGCATGAACTTCAGCAACAGTGGTGTGCTGCCGGCCGCTCCGTTCGAGGCTACCGTGGAAGAAGCCACCATGGGACTTACTTATTACGACCTGCAGAGCAACAGCTCCATGCAGAACCGCATCCACTATTTCAGTGATGGTACCATCGGCGGTGTCTACACCTACGGGATGAACCACACCAGCGGTTTTGACGACAGGGGTACCGGATACAACTATTTCGACGGCAATGCCTGGGGTGCATACTCCACCGAGCGCATCGAGGACGACCGCACCGGCTGGCCCGCCTATGCTCCCTACGGAGAGAATGGCGAAATCGTCGTTTCCCACTATTCGGGTGCTTCCGTCGAGGGCCTCGCAATTACTTACAGGAACGAGAAAGGGACCGGTGACTGGCAAAGTATGCCGCCTTTCGACCTTCCCGATGCCAACTTCCTGCTGTGGCCCCGCATGGCCACCGGCGGTGTTGACAACTCGGTGATCCACCTGCTCCCCATCTCCGCACCTGCAGCCAATGGCGGCCAGGTATTCGAAGGCGTTGACGGAGCCATCCTCTACAGCCGCTCCACCGACGGCGGTCAGACCTGGGATCCCGAGAACGTGCTGCTCGAAGACATCAACTCTGACTATTATCTCGCCATTGGAGGCGACACTTACGAGATCCAGGCCCGCGGCGACGTGGTCGCATTCCTGTTCGGCGACTCCTTCATAGACCTTTGCATGATGAAGTCGACCGACGGCGGCGACACCTGGACCAAGACTGTCATCTATGAAACTCCTTATCCGCAATGGGACCCGGCTGCCATGTTCGCCACCGATACCTTCTATTGCTCTGACGGAGCCCACGCCCTCGCCATCGACATGAACGGCAAGGTGCACGTGGCCTTCGGTATCAACAGGACCTACTCCGACGGTGCCGGCTCCTTCTGGTTCCCGTTCGTTGACGGCCTTGGCTACTGGAACGAGGACCGCCCGGTGTTCTCCAACACCATGAACGCCCTCAACCCCTACGGCGAAGAAGGCAGCGAGCTGGTTGACGACTACAGCCTCGTAGGCTGGGCCCAGGACGTTGACGGCGACGGCGAGATCACCTGGCTGGAAGAGTACGGCACCTACTACATGGGCGCCTCCTCCATGCCTTCGATCCACGTGGATGACATGGGCAAGGTGTACATCGTGTTCTCCTCCATCACCGAGACATACGACAACGGCCTGAAGAACTACCGCCACATCTGGGCACGCGGTGCCAACAACGACGGCCAGTTCTGGGGCAGCTTCACCGACCTCACCGGCGACCTGATCCACATCTTCGACGAGTGCGTGTTCCCCTCACTGGCACACCACAGCGACGATTACCTCTACATGAACTACCAGTTCGACAACGAGCCCGGACTGCACGTCAGGGGTGACCTCCACGCAGCCACCGAGAACAAGATCAACTTCATGAAGATCGACAAGAACGATCTGGGAACTGGCATCGAGGACAAACCGGCCATCATGGACATCGACGTGGCCCAGAACCAGCCCAACCCGTTCTCCACCTCCTCCACCGTGTATGTCAACCTGCGCAAAGCCAGCGAGCTGAGCCTCGAGGTGACCAACATGATGGGCCAGGTGGTCTACCGCGTTGACGCAGGCCAGGCTACCGCCGGTCTGAACAAGCTGACCATCGACGGCAGCCAGCTCTCCAACGGCGTATACTTCTACACCGTCAGGGCAGGCGAAGCCAAGGTGACCAAGAAAATGATCGTGGAATAAGACGATCCCAACGAAAATGAAAGAGCCTCCCTCCGCGGAGGCTTTTTTTTTGTCATTCCAGCTCCGGTTGCAGCTTCATTGAATATTTTGTAAATTTGTTTGTCCATGCGCATTCTAATCCTAAATCCTATATCATGAAAAAACTTCTTACGATCCTGTTCAGCATCTGCCTTGCAGGTGCTGTATTTGCACAGCAGCGGGCCGTGGCAGACAAATCGCTGCGCGACCTGGCTGTAAAAAAACCCGCGCCCAGCCTTGAAGCCGGGCAGTTCGTACCGCAAGCGACACCCATGACCAAGTCGGTGATGCTGAGCCCCATCGAAGATGATGCCGGGACCACCCGCTACGATGACCAGTCAAACGCTTCCATGCAGAACAGGATCTACCTGTTCGACGACGGCACCATTGGAGTTACCTGGATCCTGGGGCTGGACGATGCGGGAGGCTTCACCGATCGCGGCGCCGGATACAACTATTTCGACGGGAACGATTGGGGCGATCCCCCGTCGGAACGGGTGGAGGATGAACGCTGTGGCTGGCCCTCCTATGCCCCCTGGGGGGAGAACGGCGAACTCATCGTTTCCCATACGGGTGCCGATGGCTACAAGATCTCCAAAAGGGCCGAAAAAGGAACCGGTGACTGGGAGTTTGAACTCCTGCCCGGACCTCCGGACCATGAATACCTTATCTGGAACCGCTCGGTCACCAGCGGTGTCGACCACAGCAGGCTGCATGTCATCAGCCTCACCGCCCCCACCGCCTATGCCGGCACGGTGTATGAAGGCCTCGACGGAGCACTCACCTATTCCTATTCGGATGATGGCGGCGTCACCTGGCCCATCGAACATGAACTGCTGGACGGCATGACGGCAGACGATTATTTCGGTTTCAACTCCGACAACTACACCTGGGCCGAGCCCCGCGGCGATGTGGTCGCCTTCGTAGTTGGTGCCGAATGGCACGACCTCTTCCTGATGAAATCGACCGACGGCGGGGTTACCTTCGAGAAGACGGTCATCTGGGAGCACCCCTACCCGTTGTATGATTTCACCTACGCCACCGACACCCTCTACTGCAACGACGGGGCACACCATGTGGCCATCGACAATGACGGCAAGGTGCACGTGGTCTTCGGGATCAACAGGACCTACGCCGACGAGGCCGGGGCCACCTACTGGTTCCCCTTCGTGGATGGCGTCGGATACTGGAACGAGGACATGCCCGCCTTCTCGGACGACATCAATGCGCTCAGCCCCTACGGCGATCCCGGCTCCGAAATGGTGGAGGACTACAACCTCATCGGCTGGTCTCAGGATGTGGACGGCGACGGCGAGCTGACCTTCCTTGAGGAATACGGGACCTATTACCTGGGCCTCTCCAGCATGCCGCAGATGGTCATCGGCCAGAACAACGACCTCTACGTGGTGTGGTCCTCCATGACCGAGACCTACGACAACGGCATCATGAACTACCGGCACATCTGGGCTCGCATGTCGCCCAACGGCGGGGCCTTCTGGAGCGATTTCTTCGACCTCACCTCCGACCTGGTGCACATCTTCGATGAGTGCGTGTACCCGTCGGTGGCCGCAAACTCCGACGACCAGATATACCTCACCTACCAGCGCGACAACGATCCGGGCAATGCCGTATGGGGGCAGCAGCATCCCTACGTTGACAACACCATCGTAGTGATGCAGGTGCTGAAGGATGATATCACAGGCATCAATGAGAAAAAGGCCGGCTTCTTTGACTATGACGTCAGCCAGAACTATCCCAACCCCTTCTCCTCGACCACGAACATTCACGTGAACATGAGGAGGAACGCGGAACTGACGCTTGAAGTGATCAACCTCACCGGTCAGTTGGTACACGCTGAAGTTGTACAGGCAAGGCCAGGCTTGACCACATTTACAATAAACGGTGGGAGCCTTTCCAAAGGAGTGTATTTCTACACTTTGAAATCAGGGGATGCCACGGTCACAAGGAAAATGATCGTGGAGTAAGCTGCGGAACACCATGCAAGAACCCCGTCCAGGATGCGGACGGGGTTTTTACTTTCAGCTGGTTCACTGAATTTGCGTACCTTTAAAGAGTAAAAAACTACACCCATGAAATACACTGCACTCATTTCCCTGATCGCTGTTGTCCTTTCCGCTCAGGGACAACAACGTACGATGCCTCCGGCGCATCTGCTCAAGCAAAAGGTAAAGGTGGAGGATCCTTTCCTGCAGGAACATCAATGGATGGAACCGGGCACCCCTTACAAGCAAGCTGCCTTCCCTCCTTCAGTATTGGAAGAAGAGATCGGCGACACCCGATATGATAACCAGTCCAACGCCAGCATCCCCAAGAAGATCGTACTCTTTGATGACCATACCATAGGGGCAACCTGGACCCGGAGCATGGAAGAAGGGACCTTCTTTGCCGACCGTGGCACGGGATACAACTATTTTGACGGCAACGCCTGGGGCGAGTGGCCCTCCGAACGGGTGGAGGACATCAAGGTCCACCGTCCCGTGTATGCCCCCTGGGGAGAGAACGGTGAGATGATCATCTCCCACACCAGCGGCCAGGGACTGTACATGGCCACCCGGCCTGATAAAGGCATGGGTGATTGGGATTTCGAAACGATCTCGGGACCTCCGGGTGAAGATTACATCCTGTGGGCCAGGGCAGTGACAGGCGGAGCCGATCACACCAGGATCCACCTGCTTTCCCTTACCTTGCCCGAATCGCATGGAGGATTCCCCTATGAGGGGCTGGACGGGGCCTTGCTCTATTCCCTGTCACTAGACGGAGGCCAGACGTGGGAGATCGAACATGAGATCCTGGAAGGGATGACCTCCGACGAATACTACGGCTTTGCCGGCGATACCTACGCCTTTGCCGAGCCCGTCGGTGATGTGGTGGCCTTCGTGGTGGGCGACCCCTGGACAGGGCTGTTCCTCATGAAATCCACCGACGGTGGCTACAGCTTCGAGAAAACGGTCATCTGGGAACATCCCTATCCCGATTGGGTCTGGGGCACCCCCACCGATACGTTCTACTGTGCCGACGGCGCACAAAGCCTGGTGATCGACGACGAAGGGATGGTTCACGTCGCTTTCGGAGTCACCAGGGTGGAAGCGGATGCGCAAAGCACCTTCTGGTACAACTGGGTCGACGGCATCGCCTACTGGAATGAGGAGATGCCGGCATTCTCGAACAACCTGAATGCCCTCTGCCCTTATCCCCACCCCGATTCTGAACTGACAGAGGATTACAACCTCGTGGCCTGGTCACAGGATATGGACGGGAACGGCCAGCTGGACTTCCTGGATGACATGGGCCTCTATTTCATCGGGCTTTCGAGCATGCCTCAATTGGTTATTGATGAAAACCAGGACCTGTACCTCGTCTATTCCAGCGTTACGGAAGGATTCAGCAACGGGCTGAAGAACTACAGGCACATATGGGCAAGGAAGTGGTCCCACGGTGCCCAGGTGTGGAGCCCCTTCTTCGATCTGACCGGCAGCCTCGTCCACATCTTTGATGAATGTGTCTATCCGGCCGCAGCATCCAATTCGGATGACAAGGTGCATCTCATCTACCAGGCCGACACGGAGCCGGGCACGGCCGTCTGGGCCCAGCAGCATGACTATGTCGACAACAGGACCATCTACCTGAATTTCGAAAAAAATCCACCAATCGGGTATCCCGAAGTGTCAGGGGGTGACGCCGAATCCATGCGGGTCGGACAAAATATCCCCAACCCCTTCAATGGGAAGACCACCATCGCCGTGGAGAAGCTGAGTACTGGGGACCTTACACTCACCGTCACGGACCTCTCAGGGAAGATCCTTCATGAATGGACGATACCCGAAACCGGTCCTGGCATTCATAAATTTGACATCGACGGTTCCTGGTTTGCCGGCGGATTGTATTTCTATTCCGTCTCCGACGGAAACTCCGTCATAGTGAAAAAAATGATCGTGGAGTAAACGCTGCCTCCCGGGTGTAAAATTCGTACCTTTGTGTTCCTTTTTCAGGAACACATGATATCCAGGGAGACCATCAGCAGCATCATGGAGACCGTCCGCGTCGAAGAGGTGGTGGGCGACTTCGTGAACCTCCGCAAACGGGGGGTGAACATGCTTGGCCTGTGTCCGTTCCACAACGAGAAAACACCTTCCTTTACCGTCTCCCCCGCCAAAGGGATCTACAAGTGCTTCGGCTGCGGCAAGGCCGGCAATTCCGTGAACTTCATCATGGAGCATGAGCATTACACCTACCCGGAGGCTCTCCGCTACCTGGCCCGCAAATACAACATCGAGATTGAGGAGGAAGAACAGACCCCCGAGCAGGTTGAGGCCCTCAACGAAAAGGAGAGCCTGTTCGCCGTATCGGCCTATGCCCAGAAGTATTTCACCGACCAGCTGTTCAACTCGGAAGAAGGTAAGTCCATCGGGCTGAGCTATTTCAAGGACCGTGAATTCAGGGAGCATATCATCGAACAGTTCCAGCTGGGCTACAGTCCCGACACCTGGGAGGCATTTACGCAGGAAGCCCTGAAAAATGGATACAAGAAAGAGTTCCTGGTGAAATCGGGCCTCACCATCGAAAAGAACGACCGCACCTTCGACCGCTTCTCGGGTCGCGTGATCTTTCCCATCCACAACCTGTCGGGACGCGTGATCGGCTTCGGGGGGAGGATCCTCAAAAAGGACGACAAGAAGGCGAAGTACATCAACTCGCCCGAGTCGGACATCTACAACAAGAGCCAGGCCCTTTACGGCATCTTTTTCGCGAAGAACGCCATTATCCGCAAGGACAACTGCTACCTGGTGGAGGGATATACGGATGTAATCTCCCTGTTCCAGGCGGGATTTGAAAATGTGGTGGCTTCGTCGGGCACCTCCCTCACCACCGACCAGATCAGGCTGATCAAAAGGTACACCCCCAACATCACCATCCTTTACGACGGGGACGAGGCCGGGCTGAAAGCTTCCTTCCGCGGGATCGACATGATCCTGGAACAGGGGATGAATGTCAGGCTGGTCATGTTCCCGGCCGGCGAGGACCCCGATTCGTTTGTCCGGTCACACCGCACGGCCGAAGTGGAGGAGTTCCTTTTAAAAGAGGCGGCCGATTTCATCCAGTTCAAGACGAACATCCTGCTGGGAGAAACGAAGCACGACCCGGTGAAACGGGCTTCCATGATCAAGGAGATCGTCCAGTCCATCTCCATGATCCCCGACGGCATCACCCGCTCGGTGTATGTGAAGGAATGCTCGGTGCTCATGGACATGGCCGAGCAGACCCTGATGAACGAGCTCAACAAACTGCTCCGCAAGAAATTCAGCAGGAATGTGCCGGAGGTCCCGGAAGAACCTGTGACTGAGTCCGCGGAAAGCACCGCAGAGAAACAGATCGAGGTCGACTTCAAAGACTCCAGCTACCAGGAAAGGGACGTCATCAGGCTCCTGCTCAATTACGGCCATGACGAGATCGGGTTCGAGCAGCAGGATGAGGAGGGGCAAATGGTGACCGTTCCCTGGAAGGTGGCCCATTTCATCGTACACGACCTGAGCAGTGACGAGATCCGCTTTTCTGACGACACCCTGCAACGGATCTTTGACGAGTTCCAGGGGTTCATCGACCGGGAAGAGCTCCCCGACGAACAATATTTCATCAACCACAGCAGCAGGAAGGTGGCATCGGCCGCCATCGACCTGCTGACCTCCCCTTACCAGCTGAGCGAGAAGTGGGAATCGGTTGCCCGTATCGAAGTGACGACGGAAGCACAAAAACTCCGGGCCGCCGTAGAGAACTCCGTCCTCTCCTTCAAGGCCAAGAAGATCGAGATCCTGATCGCCGAAAACCAGCAGGAGATCAGGGATGCGGAATCAGAAGAACGCTACGAGGACCTGCCCGACCTCATCAACAGGCAGAAAGAGCTGAAGGCCATCAGCAAGGAGATCAACAGCCGCCTGGGGCGTGTGATCACCAGGTGATCCAAAAAAAAGTCACCCGTCGACAGGCTCAGGGTGACCGTTGTCCTTCCGATTAAAGTTTATTGGCCCTTTATCCGGCACGCTTGTAAATGATCACCACGGCCGTGACATCGTCGCCGCCCATGTTGATGGTCATGCCGTAGGGTCGCTCGGGCCTGATCTCGATCTGGGCATCGCCGGCATTGCCGGTCAGCTGCTCCCAGATGGTCACGGCCTGGTGAACCCCGGTACCTCCCGTGGGATGGCCCCAGCCGATGAGGCCCCCGGTGGTGTTCATGGGGATGACCCCGTCGCGGGCCGTATTCCTTTCGGCCACGAACTGGGCTCCCTTGCCGGGTTCGGCAAAACCCAGTGCCTCGGTGGTGAGGATCCCTGCGATGGAGAAACAGTCATGGACTTCGGCAGTGCCGAGTTGGTCCTTCGTGATGCCTGCCATTTCCATGGCCTGCCTGGTGGCTTTCTTGATGGCGGTCAGCTCGGTCTTGTCAGGCGGGTCGTTGGTGATGTTTCGCTCCACCTGGGCATACCCGACAACCTCGACGGCCTGTTCCTTCGGTATCCCGCAGCGCTTCAGGCCCTCCTCGGAAAGGATCGCGATGGCAGAGGCACCGTCGGACACCTTGGAGCAGTCGAGCACGTTCAGGCTGTCGACAAATGCCTTTCCATTGGGGGTCATCTTGTCATACAGGGCCCCCAGGTCCTCCACCTGGTTCTCGTATTCCTGGGCCGTCGGACAAAGCCGGGCGTTTTCCACGGCATTGATGAACCACTGTTTCATCCCTTTCCGGGAATAGTCCATCCCATACTTCTCATAATAGGCCTTTGCCCGGTCGCTGAACTGCCCCGGGAAGAAATAGGCGTGGCCGTTCTTCCTGTTCTTGAACCAGCCGGCCCCGGCCAGCACGTCGGCACCGTAGATCGCTTTCATGGTGTTCTGCACCTCCACGCCGACGGAGAGGACCACCTCCGCCGTTTCGGCCAGCACCGATTTCATGCCGCTGATGAGCGACAGGGCACCCGAAGCACAGGCCCCCTCGGTCCGGATGCAGGGCTTGTACTGCAGCTCCTCATCGATATAGGGGATGAACCCTGCCAGGTGGCCCTGCTTGTTGAACCGGGAAGCCATGAAGTTGCCGATGGCCCCTTCGTCCACATTCTTTGCACCGCCGATCTGCTTGAGGGTCCCCTGCCCGGCCTCCCGGATATAATGCTCCAGGCCCGGCCGGGGCTTCTTCGGGTTGAATTCGCTGCGGCCGGTTCCCAGCGAAACGGTGTTGTAACCGGCGGCCATATATACTTTTCGTCTTAATTTGCTCATGACTACTTAATTTAACATTGAAAAACTGAATTAGTTCTGCATATAGGTGTTGATGGGGCCGTATGCATGGTAAAAACCGGTTAGCATCACGGTGTTCACATCCTCCTCGCTGTTGGCCACCTTGCTCGAAACAAGGTACCTGCCGATCTCATTGGAACGGCGGATGTATTTCCTGGCCAGCTCCGCACCCATGGTGGTCATGGCGGCAAGGTCGTTGAAATAGTCCTCCAGGATCTTCTCTTTGGAGCCACGGCTGAAATTCACATCCTTCCATGGTTTCCACGAGGCCGGCAATGCCCCGAGCTGCTCGTCGGCCGACGGCCGGATGGAGGCGATCTCCACATATTCCCGCGTGTCGGGGTTGAATACGGCCACAGGCTTGCCCCGCTCATAGCGCAGGAAGCCATCCTTCTGGGAACCGTCGGAGTGCTGACCGCCCCTGACCCCGAGCTCCATCATCTGGTCCAGGAGGTCGCTGTGCAGCTCCTCATCCGGAAGGTGGGGATCCATTACCTTCATGATGAACTGGACCACGTCGACGCCCACATAATCGATCAGCTGGAAGATGCCCATGGGCCTGACCAGGAAGTCCTGCGACACCTTGTTGATCGTGTATATGGCCTCGGTGAAGGGCATGGTGATGGAGAGTTTCTCCGCCTCATGGATGCCATGTAGCGCATCCCGCATGAAGTGCCCGTTGCCGATGAAGCCGGCAAAGTCGTTGGACGGCACCACTACCTTTCGCAGGGCCCTGGCATAGGCATTCGCAAACTCGACCATCTCCTTGCTGTTGCTCTTGATGGTGATCAGTTCCACCAGCCGCTGCACGGCGGGCGGATTGTAAAAGTGGAACCCGAGGATCCTGCCGTCCAGGCCGGCACCCTCATCAAGGATATGGATGGGAATGGACGAGGTGTTGGTAAAGAACCAGGGATCGTTGGGATTGTTCTCCCTGATCTGCGAAAGGATCTTGTGCTTCAGTTCCAGGTTCTCGATGATGGCCTCGAACACAAGGTGCGACTGGTAGGCCGATTCGATGGTCATGACCGGCCGCACGATGTTCATCACGTCGAACACATATTCATTGATGATGTCCTCGTTCTCGATGAGGTCTTCCCTGTCGGCATAGAGTTCCCGGAGCAGGACGGTCTTCTTCTCGGCCAATTTCCCGACCTGTGCCTTCAGGTATTTCATCAGGCCGGCGAGGCCGGCGGAAGATACGTCGATGGCATTGAGGCAAAATGTTTTTCCCTTGTTCTGCGGTTTGAGGCTCAGGTCAGCCATCTCAATGGCCGTCAGAAGCAGGATGCCGCTGCCCATCTTTCCAGCTGCCCCCAAAACCGATACATTCTGTAATCTTTCGTCGTAATTCATTGTTTTATCTGTCAGTTTATTAATTGTTTTCCGCTTTGAACCGGATCACCAGCCGGGCTTTCGCTTTTCCAGGAAGGCCTTCATTCCCTCTTCCCCTTCGCTTCCTTTTCCGAAGAGGGTGCCGAACTGTTCCGCTTCCAGCGCGCTCCCTTCGTCAAAATCCATGGCGAAGCCCCGGCGTGCGACCTGTTTCACCTTCCTCACTGCAAGGGGTCCCTTGGAGGCGATGGTCCGGGCGATCTTCATCACTTCTTCCATGAGCGACTCGGGTTCCACCACTTTTTGCACCAGCCCGATGCGAAGCGCATCCTCGGCACCGATCATGTCGGCGGTCATAAGCAGGAACAGGGCATCCCCCATGCCCACCAGCCTGGTCAGGCGCTGGGTTGCCGCATATCCGGGGATGAGGCCCAGGTTCACTTCGGGCTGTCCGAATTTCGCCCTGGAGGAGGCGATCCTGAAGTCACAGCCCATGGCCAGTTCCATCCCCCCGCCAAGGGCAAAACCGTTGATGGCTGCAATGACGGGGATATCCATCTTCTCCAGGCTCCGGAAGGTATGCTGCCCGGTCCGTGAAAAGGCCGACCCCTGCAGGGGATCCATGTGGACCATCTCGGCAATGTCGGCCCCGGCAACAAAGGCCTTCCCCGATCCGGTGATCACCATCACCTTCACCTCCGGGTTGGCCGATACTTCGGCGATCGCCTGGTCCATTTCCTGGAAAAACCTTGTGTTCAGCGCATTGAGCGCTTCGGGCCGGTGGATGGTCACGAGGGCGACAGCGTCACTGACCTCAAGCTGTAAGATCTGATATTCCATGATCGTCTGAATTTTTGTGGCAGGGTTTATTCACCCTTCAAATTTAGAAAAAATAAATACATAAGGAAGACGGTACATCTATTTAAATTGGTTATAAAACCGCAAATGGTTTAATTCCTATCTTTGGCTGGTTCCATCCTTTATCCCGGATGTACCGATGCAGTCAACGCGATTGAAAATATCGGCCTTCTTGCTCCTGGCAGGCTGCCTGATCCCGTTTATCCTGCTGTCGCAGGAGAACGGGATCAGGAATTCCCTGTTCATTGAGCCGGGGTTGCGCGGTGGGCCCATCCTCGACATATACCCCAACCTTCCCGAGGGGGACAAGGCCTGGTCGGTCGATCTCAATGTGGGCTGGCAGACCGCCGGCAGGCAGTACTGGAACCAGCCGATGCGGTATCCCCAGGTAGGCGTCATGGTATCGGCTACGGCCATGGGCAACCCGGATGTGCTGGGGCATGAGTTCTCCCTGGTGCCCAACCTGGCCTACCGGTTCGCCGGGTGGGGCAAATTCGATCTCCGGGGGTTTGCGGGCATCGGGTTTGCATGGTTCAGCAAGCCCTACGACCGCATCGCCAACCCCGACAACAAACTCATCGGGTCACACCTGACCAACAAGACCATTCTGGGGCTGAACCTTGACTATGTGCTCGACCCCCGGTTCACACTGTCCGCTGGCATCTCCTACCTTCATTATTCCAACGGGCATTACCAGCTGCCGAACCTGGGCATCAACATCCCCGCCGCCAGGGTGGGCGTGAAATTCTTTCCCGGGGAACGCCCCCGGGATTATTCCCCGGCCGATTCTTCCCGGAACCTGTCGAGAAAATGGCTGATGAACCTGCGGTTCGGGCTCGGCGCCCATGAGTTCGGCGACCCCGTGAAACCGGCCGGCGGTCCGAAATACCCGGTTTACAACGGCTCCCTGTATGTCACCAAACGCCTCGGGGTGGTCCTGAACCTTCAGGCCGGGATGCATCTGAACTACTACACCAGCTTCCACGATTACCTCGCCTTTCATGACCTCCATTCATCCGACCGGCACTGGAGGTCCATGTCCCTCATTGCCTTCGGAGGGATTGAATTACTCCTGGGGCACTTCGGGTTTACGACACAAATGGGGACCTACCTTTACAACCCCACCTATGATGAGATCCATGACCTGACCAATGAAAATACGAAAAGCTTCAAGCAGAAAGCCAAGAAATACCTCACGTATAAGTTCGGAACCGTCTGTTATCTCTTCTCCACCCGGCAGACCACGCGGTTCAACCCCTGGGCGGGCATCTTCCTGAAATCCAATGCCGGCCAGGCCGACTTCGTCGAGATCAGCGTCGGAATGGCATTTTAGAGCTTCAGGCGCAAATAAGCCCCTTCCGACCCCGCCACAACAAAGTGTCCGTCGACAAAGCAAACATCGTGCAGGTCGTTATGAAGGCCAAGGTCCAGGTCGGACCATGTGGCGCCGCCGTCACCCGAAAAACAGGCAGCCCCGTTTTCGCCCACTGCCAGGCAGCCCGACTGGAAATACCCGATGGAATTGAAATGCCGCCTATTCCCCAGGGGGCCGTTGGCCTTTACCCGGACGGACCAGGAAAGGCCCCCGTCGCCGGTGGAATAGATGCCCCCGTCGTATCCGCAGGCAAGCCCGTTCATGGGGTCGAGGAAGCTCAGGGAGGTGAGGTTGTCACCGGTGAAATCGTTGGGGATGAAGGTCACATTCGCATCCGGCGTGGTGTAAAGTATGCCGTAGCCTGCCAGGAGGCCATGCCGTTCATCCCTGAAATAGGCGCTGTTCAGCTCCACCTGGAACACTTCGTTGTCCCACCACAACCCACCGTTCTGGGTCCTCACATTGATGCCGTACTGGAAATGCCTGCCACCGGTGAAGAACCAGGTGGTATCATCCGCGAAGGTGATGGCTTTCAGCGGGAGGATGTATTCCGGGTTGGGGTACCAGGATAGCCTCACAGGTTCCCAGGTGGCCCCCCGGTCGAGGGTCTTAAGGATGCTGAGGCTGTCACCGCACGCATACCCTTCGAGGGAATCGAGGAACGAGACTGCACGGATGGCCAGGTCGCCCCGGAAGACAGCCTCCCAGGTGACGCCCCCGTCGAGGGTCCTGAAAATATAACCCTCCTGCTCATGGATCCCGCCGGACACAAAAGCGGTGGCTCCATCAAGATGGCAAACAGACAATATCTCGGGCGAACCCGGAAGGACCATATGGCTCATCTCCGGTGTGACCACCTCCTTGTCGCAACCAAGCAAGGCAAGGACAAAAAAATGGAAGAACAGGGCCCTGCAGCAGAATCTCATGGGATATCGAAACACTTTTTTAAATCCAAATTTGAACGACGACTACCTGATTAACAAATTTTTAACAATATTTTCCGCGAAATTGTTGTTAAATTTACACAGAATAATAGTTTTGCAGCACAGGATGCTTGCCATTGTGAGACATATCGTCATCTACCTGTCCGCGATAATGATCGTTGCGGCCACTGGCGGCATTGGCCTCGTACAGCATTTTTGCAGTTGTGAGGGCGATGTGCGTCTCCGCATGGCCGCCGATGCAAAAGGCTTCTTCACCACCGGGGAGGGGTTGTCCTGTTGCGTCGGGGAACCTCAGCCCCAACCGGGTTCTTGCTGTGAACTGCCGGCCAGGGAAGATAAGGAACCTGATGGTCACCAGTGCCATTCGGAAAAGCAATGCTGTTCAGAGCAATATTCCTTCCTGAAGACAGACCAGTTCAACCTGGCCGTTTCACCAGTTGAATTTCACAAATACGCGAAAGACCTTACCGTTCAGCCTTTGCCGGCACCGGAAGAAGAGCCGTCAAAGCTCCACCTGGTGTCCCGGGCCAGCGACCGTTCACCCCCAGGAATGTCGGGCAGGAATCTTCTGATCCGGCTCCACCAGCTCAAGACCGATCCCCTGGCAAGTTGATGCTCCTTCCGGCTGTGTTTCAGCAGCCTGACTCTTCTATTGTATCAACTTAAAACAGGAATCAGCAATGCGATCAATTACATGTATGCTTTTCATGCTTGCTTCGGTGGCTGCCTCGGCCCAGGATATCTCCGGGACTGTGTATGGCCGGAGCGAAGCAGATAAAAACCAACCCCTTCCCGGGGTGAATGTCTATTGGGAAGGGACCATCACGGGCACCACCACGGATGCCCGCGGGAAATTCACCCTTCCCCGCGCCGGGGAAGGCAACAGCAGGCTTGTCGCCAGCTTCATCGGTTTTCAGAACGACACCCTCGTGGTCGGCCCCGGCCAGGAGCGCCTGGATATCGTTCTTTCTTCCGTCCAGGAGTTGGAGGAGGTGGTCATCTCGGAAAACCAGAGATCCACTTTTGTGTCCCAGATCAACCCGCTTCATGTGCAGAACATCACCGCTGCAGAGTTGCAGAAAGCGGCATGCTGCAACCTTTCCGAGAGCTTCGAAACGAATGCCTCGGTGGATGTGAGCTACAGCGATGCCGTTTCCGGGGCGAAGAAGATCGAATTGCTCGGGTTGCACGGTAAGTATGTCCAGATGATGAGTGAGAACCTGCCCAACCTCAGGGGTCTTTCTTCGACATACGGGCTTGGATATATCCCGGGCAGCTGGATGGAATCGATCCAGGTGTCGAAGGGCGCCTCCTCGGTGGTGAACGGCTATGAATCGGTCACCGGGCAGATCAACATCGAGTACAAGAAACCCGACAACAGCGACAAGTTGTACCTCAATGCCTATGCGAACCATATGGGCAAGGTGGAGGGCAATTTCGACGCCGCTATCCGGATCAACGACAAATGGTCCACCATGCTTTTCGGGCACGGTGAGAATTTTCAGAACCGGATGGACAACAACGGGGATTCCTTCCTGGATGCACCCCTGGTGAAACAGTACAACCTGTTCAACCGCTGGAAGTACGTGAATGGGCATCACATGGCCCAGTTCGGGGTGCAGGCCATTGAAGAGGACCGTACCGGGGGGCAGGTCGATTTCAGGGAGCCCGGCACAGGCGACGCCCCGGATTATTACGGGATCAACATCCGGACGAAACGTTTCCAGGCTTGGGGAAAGACCGGTTATGTCTTTGACCGCTGGCCCGAAACGAGCCTCGGGTTCGTGAACAACTACACCTACCACGAACAGTCGTCGTTCTTCGGACTGAACACCTACCAGGGAAGGGAACAGACCTATTACGGGAACCTGATCTTCCAGTCCGTGCTGGGCAGCACACGCCACAGGTACAGCACCGGGGCGAGCTACCTGTACGATGAATTCAGGGAGACCTTCAACGACAACCCGATGAACAGGACCGAGCGCGTGCCCGGGGTCTTTTTCCAGTACACCTACTCGAATGAGCGGAACATCACCCTGCTGGCCGGCATGCGTGCCGATTTCCACAATATCTTCGGGACCTTCTACACCCCGCGGTTTCACCTGAAGTACAATTTCACCGAATCGCTCATCCTCAGGTCTTCGGCCGGGAAAGGATACCGCACCGCCAATGTGATCGCCGAAAACAGCTCCCTGCTTGCCAGTTCGCGCAGGATCGTCATCGCGGAAGGACTAGGCCAGGAGGAGGCCTGGAATTACGGCATCAACCTGACGAAGATACTCCAGGTGGCCGAGCGGGAACTGAATGTCAACCTCGAATTCTACAGGACCGACTTCGTGAACCAGGTGATCGTCGACCGCGACATCAGTGTTGCCGAGGTGCACATCTACAACCTGGAGGGGGAATCCTTTTCCAACAGCTACCAGGTGGAGACCGCCTACGAGGTCATCCCCCGGCTCGACATGGTGGTGGCCTTCCGCTACAACGATGTGAAGATGACCACGAACAACACGTTGCAGCGAGAACCGCTGGTGAACAGGTACAAGGGGCTGGTGAACCTCTCCTACAAGACCAACCTCGACAAGTGGCAGTTCGACCTGACGACACAGCTCAACGGTGATGCCCGGCTTCCCGATACCAGGGCCAACCCGGAGCAGTACCGGCGTCCCGAAAGTTCACCCGTGTACACCATTGTCAATGCACAGATCACCAAATATTTCAAGACCTGGAACATTTACCTGGGTGTCGAGAACCTGACCGGGTTCACGCAGGATGACCCCGTCATTGCAGCGGATGATCCCTTCGGGGAGTATTTTGACTCCTCCCTGGTGTGGGGGCCCATCCTGGGGCAGAAGGTCTATGCGGGCATCAAATTCAAATTCAACTAATTGTAACCTTTTAAAAACAGCATCCAAATGAGAACACTACGAAACCTGGTGATCCTGGCGGCATTCCTGTCGGGGATCACCCTGAATGCGCAGGAGGCAGAAGCAAAGAAGGACAAATCCACCGAGAAGATCGGGATCCAGACCTCCGCCCAGTGCGAAATGTGCAAAGAACGGCTCGAGAAGGAAATGGCCTTCGAAAAGGGTGTCAAGTCCGTGGAACTGGACCTCGAAACCAAAGTCCTGACCATCAACTACCGGACAGACAAGACCGATCCGGCAAAACTGAGAAAAGCGGTTTCGAAGATCGGGTATGATGCCGACGATGTGGAAGCCGACCCTGAAGCCTATGCCAAACTTCCGGCCTGCTGTCAGAAGGGCGGTCATGACTAGTGATCAGGGTACTGAACAGCCACCGCTGGCGGAAGGAATTAAAAACCCCTGAAGTTTGCTTGCGCAACTTCAGGGGCGAAGAAGACTTTTTATCTGGCTAAAAATAAAAATTCGCTATTGTAAGATCAACGTGGACTTAAACACATTCTCCGTTGCAAACAAAAGGACCACGAACATGATTACCAATAATATCAGTACAAAATGAGGGTCTATGGTGAGTTTAAGTCTCGATATCAATTTTAACACACTTGCCATCTTCTTTTTCATTATATCAATTATCAATTGATCGTTTACATTAAGATGACGCCACCTGCACTTTGGTTGCGTTCATCTTGATTTTTTTTAACCTGCCAAATATTCCGGGCCGAACGCAACCCTTGAACAGACTTCATCATCTTATCAATGTTGGTCCTGAATGCAATTTTTTTATAAATTAGAGGTTTTACTGAGGCTGATTGTAGTCAGTAACACCAATGAAAAGGGACCGTCTGGACGAGATCATAAAAGGTTGCATTTCAGGGAAGCGGAAGGCGCAGGAACAGCTGTTCAACATGTTCTCCGACGAGATGTTTGGTGTTTGTCTCTATTATTCCAGGGACTATACCGAAGCGGAGGACACATTGCATGAAGGGTTCATGAAGGTGTTCCAGAAGATCTCCCAGTTTCAGGGAAAGGGTTCTTTGGCAGGATGGATCAAAAGGATCATGATCAACACGGCCCTGGAGAAGTACAGGAAGCAGAATCAGCTCTATGCGCTCGGCGAGGACATCGACAGCGAGCTCGACATCGTTCCTGAACAGGTGACCGCCGACCTCAGCGTGCAGGATCTTCTGAACCTCGTGCGTGAGCTGTCACCGCAGTATAAGATGGTGTTCAACCTCTATGCGATCGACGGATACTCGCACAAGGAGATCAGCGAAATGCTCGGGATCTCGGAAGGCACCTCGAAGTCGAACCTGGCCAGGGCAAGGTTCATACTGCAGGAAAAAGTGAAAAAGAATTTTTATTCATCCCCATCGTCCTACAAGGATGCGAAATGACCGGTGACAGAAAAAATATCGACAATTTATTCCGCGACAGCCTGAAAGGATACAGGCAGCCGCCGCCGGTTCATTCGTGGGGCCGGCTGGAAGAGTCGCTGGATGCTGTGCAAAGCAGGAGAAAAGTCCTTTTCTTCAGGCTTGCGGCAGCCTCCATCCTGGTCCTGATGGCTTTCGGCGCCGGGTTTTTCTATGCCACCTACATGAGGCCGCCGGCCGATGTGGCGGACCGGGAGGTGCCAGTGGAAATCCAAAAGGATCAGCCATCCGTGGCCGTGGGCGATGAATCCCCGGCAGACGGTGACGTCCTCCTGGAGCCCTCCACCCCCGGACAAGCGGTCCCGCCGGGACCGGCACCGGAGGATGAGTCCGGAGGCACCGGTCCTGACGTTCCGGCCAGGCAGGCGGAATTTGCATTCCAACCGGTTGCACCGGATGCCGGCCTTGCTGTCCTGCCCGACGACGGCAGCATGGTATCCGCCATGCAGAAGACAACCCAGCCGATGGCGGCCATGGCATTTATCAACCCTGCGTCCGTCGAGCTCATGGAGCCGGCCGCTGCCCGCCACGGGACGGCCTCCACCGACCCAAGGCCGGTCAACCTGGAAGGGCTCCTGTATTATCCGGAGGATTACGGGCTGGCGGACAAGACCAGGAACGCGAGCTGGGCCGTCGGCGCCCAGTTTGCTCCCATTTACAGCTACAGGGAGATCAGTGCCAATTACGGCGCCGACCTCAGCAGCAACCAGCAGAATGTGAGGGAACTGAACGAGGTGGAGGAAGGATTGCTGAGCTATTCCGGGGGAGTGGATGTGGGATATAATTTTTCAAAGCGCTGGAGTATGCAGTCCGGCGTCTACTTCAGCAGGATCGGGCAGGTGAATTCCGATGCCCTGGAATTCAAACAGAGCAAGGATGAATTCCTGCTTTACGGCATCAACACCAGCACCGGGCAAATTAACATCGCTTTCGAGCGGGTGCCGGAGAATGTGCGCAAGTTCGATGCGCCCAAGGACTCCATCGGTGCCGGGGCACTCGCCGATGTGAAAGTGATCCAGAATTTCGACCTTTTCGAGGTGCCTTTGCTCATCCGCTATAAATTCCTCGACCGGAAGTTCTCCATGAACTTCAGCGGGGGGCTCAGTCCGGCTTACCTGCTGGCCAACAATACCTACCTTGAATTGGAGGAGAACAAATACGACGTGGGTGATGCGGGCAACCTCAATTCTATGATCGTGAATACCTCCATCGGGATGGGTTTCGCCTATTCAGTCACGCGGGCCCTGTCGCTGAACTTTGAGCCTACCTTCAAGTATGCGCTCAATCCCATCAACAACAACAGCAACATCAATTACCATCCATACTCCTTCACGTGGTTCACCGGGATCAGGCTGAAGATTGACTGAGACCAGGAAATTCAATAAGAGATCAAGTCGTGATCGTTACCTCCTCCTGCGCATGGGAAGCTTTCCGGGGATCTTGCGCCTCGTGTAGCTGCCGCGGTGGTATTGTCCCCCCTTGAAGCTCTGGATGTAATAGGTAAGGCCCAAATTGAGGTGGGTATAATAATCGTAGTTCCCGTTCTTCACCTCGTAATCGAGGTAATCATTTCGCGCCTGTCGGAGCGCCACGTCTAAGCTGATGCCGTATTTGTCCTTGAACTTGTACTGGAACCCTGTCCCAACGAAATAAACGAACTCCGGGACGCGCGTATCCTTTTCATAGATCTTCTCCTCCCCGTCGACCATCTCCCACTTGGTCGTCTTGAACACGAACTGTCCGACACCGGCGTACAGGTTCATCCCGAAACCGGTGAGGTTGTTCGGGAACAGGGTATTGATCAGTTCCACCCGGAAGTGGAAATTGTATTCGTAGAAGCTGGACTCAAAGGATGTACCCCTGACATCCTCCCCCTTGAGTCCGCCCATCAGGAACTGGGTCGACACACCGATCTTGTCGTTGAAATACTTGCTGATGACGACCCCCATGGCCGGTCCGCTCTCCTCGGAGAACTTCTTCATGAGGTCGGTGTCGTAGATGCTGAGATCACCATAAAAAGAGGTGAGGCCGGCATTGGCCGTCACAGACCAGTTGTCCCACACACTGGGTTTGCGTCTTCCGCCCCATTGCTGGGCCGACAGGATGTCGGGGAGCAACATCGCTGCGAGGATGAGGGTGATGAATATCAGTCTGGTTGTTTTCACGATCGAATATTTTTTTCAGTTACCTTATTCTTTATGATTTGCTTTGCTCAATGTTTATCGTCTCCTGATGAGTCGCGACTTCATGCCCATCCTCCGGTAGTACCTGACATCCCTGGCCTTGTTGTTGAGCTTGTAAACAAAACCCACCGACAGGTACGAGTAGAAATCCTTGTCATCCTTGTTGGGGGTGCCGTCGAGACGGTCGTTGTTCATGCGGCGCGCCATGAACTCTGCGGTCGCATCGAATGAATCGGAAATGATGTAAAAGGTGCCGGCGCCGAACATGTATACGAACTCCGGTGAAGCCGAACTGACCACGATATCCTTTTTGTTGGGATCAAAATAGTGAAGGCTCGTGTTGAAGTTGAACTGCCCCATGCCCACTTTCAGGTACGGATGCAGCGAAGCCTTGTTGGCGGGGATCAGGAGGTTCACCAGGTCGGTGGTGATCTGAAGAGAGTACTCGTTGATGTTGGACTCGAACTCCGACCTGGAATTGGATCCCCTCAGTTTACCGAATACGGCCTGACCTTCCAGTGCAAAGACATAATTGATCTGCCGGGCGATCCCGAATCCGACCCCCCAGGCCCCTTCCTTCCTCATCTTCTCGTCGAACTGGTCGTCGTACAGGGCCACGTCACCAAAAAAGGAGGTGCGGCCTCCGTTCACATTCACTGACCAGCCTTCGATCAGCCGGGTGAAGAACGTGGGCGGTTTCTGATACTGGCCAAAGGCCGTCGACTGAAAGAGTATAATCAATCCGACGATCAGGATGTTCCAGAAGATCAAGTAAACGATACTATTCTTTTTACTGCGCCTCATGAATGTTTTTTTCGTCCGGCCTTTTTACTATATTAAACCGGGCAAATGCCACATTCAAGGTTTGTACCAAATTTTATATCTATCTGAATTGGTGATAATTACAAGGGCCTAACCGGCGGGCTGCGAAAGGCGATCCAACCCGGCGCCCTGGGAATAATTCAGCAAGTATCTGAAATACTGATTGTTATGAAAAGATGAGGAATTGTTAATAACCCGGTTAATATCTACATTTTCGTAGAAAGTACGGGCATTTCAAGGGTAGGACCTTCAGCATCCCCCTTCCGTAGTGGTCTTTTTCGTCCGTTTAACAGGCTGGATGGTCACCGGTTCGCGGTCGGCAGCCGCGGCACCCGAACCGCCCAGCGCCTCCATGAAAGCCGCATAGTCGAGGATCGGCTCTTCTCCGCCGCAGGCGGGTGAAGGCTCCTGAACCCCTTTATTGGCAAGGCATCCGTAACCGCCCTCCAAAACCTTGAACGATTTGAAGCCCAATTGCCGGAGAAACATCCGGGCCCCGTTCGCCACCCGCTCATTTTCGCCGAACAGGACAGGAGTGACCGAATCTTCATCCAGCTGGCGGAAATACTCCATGTTTTCCTGATCCAGAATATCCGAAACCGGAATATTGATTGCATTTTCAAGAGTTCCCCGGTTAAAATCATATGGGTTCCTCAGGTCAACAAGCACAACGCGGCCGTTTCCCGCTCCTGCATTTGCCAGGGCCTCATCAGCCGTGATCGTTCCGGGAGAATTGACGAGCTCCGCGACAAGTTCACCGGCGGGAACCTTATACTCGTAGTCCGGCATGCGAAATGTAAGCAGCCCGATGATGATGATGAAAACGAAGATGGTCGTGGCAACGATCAGCCGGTTCATCCTGGTCAGTTCTTTCATAGTTCTGGTTTTTGTATTAACAACCTCCCTCGGTCACTGTTTTCTTTTTCCGTCTTTCGAGCATCACGGGTTCTGCTTCTTCGACTTCGGTTTGCACTGCAGGCGATCCTCCGCCAAAATGGGCGGCGGCAGCCTTCCTGAAGGAATACAGGTCGAAAGCCTCTGAGGGCGCCGTGGCCGGCGGGGCCTCCGGCTGCATGATGTCGGTGAACCATTGGTTCAAGCCCCCGCTCATCACATAGAGGTTCCGGTAACCCATCCGGGTGCATACGATCCAGGCCTGGTCAGCCAGCATGTCGCCGTTGGAATAAAACACCACATCCATGTGCTCCTGCCCCAGGTACCCGCGCCACCCGGGTTCAGCGATCCCGGCAAAGGGGATGTGGATGGCCCCCGGCAGTGCAAAGGCAGCCGATTCTTCCTCCTCCCGTACATCCACCAGGAGTATCGCCGGATCCTCGTTGATCAGCCGTTCCGCCACCAAATCGACGGAAACGTACCGGGCAGGATCATTGATCTCCTTGAAAAGCAACTCCGGCGGCAATTCCTTGCTCCTGTTCATATCGGGCAGCAGCAGCAGGCCACCTGCAAAGATGATCAGGATGGAAGCCAGTACGATATAGGTCTTTGACATATTCAACAGTTTAATAGTTAACTTCTTTCACCTTTCTCCGGATGAGGGTGGTGATATAAAATGCGAAAACGGCCACCACGGTGAACAGGAACACAAACAGTTTCGGGCTCACGCCCAATACCTCCGACACTGTTACATTGCCGAGGTAGTTCCCGTTGTAGAGGGGCTCGAAAAACGGAAATGCCTCGCTGAAGATGAAGATCCCGACCATCAGGCCCAGGGTAAACACGATGGCATCGATCTTCCCGATCCCTACGGCAATGAAGCTGGTGCCCGGGCAGTAGCCTCCCATGACGAAACCGAGTCCCATCATCGCGCCGCCGACAATGGCTGCCGTGACATAGGTGGGATGGATGTAGACGAGGCCCATGTCGATCCAACCCATGTAGTCGAAATACAGGAGCCCGATGGCCGTGGTGAGCGTGGCCGTGAAGAAAACCCGCAAGACAGTAAAATCATACCCGTAGAAGAGGCCGACAATTTTCCTGGAGGAAGAAAAGCCCGATCCCTCCATCACGATCCCGAAGGCCATGCCAAGCAGCACGGCAATGACGTTGTTCCATTGCTCCGGGATGATTTCCATTGGAATTAAAGGTCCCATGATCGCGCCTCCTTTCTTAGATCCATAATTTTCTGAAAAAATAGGCAAACCCATATGCAGCCCCGAAAATGGCCAGCATGGTGATAAACCCTCCCAGCGACAGCACGGCAGCGCCGCTGAGTGCGGCACCGCTGGTGCATCCGCGGGCCACCTGGGAGCCCAGTCCGAAAAAGAGCCCCCCCAGGGCTGCGAAGATGAGCCTTTTCCTGACCGAGATCTTCGGGCTATGCTCCGTTTTGAACTTCAGACGGCCGGCCAGGCCTCCCATGAGGAAAGCCCCTGCCAGGGCCCCGATGATCTCGAACACAAGCCAGTTGTTCATGGGGTGCAGGTCGTCGCTGATGAACTTGCTGTAATAGGCCGATTCTTCGGCATGTTTGGGTGCCACCTGTTCCACGGCGGCCACCACCGTACTTTTGGCGGCTCCGCTGGCACCCAGCCCCCGGCCCGTGATGTAGAATGTGGCAAGCAGAACGAGCCCCAGCATGACCCCGCCGAAGTAGGGGTTGAAGTAAAGCTTGCTTCTGTCGGTCGAATTTGTATCCATAGGTTGACGATTGTTCATGTTAATACAGGTAACGGGTGATCTGTCCGGCCTCCACCATGATGAAACGGAACACGAGCCCGCCGACCAGGACGAGCAGTGCGGGCACGGCCACCGGGATGCGGTATCCCACCAGTTCCAGCACCTCCAGCAAGGCCGGGAAAATGAGCCCGAGAATGATGACGAAGACCCAGAACGAAACGGTGAACTGACCGCCAAGGAATAGGCCTGCCGCCTCAAGCTGGACGCTGGGGCCGGCCAGGAATCCCATGATCATGTGGGTGATCAGGAACAGTTCCACCGCAATGAGCAACAGGTCGATCCGGCTCAGCACTTTCCGTTCATAATGACTTTTGGACATCCACATGATGGCGGCGATTCCGGTCGACATACCCGACACCAGGAACAGGGGTCCCAGGATGGAGTTGTTCCAGAGCGGCCTGGCGTTGAAGGCAGAAAGCAGGATGCCTGTATAGATACCCAGGACCACGGCGAGGACCATCATTGCCCAGGCAAGGGGCTTCCTGTTCTTGTTCACCCACTGCTCGGCAAGTTCAAGGATGCTGAATTTCCATTTCCATGCAGGGATGGCATCCTTCATGTAGGCGGCCACCCAGACGATCGAGAGGGGCGTGATCAGCATCAGTGTCCAGGCGCCCCATGACATGGGCGACTCGAGCCGGATGGTGGTATACAGCCTCCAGAAGTACAGTTGGTGCTTCAGGTCGAAAAACAGGGCCAGGAGGCCCACGATAAGCGCTCCGGGGACAAGGAATGTGGCCCACTTGACCGTGGTCTCCATCTCCTTTTCCTTTCCCATGACCGTGAACAGCCCGGCAAAAAACAGGATGCCGGCGGCCAGGCCGCCAAGAAAGAGGTATACCGGGATGTGCCAGTGCCAGATGTTCAGGAACGGATCGATGTTGGGGATGTCACGTCCGCTGGCAAATAGTTCTTCTCTCATTTCGCTCGATGGATTTAAGTAAGAAAATAGATCTGGGGCCCGGTCCCGGCTTCGGGGGCAAGCACCTTGAATTTCCTGTGCTTCAGCGCCCGGGAGACGTCGCTGTTGGGGTCATCCAGGTCGCCGAAATAGAGGCACTTGGTAGGACAGACCTCCACACAGGCGGGTTGCTGGCCCTTTTCGACCCGGTGTACGCAAAAAGTGCACTTATCCACATACCCTTCGGGGTGGGAGTACCTGGCGTCGTAGGGGCAGGATTGGATGCAGGCACCGCACCCGATGCATTCATTGTGAGTCACCAGGACAATGCCCCCGTCGACGATGTGGCTGGCCCCGGTGGGGCAGCACCGCACACAGGGCGAGTTATCACAATGGTTGCAGCGCTCGGAGCGCAACTCAACCTCCACGTTCGGATAGGTCCCGTCGACCGTTTCCGTGATCCAGTCGCGGCAGTAGCCAATGGGCACATTGTTCTCCGTTTGGCAGGCCACCACGCAATCGCTGCAACCCACGCATTTTTTTGTATCTACCGCCATGGCGTACCTCATGACTTAACCTCCTTTCCCGGATCTTCCGTGATAAATGTGATGAAATTGCCTCTCATTCCGGTCCCCCCCATGATGGGATCGACCATGACGTTGGTGATCATTTCCGTATCGCTCGCCCCTTTCCCGAAGGCGCGGCTCAGCTTGTTGTTGGTATGCCCGAATCCGTGTACCATGTACACCGAATCCCAGCGGATCCTTTCGGTGACCCTGACCTGCACGGGGAAGGAGGAGACCACCTCGTCCTGGTTCTTGAGCCACACATATTGCCCCGTTTTCAATCCCCAGATGCCTGCGACCTTGGGATTGACCCACACGGCATTCTCCTTCATGAGGTCGGTGAGGTTGGGGTTGTTGGCCGTCCGGCTGAAGGTATGCATGGGCGCCCGGCCGTAAATGAGCCGGTAAAAGCCGTAGGGCGGCTCGGGATGGGCCTTGTATACCGGCATGGCATCAAATCCGAGGGAGGCCAGCTCGGTGGAATAAAGCTCGACCTTGCCGGTGTTCGTGGCGAAGGTGTAATCCTCGCCATCCGCCAGGTAGGGTGAACCCGACCGGCGGTCGAACTCCTTGTAGCCGATCTTCTGCATTTCCTCCAGCGAGGAGCCCACTTTCCTCAGTTGCCAATCCAGGACCTCTGAAAAATCGTCATAGTCAAAGAAAGCACCCAGGCCGAGGCGCTCGCCCAGTTGCTTGGCCATCCACCAGGCTGGCTTCGATTCGTACCTGGGTTCCACCGCCGGCATGCGAAGGGCGATGTTGGGCACCCTGTTGGTGGATGCCCTGATGTCGTCGTACCGCTCAAGGTAGGTACATTCCGGGAGCACCACATCCGCGTAGCCCGTGATGTCCATGGGCATGGTATCGACCACCACCAGGAACTCGAGGGCCTGGAGGGCCTTTGTCATCATCTGCTTGTCAGGGATGGTCTTGACAAGGTTGGTGCCGGCCACCAGCCATGCCTTCACCTGGTGTTCGCCGGCCTCCTCCGGTATCGAGGCCCGGATGATCTCCGTGGTGATGCCCATGCCGGCGAGGGGGTATTTCTCCCCGAGGGCCTCCCAGGTCCATTCAGGTTTGGGATAAGGCGGGTGCGGGTACTTGGGCAGACCCACCTTCTCCTTGAAATAGAAACCGCCGCGACGGCCCCACGATCCCAGGAGGGCATTCAGAATGGCCATGGCCCGGGAACGCTGGGTGTCGTCGCCGTACCACGTGACATGCCTTCCCGGGTGAATGATCACCGAAGGAGAGGCATCGGCCATCTCCCGTGCCGTTTTCCGGATGATGTCGGGCTTGATGGTGGTGATGCCGTAAGCCCATTCCGGGGTCATGTCCTTTACATGTTCCTTCAGCAGGTCGAACCCGTAGGTATATTTCTCCACATAATCCCTGTCGTAGAGTTTTTCGTTTATGATCACGTGGATCCAGGACAGGAGCAGGGCCAGGTCGGTGGCCGGCTTTATGGGCAGCCAGTAATCCGATTTGCTGGCAGCGGTGGAGAGACGCGGGTCGACCGTGATGATCGTCGCCCCTTTGTCGATGGCATCCGACATTTCCTGCACCTGGCTGTTGTGCATGTTCTCCCCGATGTGGGATCCGATGAGGACCAGGCATTTGGTGTCGCGGATGTCGGTCGGTTCAGGGGAGCCCACCCAGCTTCCAAAGGTGGTGGCAAACCCCACTTCCCGCGGTCCGCGGCATTGTGCATAGGCCGGCTCACCCACCGTGTCGGAGCCAAAGGCCCGTAGCAGGTGCTCGAAATGCGACCCCGGGGAGCCATGTTTGAGAAGTGCCAGGCTTTCAGCCCCGTACTTTTCCCTGATCTCCTTCATCCTGGCGGCGACGAGGTCCAGCGCCTCTTCCCAGCTTGCCTCCCGGAATGTCTGCCTGCCTCCCTCATGGACCCTGATCAGGGGTGTTTTCAACCGGTCGCCGTCGGTGTACATGCCGATCCCGCCGGTCCCCCTGGGACACAGGCGGCCATTGCAGTGCGGGTCCTCCTGGTTGCCGATGATCTTTACGATCTCATTCTCCTCATTGACGTAGGTCCATCCCGCACACTTCCAGAAACAGACCTCGCAATACGTGGGAAAGCGCCTGAGGGCGCCGCCCTTCGGCAACGGTTTCCCGGCTGGGGCACCAAAAAGCGGCGTCCCCTTCACCAGTCCGTAGGCTGATCCCGCCAGGGCCGCACCACCCAGACCAAGTGCTGAGATCTTTATAAAGTCACGTCTCGTGTTCATATATAATTATCTAGATATAAAAGCAGAAAGCAAAATTACTTCCCAATTCGATTTGTTTATCAAATAACAATAGCAATCGATCAACAAGAAAACTGTCATAGGTCAGCTTTTTAACTGCAATTTTCCGGGACCCCGGCCTGCCTCCGGCCCGGCCATTGCGTGACCGGAAGTTGTTGCTCACCGCCGGGAACCGAAAATGAAAATGAAGGTACCATTCATCGCAGGGATTTGTATTTTTGAGGCAGGTATTCATTTTTCCTCCATAAGCTGTCATGACGCGGAAAGAGTTCATCGGAAGGGTCTGGGGGGTTGCGCTGCTGCCCTTCGCCCTGTTTGCGGTCCTGATGACC
>CAYLTG010000014.1:0-41240 GCA_964386225.1 uncultured Bacteroidales bacterium
GGGCCATCCTCGATTATTCGGTCGAGGGGACCGATTCCCTGGAAGACATCGAGCGTGCCATGGAAGAGACCCTTAAGACCATCCACAATGCGGCCAAGGACGACAACATCCCCTTCGCGGTGTTCAAGCCCACCGCTTTCACCCATGAACACGTGCTGGAAAAGGTGAGCGCCGGCGAAAAGCTCACGGCCGAAGAGGAACAGGAAGCGGAAAACTTCAGGCAACGGGTCGGGAAGCTCTGCCAGACCGCCTATGACAACGGTGTGCCCATCCTCATCGACGCCGAGGACGTGGCCTTCCAGAACTTCATCGACGAGGTGGTGGAGGTGAACATGGAGAAGTTCAACAAGAAGAAAGCCATCGTGTTCAATACCTACCAGATGTACCGGTGGGACCGGCTGGAGGTGCTCGACAGGATGTATAAACGGGCCGTCGAGAAGGACTATTACCTGGGTGCCAAATTTGTCAGGGGTGCCTATATGGAGAAGGAGAGGGCCCGGGCGGCGGAGATGGGCTATAAGGACCCCATCCAGCCCGACAAGGACAGCACCGACCGCGATTACAACGAAGCCCTCAAATACTGCATCGAGCGCATCGACAGGATCAGCATCTTTAACGGGACCCACAACGAATACAGCTCCCGCTACATGGCCGAACTGATGGAACAGCACAAGATCCCGAAGGACGACGACCGCTGCTGGTTCTCCCAGCTCTACGGGATGAGCGACCACATCAGCTTCAACATGGCACATGCCGGCTACAACGTGGCCAAGTATGTGCCCTTTGGGCCGGTGCGCTCCGTTTTGCCATACCTCATCCGGCGCACGGAGGAGAACACCTCCATCGCAGGCCAGACGGGCAGGGAACTGAGCCTGATCAACAAGGAGATTTCCAGGAGAAAGGGTAAGTAACAATATACAAAAAATAAATCACAACTATTTTCCAAAAAGCAAATCTCAAGCGCCAAACGGGGCGAGTGAGAACAGGCACCTTTGTGCCCATCGTGATACCTTTGAGTACTTTGTGGTCGATCAAACCCGTCCACGAAGCATTAAAGGATCAATCCTGGTCAATCCCTTTGGGATTTTATAATTTGGATTTGAGATTTAATTGTGATTTATTTTTTGCATATTGTTATTTACCGAAGGGCTATCTACGCCAGTTCTCCACCGCCACAAACCAGCTTGTCTTGTAGATGGGCGAACGCTGCAGGCTGAAATCGTTGTTGGTGAAAGGGTTCTCCATCCTGAGGAAGTAGAAGCGGATCGACATGGGGTTGCCCCGCTCGCCATAGATCCACTCTTCTTCTTCGTCGCGCCTGTACACCTCCGATGGAGGTCCGTAGATAATGTAGATGAGGCCGCGGTCGGTCTTCCATCCCTCCTGGTAGGAGGAGAACAGGTAGTTCACGTCCACCACCCGCTGGTAGAATTTACGGATCATGTTCTTCGCCCTGTCCGGATCGTACGAGGCGCGTTCCAGCCAGAAGCTGTCCACGGCGGCCTTGTAATCGCGGTATTCCAGCAGGTGCTCGAACTCCTGCTCTGTGGTCAGGTACCTCAGCGGCGCCAGCGCCATGGCGGGGATGTTCACCTCCGGGAACCCTTCGTCGAACCTGAAAAGGGTAAGCCCGTCGGGCCGTGAAAGGTCGGCCTGCACATGGTAGATGCCGGGGTAGGGGAGCTCCAGCAGCTCGGACAGCCCGTCCTCGAGGGGGATGGTATAGATGCTGTCGGGCTCGAAGCTGTAGGTCACGTTGCGGTCCATGGCGAAGGGCGGCCTGGCAATGGGGAACTCGCGGTTGTAATACCGGATGTGCAACTGCTCCGTCTCCGGGTTGCGGTAACGGATGCGAAAATAGCTCTCCTGCCGGATGAACCTCCCGAAATGGGGATAGCTCTCATCGTCCGTAAGGTAGAAGTTCTGCGACGTATACCGGTTCACCTTCTGGATGTCGACGACCTGCCTGACGATGTTCCCCCGCCGGTTCAGGTCCTCGATCTCCAGGTACAGCACATAAGTGCCCGGGAAAGCCGCCCCGACGCGCACTTCGATGGCCATGTCCATCTCCTCGCCCCCGAACAGGGTGTCGGAATAGGTACGGGAGCCATGTTCCAGGGGGTTCTTTGAATTGTATGACGGGTAGAGCTTGTGGGTGACCCTGAAACGTGCTTCCCTGCTTCCCGATCCGACGGGAGCGTAGACGAAATGGTGCAGGCTGATGTTGATGAAAACCCTGCTGGTATCGTCGCTGTCGTGGTATACGAGGGGCTCGGGGCTGGTGAAATTGTATTCGGAATAGAAGGAGGCGAGGTCCGTCCTCGACAGCTTCTGCGCCTGGGTGGTGCCCGCGATAAGACAGAGGGCGGCCAGGAACACGTTATGCATCGCTTTCTTCATCGCCGGGTTCTTGCGGATTGAGGTACTGCTCGGGGATGGCCTTGACGGTCTTGGCTCCCAGTGTTTTCAGGTTCTCCACCTGCCTGATCAGGTTCCCGCGCCCATCGGAGAGCTTGTTCCTGGCGTCTTCGTAAGTCTTGCTCACCCGGCCGATCTGAACCCCCAGTTCCTCTATGTTCTTCAGGAAACCTACGAATTTGTCGTAGAGTGCGCCGCCCTGCCGCGCGATCTCGATGGCATTCTGGGTCTGCTTCTCGTGTTTCCAAATGGATGCGATGGTAGTGAGGGTGGCCAGCAGGGTGGTGGGGCTCACGATGACGATCTTCTTCTCCCAGGCGAAGTTGAAGAGGCCGATGTCGGCCTGTATGGCCGTGCTGAACGCCGATTCGATGGGAAGGAAGAGCAGGACGAAATCCGGGGTGTCGAACAGGGCGGAGTTCTGGTAGTTCTTCTCGCTCAGCCCTTTCACATGATTTTTGATCGACTCCACATGCTGCTTCAGGTAGAGCTCTTTCCGCTCCTCATCCTCCTCGCTGACAAAAGCTTCGTAGGCCACCAGCGACACCTTGGAGTCGATGATGATATGCTTGTCCTCGGGCAGCCTGACGACCACGTCGGGCTGGATGGTGCGGCCCTCCTCGGTGGTGGCCCGCACCTGGGTCTCGTATTCCTGCCCCTTGACCAGGCCCGAGCGCTCCAGGACCCGCTCCAGGACGATCTCGCCCCAGTTGCCCTGCTTCTTGGAATCGGACTTCAGCGCCCGGGTGAGGTTGTTCGCCTCCTGGCTGATGCGGGCGTTCAGGTCGTACAGCTTCTTCAGCTCCGCACGCAGGTCGGTCTGGTCCCTGAGCCCTTTCTGGTAGGTGTCCTCCACCTTCCGCTCAAAAGTGAGGATCTTCTCCTTCAGGGGGCCCAGGATCTCGCCGATGTTCTTCTGGTTGAGCTGCGTGAAGTCCACCGTGTTCTGCCGGAGGATCTTGCTGGCTACATTCTCGAATTCCAGCGTGAACTTCTTCTGAAGGGCCTCCATCTCGGCCTTCTGGGTCTCCAGCTTCTCCTTCAGGCCGTCGTACTCCGCTTCGGCCCGGGTGAGGCGGTTGCTGAGTTCCCTGTTCCTCTGTTGCTCCTGCTCCAGTTCGCCCCGCAGCTGGCCTGCAGACTGCTGCAGGTCCTTGTACCGCTCCTCCGCGATCGACTTCTCCTTGTCGAGCTGGCTCACCACCTCCTGCTTTTTGAGCTCTGCGGTCGTGAGTTGTTCCAGGTGTGCCTTCTCCCGGCCGGCCACCTTCGACCGGAGGGCGAAGTAAGCGATCGCCGCACCGGCGGCAAGCCCTGTTATCAGATAAATGATCTCCATCATGTTCGCCTGTTTGACCGTTTTCGTCCCGGCAGGGAAAACTGATCAAAAATACCAATAATTGTTCCTGTTCTCCCACATTTTAGGGATTAATCAGGATTTTTCATAAATTTACACGGACAATGGCCCCAACATGAAAAAAACACGCTTCGCTCCCCGCATTAAGTCGATCCTGGTCCTTCTCCTGTCTGTCGCCGGCGCCGGGCTCCAGGCCCAGGAGGTGGTCCCGCCCCGCTGTTACGGGGGGAACCGGCTCACCAGCGAGTTCGTCCAGGAGGAGATGATCTACCCGGCCCCGGCGCTCGAGGCGAAGAAGGAGGGCACGGTGGTCCTCGCGTTCCTCGTGATGGCCGACGGCAGCGTCAGGGACCTTCAGGTGGAACAGCGGGTGAGCCCCGAGCTGGACCGGGAGGCCATCCGCATATTCCGGAAGATCCTCTGGCACCCGGCCACAAACCTCGGCGTCCCGGTGAACTACCCCCACCGGTTCGAGGTCAGGTTCAGCATCAGGAAATACATGAAGCTGATCAAGAGCAGGGGCCCCGAATACTTCGCATACCCCTTCGGGCATGTCGATTCGAGCCTTGTGGTCTATGCGCGCAAGGATGTGGACCAGCCCCCCAAACCCTGCTTCAGCATCCTTGACAACAATTTCCAGACCTTCCTGTCCAACAACCTCGACTACCCCGATGCCGCCTTCAAACTGAATATCTCGGGCACGGTGGAATTGCGCTTCGTGGTGGAGGCCAGCGGCAGGGTGTCCAACATAGAGGCGGTGAAGCACGTGGGAGGCGGCTGTACTGAGGAGGCCATCCGGGTGCTCAAGCTCATCAAATGGTTCCCCGGCATAAAGGATGGCCTGGCCGTGCGCACCGGCATGCCCCTGGAGATCACCTTCGACATCGCCAACCGTTCGGTGGGCGGTACCATCCCGTCGCCCGGACAGGTCCGGTAAGCCTGCGCCTCCGTGTCCGGGATTTGATTTACTTTTGTAAATTTACGGCTGTAAACTCTTTTGTAATTCGCGCCCTGCTTATGAAACGGATCGGCCTGCTCAGCGACACCCACACCTACCTTCACCCCGGCATCTTCGAATTCTTCTCCGGCTGTGACGAGGTATGGCACGCCGGCGACATCGGCAACCTGGAGACCATCGCCCGGCTGGCGGCCTTCAAGCCCGTGCGGGCGGTGCATGGGAACATCGACGGGCAGCCTGTGCGGGGATCCTACCCCGAAGTGCAGAGCTTCCTCTGTGAACAGGTGAAAGTGCTGATGATCCACATCGGGGGATACCCCGGCCGGTACGATCCCAAGGCGCGCCACCTCATCGAAAAGGAGTCCCCGGACCTGTTCATCGCCGGGCACTCCCACATCCTCAAGGTGATGCCCGACCACAAATACAACCTACTGCACATAAATCCCGGCGCCGCCGGCAAGTTCGGCCTTCACCAGAAGATCACGTTCATGCGGTTCCTCATCGACGATCATGATATCCGCGACCTGGAGATCAAGGAATATGACCGGTGAGAGTGAAGAGTGAAGAGTGAGGAATGAAGAGTGAAGAATGGCTGCGGCCAGCCACCCATTTTTCATTCTAATGCTTTATTGTTAACCTATTTAGCCCCTTACCTCAGCCGGTCCATCGAACGCACCAGCTTCTCGTCCTTTAAGATGCTCCGGTTGGCCATGAACAGGAAGAGGAGGTTGATGATGGGAACGTAGGCCCCTGTGTCCCATTCGCTCACGGCCTCTGCAGTGTTCGCGACGATGTTGGGGTAGAGCACGAATATCCCGACGATGAGCAGGATGGACAGCAGCAGGTTGAACCTAACCAGCCTCACCTGCAGGATGCGGTTCTTGTAATTGAAGATGGTGAACAGGGAAAGGAGGATCACCAGGGTGTTGATGAGCACCAGCGGCAGCACGGTGGTAAAACTGAAATGGACCGCCGAATCGGGTGTCAGGTTCCGGAACTCATATACGTAAAGCTTGAGGTACAGGAGGTCGGAGATGAAACTGACCAGCGGGACAAAGAACATGGCGATGCTGGTGATGACCACCAGGGCAAGGTAAAGGGTCTGGATTCGCTGCCACATGATGTGTTGTATTAGATTGCCGCAAAGATAAGATCATTTTTTCACAGTTTCTCCATCCGCCTCGGTGGCAGATGCCTCGTCGCCGGCCCTGTCCCTTTCCCCGGCGGCTTCCTTCCTTTTCTTGCCCCTGAAGATCTCGCTCACGCGGTTGAACTCCTGGGTGTAGAACACCCCCACCCCCTGGGTATAGGGGGAGAAGTTACGGTACAGGTAGTTGTTGTTGGACCTGTTGAATGCCTTGGCCCGGAAGCGGCCGTCGGGGGTGATCTTTACCTCCACGGTCACTTCCCCCACGATGTTGTTGGTGTTCTGTGTCGTGGCGGTGGATTCCCGCATGCCCACATTCCCGTCGATGAGCACCCGCTCGTCGAAGAGCTGCGTCGACAGGGCCACCTCCACCTCGCGGCTGGTGAGGTCGTCGCCGGGCCGGTAGTTGACGCCGATGTCCACATCCTTGCTGATGGAGGAGAGCCAGTTGTTGAGCTGGTTGGTGACCAGGTCGAAGGTGTTGAACCCCACCGAGCCCGAGAACCCTGAAGGCTGGTAGAAGTTGTTCATCACCAGCAGGGAGATCATCTGCCGGCTCATCTCGGCCTGGTCGGTGGTGTCGAGACGCGAGTAGATCGTTTGTTTGATGTCGTCCTTCAGGTCGGGGAACTCCACCGTGAACTTGATCTCGGGGTTCACCAGGTTGTTGGTGAGCTTGATGATGCAATCCACCGGCACCCGGGTGGCGGAATCCTCCGGGGGACCGTATTCGCCCAGGGTGGTCTTCACCTTGTAGACCGCCTTCAGGTTGATCTGGGCGTTGTACGGGTCGCCGGTCCAGGATACGCGGCTTCCCCGGCTGATGTCGAAGCTGCGGTTGATGATGTTGCTCAGGGTGAAGAAGAAGGAGCCGCGGTCGATCACATAGTCACCCTCCATCTCCAGGTTGCCGGCCGGGTCGATGTTCATGAGGATGTCGCCCCGGCCCCGGCCCCGCATGTTGCCCATGTTGTAAGGCATGAAGATCTGGATGTCGGCATCGTTGGTCACGTCCAGGTCGAGGCGGAGGTTCAGCCCCCGCATGTCCACGTCATAGGCCGGGCTCACGGTGCCCTTCTCCTCCGCTGCGCCCACGAAGACAATATAGTCGCTGCTGCCCACCTCGGTTCCGTACGAAACGGGGATCTTGATGTTGGTCCCCTTTTCCGACCTGGCGGCAATGTCCATCCTCAGGTTGCTGAAAGGCCCGTGGATATGGATGTTCCCGCTGCTGAAGATCTGGCCGTAGAATGCTTCGTTCTGGCTCCGTGTCGTGTTCATGGCCGCCAGCTTGTCGGTGGTGATGTTCAGGTCGATGGAGAAGTTGGTCAGGTGGTCGTGGTAGATGGTGCCGGTGGCCACCCCCTGGTTGTTGAGGGAGTCGTTTACCACGATGTTCTCGAAATAGATCCTGCCCCTGTCGAAGTTGATCCTGTCGGCGAAGAAATATTTCACGTTCAGGTAATCGATAAGCATGGCGGCACGCATCACGTTCACCTGTCCCGTGATCTCCGGTTTGGCGGTGGAGCCGCCGAGATGGAGATGCCCGGTGGCCATCCCCTGGATGTCGGAACTGAACGACCGGATGAACGGCTCCAGGGTGGGCAGCTTGTATTTGTGCAGGTCGACGGTGATGTCGAAATTATCGCGCACCCGTTCGGGATAGTACCGGCCGGCGACGAAAAGGGTGGTGTCCTTCCCGATGTTGCCGGTGTAGATGATGCTCCCCTGGATGTCGAACGCCTTGAGGTCGGGATCCCAAACGGAGCTCAGATCCACCTCGCCCAGCTTCTCCTGGTTGAAATGGAAATCATCCACGTGGAGGCCCGACAGGAAGGAGGGTGAGTTGTAATAGTCGACCATGCGGATGTTGCCGTTCATGATGCCGTCCATGTTGATGTTGACCGCCTGCAACAGCGGGTCGAAGTTCGAAAGGTCGAACTCCCTGAACTCCAGCAGGAGGGTGTCGGCCGGATCGGGAGAGATGACGCCGTGGAACGCGATCTGCTGGAGGTCGCTGTATAACCCCATCTGGTTGAAGGTGATGACGCCGGTGTCGAGGACGATGCTGTTGGCCGGGTTGACCTTCCAGAGGGTGTCGGCAAACTGGAAATTGGCCCTGTCGAAGTTGAATGTGTACCGATCTCTGCTGTGGAGGACAAAATTGCCGGTCAGGTCGGCGGCGCTGAACGGCACCTCGCCGAAGTCCCTCCACCTCACATGGTATTTCACCGAATCGTGCCTGGCCCTGATCTGCACCATCAGGCTGTCCGATTTCAGGGTGTCGGAATAGAACACTTTTTCCGCCCCGGTCAGGAACCGGATGGCACTGTCCTGGATGTAGAAATCGGCATACCAGTTCTCGAAACGCACACCGCCGTATGTGAACTCCTGGCATGTGCCATCCACGAAGAGGTTGCCGATGCGCTCATTATAGCCGCCCGTGAACCGGGCGCGCTGGGGAATCTCCAGGTGGGGCACGAACAGCTCGGTGAGGGCCCGCGTCTCTTTCAGGTTCACCGAAAAAATGAAATCCTGGTCCAGGAACCGGTAGTCCCTCAGGCTGGCATCGGTCACCAGCGTGTCCATGTAATTGTTGAAGAGGTCCAGGATGCTGTAAGGCAGCATCTTGAGGGAATATTGCCCTTCCATGGTGGCGTCGAGCAGGTCGCTGTAAAGCCGCAGGAAGACATAACTGGTGGAGTCGCGGGTGATGCTCAGGGTGAGGCCGTCCATGGTGTAGGTCTTGCCCAGCTCCTCGAACACCGTGCTGTCGATGATGATGATCCCCTGGGTGTTGTCGATCCTGTCGCCCATGAAATTGATGTTGAGGTTGGTGGTGAGCCTGGACGAAGAGTCGCGTTCGATCAGGTTGATCCTGTCGAGGTAGGCATCCCGGATGGCGGCGGTGAAGTTATAGGCCGGGATGCTGGACCCGTAGTCCAGCGAGCCGTTGAAATCCAGGTTCACGTTCTCGTCGCGCACGTTCAGTTCCCCGCTGAACTTCCTGTTGGCGATGCTTCCGCTGATGGTGATCTCGTTGTAGAGGTTGTCGAAGAACTCGAGCGAATCGATCATCCCGTCCATGGAAACGTCCATGTCGTCGAACTGCAGCCCCGAACCGGCGATGTTGGCCCGGAGGTCGAGCCGCCGGATGTGCTCCTCCATTTCGAACAGACGGCCTGCATTGAAGTCATTGGCTGCCAGGTGCCCGTCATATGCGATCCGGTTGTCGTTGCCCACACGGAGCAGGAGGTCGGTCTCGAAGTCGCCGATGCCGGTGTGAAAGGTGCCATACGAGACGAAATCGTTGTAGAAGCCGGTGAACTTGCCTTTGATCCTCATCAGGCCGAACTTCTGCAGCACATCGGGCAGGTCGATGTAGACCTCCTCGGTGGGCAGCCTGAACTCACGCACATCCTCCATGGTGGTGATGAAGTCGGAGATGGAAAGATGGGAGAAGGTCTCCCGGATGTCGGGAAGACCGTTCATCTGCACGTCGCCGCGGAATTGGGTGAGGCGGCCGATCCCAACCTTCAGGTCGCGGGCCTTGAAGTTGCTCACCGTGCCGCGGATGCTGGCGGAAAGCCGCAGGCGGTTGTACATGTTGAACATCACCGGGGCGAAATATCCCACCTCCGAAAGGTTCACCAGGCTGGGCCGGATGGTGGTGACGATCGTCACCTTGTCGATGAAGTCCTGGAAGTCCTTCATCGAACCGTAGTGGAAGCTGAAATCGAGGTCCAGCTGGTTGAGCGGCGTGCGGGCCAGCAGGTTGTTGGCCCGGAGGAGGACCGGCGAAAGGGTGAAGTCGCATGACAGGCTGTCGACCTGGAACCCGCTTTTCTCATGGAGCGATACCCGGTCCACGTGCACCGAGAAAGTATCCTGCTCGAACTTCAGGTCATGGGCTTCGAGGTTGAGCCGCCGGATGCCGATGTTATTGAAATCGACCCCCACCTCTGTGCTTTCCCGGTTGGGGTTCTCGAAACGGAACGAGGAATTCACCACGCTGATCCTGCCGAGCCTGATCAACAGGTCCTGGTCTGCACCGCCCGCAGTATCGACAAGTGTTTTCGTTTCATCCCCGCTGAAATAATCCAGCAGGAACTGCAGGTTGCTGACATTGTCCCCTTCGGATTTCCGGATCCTCACATCGGCATCCCGGAGGGTGAGCTTGCCCAGTTTCATGATGTCGATGTCTGGCACGGGCCCGGCATAGGAGGCGCTCAGGTAACCGGCGAAAACCAGGGTGTCGTTGTTCAGGTCCTTCACCATCAGGTTGGTGAGCGCGATGCTGCGCAGGCCGGAAATTTCGAGCCGCTCGATGTAGATCTCGGTATTGAGCTGTGAGGAAAGATACGTGGTGGCAAGGCGGGCAAGAATGGTCTGCGTCAGCGGGCTGCGGACCAGGAATATGAGCGTAAGGAGAAAGGTGACCACTCCTACGATCAGGTAAGCCGGTATTCTTAATGCCCTAAATTTGATATTTTTGCCGATTAGATTGTTTATTAGTGTACTTACAGGTGCAAAGATACGTACACCCCAAATAACGAACACGGATGAATAAAAAATATATCCTCGGTATCGAATCTTCCTGCGACGATACCTCGGCAGCGGTCCTCGAGAACAACAAAGTGCTTGCCAATATCATCGCCAACCAGGAGGTTCACAGGAAATACGGCGGCGTGGTCCCCGAGCTCGCCTCCCGGGCCCACCAGCAGAACATCATCCCTGTGGTGGACACGGCCCTGCAGACGGCGGGCATTGCCCGGCAGCAGCTCGACGCCATCGCCTTCACCCGCGGCCCCGGCCTCCTGGGGTCGCTGCTGGTGGGGACCTCCTTCGCCAAGGCCCTGGCCCTGGGGCTCGGGATCCCGCTCATCGAAGTGGACCACCTCAAAGCTCACATCCTGGCCCATTTCATCGATTCGGGCAAAGGGGAGGACACGATCCCCGGCTTCCCCTTCCTCTGCCTGACCGTATCGGGCGGCCATACCCAGCTGGTGGTCATGGACGACTTCACGAGCATGCGCATCATCGGCAACACCCTCGACGACGCCGCCGGCGAGGCCTTCGACAAGGCCGCCAAGATCATGGGCCTGCCTTATCCCGGCGGGCCAGTCATCGACCGCCTGGCGCGGGAAGGCGACCCCGGCAGGTTCACCTTCCCCAAGCCCGCCATCCCCGGCCTCGACTTCAGCTTCAGCGGGCTGAAGACCTCCATCCTCTATTTCCTCCGCGACGCCCTGCGTAAGGATGATCAGTTCATCGAAAAGAACAAGGCGGACCTCTGCGCCTCCATTCAGAACACCATCGTCTCCATCCTCATGGAAAAACTGGTCATGGCCGCCGAGAGCACCGGCATCACCGAGGTGGGCATCGCGGGAGGCGTCTCCGCCAACTCGGAAATGCGGACCCGGCTCACCAGCATGGGCGCATCGCTCAACTGGAAGGTGTACATACCTGATTTCCAGTACACCACCGACAATGCCGCCATGATCGCCATGGCAGGCTACCAGAAATACCTGCGCGGGGAGTTCGCCAGCCAGACCGTCACACCCTATGCCCGCAGCAGGTTCTGAGCAGGCCCCCGGCACGATGGGCAGGGAAGCCGTCCGGGAGCTGCTGGAGGAGGCCCATGACCGGTACAACAGGCCCGGGTTCATCGAGGATGACCCCGTTTCGGTACCCCACAGGTATTCCAGGAAGGAGGACATCGAGATCGCGGGGTTCTTCGCAGCCATGCTGGCCTGGGGCAACCGCAAGACCATCATCCGGAGCACCCTGAAGTTGCTGGCCTGGATGGAGGATGCACCCCATGAGTTCATCACCGGGTTCCGGGACAGGGACCTGAAACCCTTTTCCGGGTTCGTGCACAGGACCTTCAACGGCGACGACTGCCTCTTCTTCCTGAACGCCCTGCGCCACATCTACTGCTGCCACGGCGGATTGGAGGAGGCCTTCCGGGGATCGACGCCGGGATCAGAGGCGAAGGAGGCGATCACCGGCTTCAGGGAGCGGTTCCTGGCATCGCCGCACCTCCGTCGCAGCGAGAAGCACATCGCCGATCCGGGAAGGAATGCCTCGGCCAAACGGATCAACATGTACCTGCGCTGGATGGTGCGCCGCGACAACCGGGGAGTCGATTTCGGGATATGGGACACCCTGAAGCCCTCCATGCTCATGTGCCCGCTGGATGTCCATACAGGCACGGTGTCGAGGAAGCTGGGACTGCTGGGCCGCCGCCAGAGCGACTGGAAAGCGGTGGAGGAGCTCACCGCCGCCCTCCGCACCTTCGACGCCGCCGATCCCGTACGCTACGACCTGGCCCTGTTCGGCCTCGGGGTCGATCAGCGCGTGTGAACGAAAGGATGTACAGCACTTGCGAATTATTCATATTTTTACGGACCGTTTGAACCATGGCTGCACCATCTGAGAACAAAACGAATCATAACTTTCGCAACAGGCTCCACGAAGTGATCTTCGAGGCCGACACGCCCTCGGGGAAGCTGTTCGACGTGCTGCTGCTCGTTTTTATCGTCCTCAGCGTGATCGCCGTGCTCCTCGACAGCGTGAAGCCCATCCACGACAGGTATGGTGATCTCCTCCTGGTGGCCGAGTGGATATTCACCATCCTGTTCACCGCGGAATACCTGCTCCGGATCATCAGCGCAAGCCGCCCCAGGGCCTATATCCTGAGCTTTTACGGCATCATCGACCTGCTGGCCATCCTGCCCACCTACCTGAGCCTGGTGCTGGCGGGATCGCAATACCTGCTGGTGATCCGTATCCTGAGGCTGCTCCGCGTGTTCCGGGTCCTGAAGCTGGCCCGCTACGTGGGGGCCAGCCGGGTGCTGGCAATAGCGCTCCGGAACAGCCGCCACAAGATCATCGTCTTCCTCGAGGTGGTGCTCACCCTGGTCGTGATCATGGGTTCGCTCATGTACCTCATCGAAGGGGAGGCCCATGGGTTTTCCAGCATCCCGCGAAGCATCTACTGGGCCATCGTCACCCTCACCACCGTGGGGTACGGCGACATCGCCCCGGAAACGGTGGCGGGGCAGTTCCTGGCCTCCATCATCATGATCATCGGGTATGCCATCATCGCCGTGCCTACGGGCATCATCTCCATCGAAATGGCTCGGGCCACCCAGACCAACACCCAGGTATGCAGGAACTGCCATTGCGACAACCATGACGACGACGCCCGGTACTGCAAGGTATGCGGCGAGCCCCTCAAGGACAACCGCGAATGAATCCCAGGACCCTGACCGACCCCTTTGAGCAGGCCTTCTTCGACTTCCTCGGCGGTGATCGCGAAGCCACCATCACCGTTCATAACAACAAGGGCGACGACGAGGTGATGCCCGTGGCCTACTTTTTCAGGTCCTATGACCAGATGCCGCCGCTGGAAAAACTGGCGCTGGACAGCTGCGAGGGACATGTCCTGGATATCGGGGCCGGCTCGGGATGCCATGCCCTCCACCTGCAGGAGAAAGGTTTCCGGGTCACGGCCCTCGACATCCGGCCGGGCTTTGTCGAAGTGATGCGCCAACGCGGCATCCGGCAGGTGGTCCGGCAGGATGTGAGGACTCTGAAGAAAGGCGGGTTCGATACCCTGCTCATGCTCATGAACGGCATCGGCTTCACGGCCGACCTCGACGGGCTCGGGCGTTTTCTCGGGGATGCGGCTAACCTCCTGAACACCGGGGGGCAGATCCTCCTGGATTCCTCCGACCTCATCTACCTCTACCAGGATGACGAAGGCAATGTGGAACTGAACCTGAACGACAGCTACTACGGGGAGGTGGAATACCAGGTGGAATACAGGGGCAGGCAGGGGGCTCCGTTCCGCTGGCTTTTCGTGGATTACACCAACCTCTCCTTTATCGCCGGCCAGGCCGGCTTCCGGAGTGAGCTCCTCTTCGAGGACGAGCATTTCAACTACCTGGCGAGGCTCTACTGACCGGCATCCCCCTTCTCCGGAACCGCATCCCTGTCGCGCCGGTATGACCATACCATCAGGCCGATGCCCAGCAGCAACGAGGCGATGGCCAGCAGGAAAGTGCCCGTGAACCCCACCAGCTCGTAGAAGAAGACCCCGAACAAGGGTGCGAACAGCGCCCTCACCGCCGTCAATGACAGGTGTGCCGACTGGTAATCGCCCGCCTCCTCGGGCCTGCAGAAATAGGCCGAGCCGATGAACCAGAGCAGCGCCATGGTGGCCGCGAAGACCCCGTAGAAAAGATAGGCGATCATCAGCATGGGGTAGATCTCGATGCCCTGCAGGGTGAAATGGAAGGGGAAGACCTCCGTCAGCAGGATGAAAGTGATGAACAGCGTCAACGACCCGAAGGTGATGACCGCGAAATTGCGGGGGTCGATCCGGCCGAGGAGCTTGCCGGTGTAAGGCAACAGAATGATGGCCAGGATGTTGTATGCATTCTTGTAGAAGGCCACGCTGCTGTAATTGAGGTGAAGGGCGCGCTCGAAGAAAATGGTGATCACCGTCACGGTGATCATGAAAGAGAACCCGTAGAACATGAACCCCCCCTCGAAATGCAGGTAGGGCTTGTTCCCCCTGAGGATGGAGGTCATGGTGCTGAACGATTTGCGCACCGCCACCAGGAACCTGTCCCTCGTCTCGGCCAGCTTCTCCCGGTAATCGATCATGGACAGGAGGTGCAGCGAGGCGATGCCGAGCACCGCCACCACGATGAACACGTACCGGAAGGCGAAGTGGTCGTGGTCGAGCAGCATCCCGTAAAGGAACGTGGCCACCAGCATCACGATCTTGTTCACCGAAGAGGCATACCCGTAAAGCTTCCCGAAGTTCTGGTGCGCATATTGCTTCTTGAGGAACTGGTTGATGAGGGGGTAGATCACCACGTTCCCGAAATAATAGACCAGGAAGATCACCAGGAAGATGTAATGGTACAGGGATGACCCTTCCATGGCCTGCTCGCTGGCCGGGAAGAAGATCAGGAGGGCCAGCGGCCCCCGCGTGGCGATGCCCGTCCACCGCAGCAGCTTGCGCTTGTCGCGCGCCCGCTTGATGAACTCGTTGATGAAGATCAGGAAGATGAAGACCACCATGCTCAGCTGGAACAGGACCCCCAGCTGGTAGTTGGAGCCGTGGAGGCTCTTGATGAAAACGAATTCGTTGAGGGCCAGCACGCCCAGGATCACCCCCTCGAGGATGGAATAGATGAGGTGCAGGTTGAAGGTCTTGCGTTCTTCGTGCGTGTATGATGCGGAAGACAAAAACATCAGGCCAGCCTGGAAATTCTGAAAAATGTGGCTGCAAAAGTAATCCTATTTGAATTCTTGCCGTATACCGTTCAATTGATTAATTTTACACGAGTCAGGAAATCAATCATACAAGGGCTGTCGAGGCAGTCCTTTCCAAAGGGATTTATGAAGCGCAAGAGCATTCAGATCTGGTTTTCCCTGTGGCTTGCCATGTGCTTGCTGGCCTCCGGCATGGCAGGTGCCCAGCGCTTCGATCCCAAGTCCACGACCCAGAAATTCGCATCGGCGCTGCAGATCATCAACTTCGCCTATGTCGATACCATCGACGAGGCCGGCCTGGTGGAAAAAGCGATCGTGGCCACCCTCAAGGAGCTCGACCCCCATTCCCAATACATCAGCAAGAAGGACCTGCAGCTGGCCAACGAGCCGCTGGAAGGGAATTTTGACGGCATCGGCATCTCCTTCCAGGTATACCGCGACACCATCCTGGTGATCTCGCCCGTGCCGGGAGGGCCTGCCGAGAAGCTGGGGATCATGGCGGGCGACAAGATCATCCGGATCAACGGGGAGAGCGCCACGGGGTCGGCGGTGGACAATAACTATGTGTTCCAGCGCCTGCGCGGCGACAAGGGCACCGAGGTGGTGGTCACGGTGTATCGCAAAGGAAGGAACAAGCCCATCGATTTCACCCTCACCCGCGACCGCATTCCCATCAACAGCATCGATGCCTCCTTCATGGCGGCACCCCGGGTGGGGTACATCAAGCTGAACCGGTTCTCGAGGACCACCATGGACGAGTTCCGCAAATCCATCGGCGAGCTGAGGGATGCCGGCATGCAGGACCTGGTGGTCGACCTGCGCGGCAACTCGGGCGGCTACCTCGATGTGGCGGTGGACCTCTCCGACGAGTTCCTGGGGCCAGGCAAGCTGGTGCTCTACACGGAAGGGGCCTCCAGCCCGCAACGGAAATACAAGTCGTCATTCCGCGGTGAGTTCGAAGAGGGCCGGCTCGTGGTGCTCATCGACGAAGGGTCGGCCAGCGCCTCCGAGATCGTGGCCGGGGCCCTGCAGGACTGGGACCGGGCCCTCATCGTAGGCAGGCGGTCCTTCGGAAAGGGATTGGTGCAACGGCCCTACTACCTGCCCGACAGCTCGGTGATACGCCTCACGGTGGCCAGGTACTACACCCCCACCGGACGATGCATCCAGAAGCCCTACGGCAAGGACTACGACGAATACTACAACGACCTGCAGGAGCGGATCCGCGACGGGGAGATCTACGGGACCGAAAGCATCGATTTCCCTGACTCGCTCAAGTACTACACCCCGAAGAACCGGCTCGTTTACGGCGGCGGAGGCATCATGCCCGACGTGTTCGTGCCATGGGATACCGCACAGTACACCGACTATTACGTCGACCTGCTCAGCAAGGGGCTCTTCAATGATTATGTCCTGGACTTCATGGACCGGGAAAGGGAAACGCTCACGGGCAAATATGCCACCTACGAGGAGTTCAACAGCCGCTTCCTGGTCGACAACCGCTTCCTGGATGAATTCGTCAGCTATGCCGCCGGCGAGGGGGTAACTCCCAGGAGCAACGAGATAAAACTCTCCTCCCGCCTCATCCGCTACCAGCTCAAAGCCCTCATCGGAAGGAACATCTTCGAGTTCAAGACCTACTTCCAGGTGCTGTCGGAGATCGACGACGGCATCCTCAAAGCCCTGGAGGTCCTGCGGGAGGATGATAACTTCGCCGACCTGTCCCCCAACTAGGACATACATATCCAATTTGCTTCCATATAACATCTGAAGGTCGGAATTTGGGAAATTTCCAGCTCCCTGATTCCAAATTTGGGAAAAGAAACACCCCCATTATGCCCGGCATCCGGGGTTGATATTTTTTTGGTAAAGACCTGAATTAACTTTTAAATACTTGTATGTGAATATATTGAAGTGTCGGTGATGAGTGGGTCCGGGCCGTGGCACGACACCCTTTCCATGATCTTGCATGCTTTTTGGGATTCCCAGGATCGTCAAGGTAATTTTAAAATGCAAATCATGGTAACGTTAAGAACTACAATCCTGCTTCTACTGCTCATCGCATCTGCGCCGCAGTTTGCACAAACCATCATTTCCGGCGGCAGCGTCTCGGGAGTGTGGGAATCAGAAGGAAACCCCTATCTTGTTGAAGGGAATATCACGATAGAACCGGACGACCGCCTCACCGTAAAGCCGGGCGTGGAGGTCCTTTTTACCGGTAATTACAGCCTGGAGGTCTATGGAAGGATCGAGGCCGTGGGTACGGCCCAGGAAAAGGTGCTCTTTTCGCTTCAGGATACGACAGGCTTCGCGGTGGGTTCCGCCGGCTGGGGTGGCATCGCCTTTCTCGGGTTTTACGCGCAGCAGACGGAGGACTCGGGGCTTGACCATTGCATCGTGGAATACAGCGCCGGCAACGGCATCACCTGCCTGGAATACCCCAACCTCACCATTGCCAATACCACGGCCCGCTACAACAGGTACCAGGGCATCGTCCTGTACGAGTTCTCCGACATCACCATGCACGGGCTCCATCTTCATCATAACGGGACCGGCGGGCTCGAGGCACAATTCTCCGCCATCCAGGTCTCCGATTTTCTCATCGAGCACAACAACGGGACGGGCGTGTCCCTCTCCGGATCGTCCTATGGTCCTGAAGGCGCCCTCCTGGAGCAGGGTACCGTCGCATACAACCACTCGCCTGTTCCCGGCGGCGGGATGCAGGTCCTCATGGATGCCAGCGCCACCATCGTGGACGTGACCATACGCAACAACAGCGCCAGCCTCGGCGGCGGGATATTCTGTTCCTGGGCCGACGTTACGCTGGACGGTGCGGAGATAACCGGCAACCAGGCCATGCAGGGCGGTGGCATCTATGGCGACGCCGAAAGCCACCTGGCGCTGGACCGGTGCCTCCTGGCGGCCAATACGGCCCTGCAGGAGGGTGGCGCCCTCTTCCTGGAGGATGCCGCGATGGACATGGTCAGGTCGACCGTGACGGCCAACACGGCAGGAGCAGGCGGGGCCGTATGGCACCAGGCCTGGTTCGGCGAACCGGCAGCCATTTCAAGCAGCATCCTCTGGGGGAACAGCCCGGATGAGATCGTGGCCGACGGAAACGGGCCCGAGGTGACCTGGTCCGACGTGGCAGGAGGTCATGCCGGCGATGGGAACATCGACGCCGACCCCCTCTTCGAAAATGCCGAGAACGGAGATTATCACCTCTCCTGGGCCGATTATCCATCATTAAACGGATCCAGGTCGCCCTGCATCGACGCCGGGAACCCCGACCTGCCCTCCGACCCCGACGGGACTGTGGCCGACATGGGTGCCTATTCTTTCGACCAGGAAGCCATTACGGGAATGGAAGAGGACAAAGCGGTGGCATTCAGCTGCTATCCCAACCCATCGTCGGGGATCCTCCACCTGCGGTCCGACGATCCCATGCAACGGGTCGGGATCTATTCCCTCACCGGCCAGAAAGTGATGGAGCAGGAACTGGGCAGCAACGCCGCGACCCTCGACATCGGCTCGGTCGGATCGGGTGTGTACATCGTCATCCTGGAAGGGACCGGCGGGGCCACCACCACGGTGAAACTCGTGAAAGAATGACAAAGACATACAAAGCATTACCATGATTGATTATCAGAATCCTACCTGTATTTGGAGGTTTTTACCTTGACTCGCCTCTAAACGCGTATTTGTAGTTCAGTGAAGCCGGGAAAGCGTCCCGGCTTCTCTTTTTTCCGGGCATGTCCTTTTCTTTGTTAACTTTGGGAATCCATCAATACCCCCCTTATGAAAGAAGTGGAACTCCTGCAGGCGCAGATCGAAAAGCTGGCATCCAGGGATTTTGACCTGGACGCCTGGAAACAGTACACCGTGGTGCTGCTGTCCCGGATCTTCGGTGAACACAATCCCAAGGTGAAGCAGATCGAGAAGATCGAATATGATTTTTCCAGCTGGTCGTTGCGCGACACCACCGGCAAATCGGCCTACATGGATACCTGCAAGAAACTGGGCCGCGAGGTGCTCCAGGCTTCGATCGATGAGTTGAACGCCTTCGGGCTGCCCGAAAAAGAGGCCGGGCCCAGCATGGTCCCCGTCGAGGTCGTCGTCCAGGCCCTGGAAGAGGAGCTGAAGATCTCACAGTTCAGGAAGATCAGGTCCATCATCACGTCCGACCACGACGCGGAGATCAAGAAAAAGGAACTGCAGGCCATGCTGAAAGAACTGGACAAGGGTTTCGCCGACCATTTTTTCATCAACCTGCTCATCCACCCCGACCTGGCCCGCGCCCTGAAAGGCTGAGGTCCCGTGATCCATTCACCGCACGTCGACAAGCTCCCTTCGACAAGCTCAGGGCTATGCCGTTTATTCCATCCCACTTCGTCCAATGCAGCGGCTCTCCTCCTGCCTCCTGCCAACTGCCTCTTTCCCTAAAAAACCACCCGAAACTGCGGTATCACCAGCAGCCCCAGCTGGTACGTGTACTCCACCTCGCCCGTGCTTGAATTGAACTTCTGGCTGTAGATGTTCTTCACGTTGAACAGGTTTTGAGCGTCAATGGCCCATTCCATGGAGGTTTTCCTCGAATTCTGCCGCAAGGCGATCCGCAGGTCTGTGCGGAAGTAGTTGTCGAATTGCTCGGAATAGGCGTTTTCGTCGTCGTAATTGGCCACGTAATCATTGGGTCCGAGCCGGTCGGCCTCAAGGGGGGTGTAGCGCTGTCCGCCGGCCCAGGTCACCTTGAGGTCGGCAAGGAAGGTGAGCTGTCTTTTCTTTCCCTTCCCGGGGCCCTTCCCGAGAACCCATTCCTTTCCCGCCAGCCCGTTGAGGATGAAATTGCCGTTGAACGCCGTGTTCCTTTCCACCCCGTCGCTCCCGGTGTATTTCGACTGGTAGAGGGATCCGGTGACCAGGAAATACATCCCCTTGCTGAGGAACCGTTCGAAGGTGACCTCCATCCCGTAATTCCTGCCGGTGCCTTCGTTGGAGAGGGTATCCGGCGTCCAGAGGTAAAAATTGGCGCCCTGGTTGAGAATGGAATAGGCATTCCTGTCGTTCCCGTCAACCCCCGCGTGCGTGATCCGCTGGTAATAGGCCTCCCCACGGAAGCGCAGGTTCTCCCGGACGATCCGGTCATAGCCTGCGACGAAGTGGTGGCTCCGGGTCATGCCCAGGTCCTCGTTGGGCGAGGCGTAGCTGCCATCGGCCAGCTGCACCCGGTTGAAATAGACGGTGACGGGGGCCAGCTGGCTGTGGTAGCCATAGCCCAGGCGGAGCGACTGCCCGGGACGGAATTCCCAGCTCAGGCCGGCCCGCGGCTCCAGCGCCCGGGAGCTGTTCAGGAAGAACTGCTGGAAGTGCAGCCCGCTGTTGAGGGTAAGGGCGTTGGTGATCTTGTACTTCCACTCCACGTAGGGCTGGAGCAGCCTGGCAGGACCCTCGAAATCGGTCAGCACCCTGAACCGGTCGTACTCGTCAAAGTAGGCGCTGTCGATGAAGTCGAAATGATAATGGCTGAAAATGACACCCCCCTTCACGGTATGGCGCGAGTTGATCCGTTTGTTCACCAGGAAGTTGACGAAAAGTTTCCGCTCCTTGTGGCTGTTGCGGAAGTAGGGGAGGATGAGGTGCTCGTCGGGGGTGATGGAGTCGACCCGCACCCTGAAATCGTGGTAGGTGCCGGCCACGGTGAGCCGCGTGTATGCCGAGCTGTTGATGAGGTAACGGTGGGTGATGCCTATCACCGCCATGCCGGAGGAATTGATCAGGTCGAACCCTTCGCCGCCATAGAAGTCGAGGGCCTGCTCCGTGGTGTCCTTCTCGCTGTCGAGGATGGAGATGTCGCTCATTCCCCCGACCCCGAAGATGGAGAAGCTGCCCGCCTTTGTCGCGGGCAGGTTGACCTTGAAAGAGAGGTCCTGGTATTTGGGAATGGCCGTGCCGGTCCCGAACTCGATGCCCAGGAGGTGAAAGAACTCCAGGGTGGAATAGCGGTAGTTTACCAGGTAGGAGGCACCCGACCTTTTGGAGAGCGGCCCTTCGGCACCCAGCTCCAGGCCGTTGAACCCGATCTGGCCGAGAAACTCGTGGCGCTCGTTGTTTCCGTTGCGCATTTTCAGGTCGAACACCCCGGAAATGGCATTCCCGTATTCGGAAGGGAAGGCGCCGGTCATGAAGTCGGAGTTGGCCAGCTGGTTGTTGTTGAGGATGCTCACCGGGCCGCCGGTGGATTCGGTGGCGCCGTAGTGGTTGGGGTTCGGGATGTCAACGCCCTCCAGTCGCCACAGGAGCCCCGACGGGGAATTGCCCCGGATGATGATGTCGTTGCGGCTGTCGTCGGTGCCCCTCACCCCGGCGAAATTGGAGGCCATGCGGGCCACGTCGTTGCGTGAGCCGGCATAGCGCTCCGTCTCCTCCACGGTGAAGCTGCGGGCGCTGACGGTCGCCATCTCGTTGAGGGTGGCGCTCTTTTCGACCTTGCCGCTGATCACCACCTCCCCGCTCTGAAAGGCCATCTCTTCCATTTCTATGCGCAGCACCAGCTCCTTGCCCGACTGCAGGTTGAGGCCGGTGAGGAGCACCTCGCGGAAGCCCAGGTAGCTCACCTTGAGGCCAACCCGCCCCACGGGCACCCCCTCGAGCCTGAACCGCCCCTCGTCATCGGCGGAGGTGCCCCGCAACGGGTCGCTGTCGAGCAATACCACGTTGGCACCCGGAAGGGGCGTCTTCGTGTTCCTGTCGGTCACGGTCCCCCGCACGGTCTGGGTGATGCCGTACTGCCCTGCGACGGGCAATGCCCCGGCCAAAAGGAAGATCAGAAGGACCAATACGTGTTTCATCGGCTCCGGGCCCGGTGGATTGTACATTGACATAAAATTACTAAATTTGGGAGTTTGAGCTTTTTATTTGAAAAAACATTTGCAGAATCGATTTTTTTTCTAATTTTGCACTCCATTTTTTGAGCAAAAAAGCATAGTTATAAGATGTACGCAATAGTAGATATAGCAGGCCAGCAATTCAAGGTCGAGAAGGAGCAGGAAGTATTTGTCCACAGGCTGGAAGGGGATGCCGGAGAGTCGGTCGAGTTCGACCAGGTCCTCCTCCTTGACAATGGCGGCAAGGTGTCGGTGGGTACCCCGGTGGTGGATGGAGTCCTGGTGAAAGCCAAGATCGTGGAACACCTTAAAGGCGACAAAGTGCTGGTCTTCCACAAGAAAAGGCGGAAAGGCTACCAGAAGGAGAACGGGCACAGGCAGTACCTCAGCAGGATCGTCATCGAGGAGATCCTCACCGGCGTGAAGAAGGAAAAGAAAGAGGCTCCCAAGGCGGAAGCCGTTAAAGAGGCCCCTAAAGCCAAAGCCGAAGAAGCGAAGGCCGAAGCCAAGACTGAAACCAGGAAACCGGCCGCAAAGAAGGAAGTGAAGAAAGCAGCTCCGGCCAAAAAGGCTGCCCCGAAAGCGGAGAAGAAAGAGACCCCGAAACCGGAAGCCAAGAAAGCAGAACCCGAAGCGGAAAAACAAGAGAAGCCGGAAAGCAAAGACGAATAACAGCGATACGAAATAACCCCAAAAAAATAGAAAACCATGGCACATAAGAAAGGTGTTGGTAGTTCAAGGAACGGAAGGGAATCGGAAAGCAAGCGCTTAGGCGTTAAGATATATGGTGGCCAGTTTGCACGGGCCGGTAACATCATCATCAGGCAAAGAGGGACCAAGCATTACCCGGGTGAAAATGTGGGAATCGGAAAAGATCATACATTGTATGCCCTGATCGATGGTACCGTGGAATTCAGGAGGCGTCGCGACGACAGGTCCTATGTCAACGTCCTTCCCCTGGATACCGAAGCCCCTGCAAATTAAAGCCGACCAGCGATCGAAGCAGAAGGCAAATCCTTCTCCCCCCGGAGAAGGATTTTTTTATGCGCCCCCGGCGGTTCACTCCCCCCGGCAGCCCTTCGCTTTCTCGTGATATTGTTTTATTTTCGGCCTGAAAAGAATACCTTTGCACATCCAAATCAGCAAGCATGTTACAGGTAAATTTCATACGTCATAACACGGAGGAGGTGATCGCGCGGCTCCGGGTGAAGAACTTCGACGCGGGCGAGCTTGTCGCGTCCCTGCTGCAGCTCGACGACGAGCGCAGGAAGACCCAGAAAAAGCTGGATGATGTCCTGGCAGAATCGAACCAGGTGTCCCGCGACATCGGCACCCTGTTCAAACAGGGGAAAAGGGAGGAGGCCGAAAAGCTCAAGGCCCGGTCGGGCGAGCTCAAGCAGCTGTCAAAGGAACTGGGCGAGAAGCTGGACCTGGCCACCTCCGGCATGAACGACCTGCTGGTGCGCCTGCCGAATCTGCCGCATGGCTCGGTGAAGCCCGGCCGGTCGGCCGACGACAACGAGAACATCCACCAGGAAGGGGAGCTCCCCGTCCTTGCAGCGGATGCCGTTCCCCACTGGGACCTGATCACCAGGTACGACATCGTCGATTTCGACCTCGGCAACAAGGTGTCGGGTGCAGGGTTCCCCTTTTACAAAGGGAAAGGCGCCAAGCTGCAGCGTGCCCTGATCAACTTCTTCCTCGACCGCGCCCTGGAGGCAGGCTACACGGAGTACCAGCCCCCCCTGCTGGTCAACGAGGATTCGGGTTTCGGCACCGGCCAGCTGCCCGACAAGGACGGGCAGATGTACCATGTGACGGAAGACAACCTTTACCTCGTCCCCACCGCCGAGGTGCCCATCACGAACATCTACCGCAACGTGATCCTCAGGTCCTCCGACCTGCCGGTGAAGAACGTGGCCTATTCATCCTGCTTCCGCCGCGAGGCCGGCTCCTGGGGCGCCCATGTCCGCGGCCTCAACCGCCTGCACCAGTTCGACAAGGTGGAGATCGTCCACATCGCAACCCCCGCCGCGTCCTATGACGTGCTGGAGGAGATGAGGGCCCACGTGGCCTCGCTCATCCGCGACCTGGGGCTGCCGTTCCGCATCCTCCGGCTCTGCGGCGGCGACCTCTCCTTTACGTCGGCCCTCACCTACGACTTCGAGGTGTATGCCGCCGCGCAGGACAGGTGGCTGGAGGTGAGCTCGGTCTCCAACTTCGAAAGCTTCCAGGCCAACCGCATGAAACTGCGGTACAAGGATGAGGAGGGCAACACGGTCGTCGCCCACACCCTCAATGGCAGCGCCCTGGCCCTGCCCCGCATCGTGGCCGCCCTGCTGGAGAACAACCAGGGACCCGATGGGATCCGCATACCCAAGGTGCTGGTGCCATACACCGGGTTTGAAACAATTGCATAAGGACCCTGTTAAAATAAAGGACGCCTGCATCGCGTTTGCATTCAGGTCCACCCCATGAAATACATACTCACATACCTGACCCTCGTGGTCATCCTGGCGGTGACCCCGCCTGCCGCGGCCCAGATCGACCAGATCCTCAAGCCCGTGGAGATCACCCCCCCGGCACCTTCAAAGCCGCAGGAGACGGATGAGCAGATCGCAGCGCAGTATTTCAGGAACCGGAACTTCGAAAAAGCGGTGGTCCTTTATGAGGAGCTTTACGAGAACAAGAACAGGGCCCTCTATTACACCTATTATTTTTATTGCCTGCTGGAACTGGAGCGGTATAAGGATGCCGAAAAGCTCGCGAAGGATCAGATCAGGGCCTATCCCGGCCGTGGCAAGTACGAGGTGGACCTGGGCTATGTCTACAGCCGGTCGGGGGAGACCGCGAAGGCGAAAAAGCAGTTCGACAATGCGCTCAAGGAGATGCCTGCCGACAAGAACGAGGTGCAGCAGCTCGCCAATGCGTTCCAGTACCGCGGCCAGACCGACTATGCCGTGGAGGCCTACGAGCAGGGCCGCAGGATGCTGGATTACCCCTTTTACCTGGAATTGGGCAACCTGTACCGCCAGACCCGCAATTATTCGGAAATGGTGGAGGCCTACCTCGACTGCGTCGACTACGACTACATCACCCTCACCACGGTGCAGTCGCGGCTGCAGAGCGTGCTGGCCGACGATCCCGAGCAGCAGGTGAGCGAATACCTGCGGGTGGGGCTGCTCAAGCGGATCCAGAAAGAACCCGAAAAGGTCTATTTCTCGGAGATGCTGTTGTGGCTCAGCATGCAGAACGAGGATTTCGAGATGGCCCTCATCCAGGCCCGGGCCATCGACCGCCGCCTCGACGAAGACGGCCAGCGGCTCATCGAGCTGGCCGAGATCGCCCTCGTCAACAAGGAATACGACGTGGCCATCGAGGCCTATAAATATGTCCTGAAGAAAGGGAGCGGCAGTTTCCTCTACCTCGACGCCAGGATCGGCCTCCTATACGCCCACTACCTCAGGACCATCGAAACGGCCGTGCATGACGAGAACGACCTGCGGGAGCTCGAGGACGAATACCTGTCCACCCTCGATGAGTTCGGCAGGAACTCCTCCACGGTCATCATCATGCAGTACCTGGGGCACCTGCAGGCCTTCTACCTCGACAAGCCCGCGGAAGCCGTCGCCGTCCTCAACGAGGCCATCGGCATGCCCAATGCGGCCGACCGGAATACGGCCGCCTGCAAGATCGAGTTGGCCGACGTGTACCTCCTCACCGGCGACGTGTGGGAGGCCAAGCTGCTCTATGCCCAGGTCGAAAAGGCCTTCAAGCTCGACCCCCTGGGCTATGAGGCCAAGTACAAGAACGCCCGGCTCTCCTTTTATATGGGCGAGTACGACTGGGCCAAGGCCCAGCTGGATGTGCTCAAGGCCGCCACCTCCAAGCTCATCGCCAACGATGCCCTGCGGCTGTCGGTGCTGATCAGCGACAACATCGGGGCCGATTCCTCCACGGTGGCCCTGGCCATGTACGGCCGCGCCGACCTGCTCCTCTACAGGAACCGCGAGGAGGAGGCGCTGGCCACCCTCGACTCCATCTTCACCCTGGCCACCCATCACCCCATCTTCGATGAGGTGCTCCTCAAAAAGGCCGAGATCAGGGAGCGGCAGGAAAGATACCAGGATGCCGCCGGCCTCCTCGAGCAGCTCCTCGACAAGTATGCCTACGACATCACCGCCGACAACGCCCTCTACATGCTGGCACAGCTCAACGAGAACCAGCTGGGGAACCCCGAAAAGGCGCAGGAGCTCTACCAGAGGCTGCTGAACGATTATCCGGCCAGCCTCTTTTCCGTCGATGCGCGCAAGCGGTTCAGGATACTCCGGGGTGACTTTGACAGGGAGGAGCTGACACCGGAAGAGAAATTCCTGTTCGACATTCCGGACACACCCTGACCTGATCTGCACACAATGGTTCGTCCGAAGAAACACCTTGGCCAGCACTTCCTTACCGATCCGGGTATCGCCCGGCGGATCGTCGCCGCCCTGTCGCCCGGCACCCCTGCCCTCCTGGAGATCGGTCCGGGAAAGGGGATCCTGACGCGGGAGATCCTGGAGCGCAACCCCGCGAATTTCCATGTGATCGAGATCGACGGGGAAGCGGCGGAGTACCTGGAAACACATTTTCACAGCCTGGAGGGGAGGATCATCCGGGGTGATTTCCTGAGGGCCGACCTGGGCGCCGTGTTTCAGGGCCCCTTCGCCGTGATCGGCAATTTCCCGTACAACATATCGAGCCAGATCCTCTTCCGCGTGCTCGAGATGCGGCACCAGGTGACGGAAGTGGTGGGCATGTTCCAGAAAGAGGTCGCCGAACGCATTGCAGCCCCGCCCGGCTCCAAGACCTACGGGATCCTCAGCGTGCTCGTGCAGACCTGGTACGACATCGGGTACCTGTTCACTGTGAGGGAAGGGGCATTCTTTCCGCCGCCAAAGGTCAAGTCGGCAGTGATCAGGCTGCAACGGAACGGGGTGGGGCAGCTACCCTGTGACGAGAATACCTACTTCCGGGTGGTCAAGGCCGCCTTCAACCAGCGCCGCAAGACGCTGCGCAATGCACTCAGGGATTTCTCCTGGACGGGCGACCTGCAGGGCGGGCTTCTGCAAAAAAGGGCGGAACAGCTGTCGGTGTCGGACTTCATCCACCTGGCCGGGAACGTCAGGGCATAAAAAAAAGCCCGGGAAAAACCGCAGGCTTCATTCTTTTCTCCGTCGACCCGGGGCCGAAAGGCGCTAATCCTCGTTGCACCGGTTGATGCACTCGATGATCTCGGTAAGCGTCACATTCTTCAGCGAATAATAGATCTTTTTCCCTTCCCTTTTTGATACCAGGACACCCTTGTTCTTGAGGATGTTGAGGTGATGGGAGGCGGAGGCCTGTTCGATGTCAAGCTTGCTGTAGATCTCGGTGACACTGAGTTTCGGCTTTTCATTCAGAAGGTCAATGATGGCAATCCGCATCGGATGTGCAATCGCCCTCAGTTTGCTGGCTGCCATCTCTAATTTCGTGATGTCAAGAACTAATTTCGCCATGGTCCATTCATTTTTTGCAAAAGTAGTAAAAAAGTATATCAGTAAAATAAATATGTAGATATTTAGAATTAATTTAAGCAAGCCATTTCAGTCCGGTTCCCGCGTTGGACCCTCCGGGTGGAGCCGGATCCCCGGATGCATTCATTTCTGAATAAGACATTGAAAAAGAGGGATATGGATGTTGGCAACGGCCGGGGTGCCCCGGCATGACCGCAGCCCGGCGCTGGTGTCTTCTGTCCGGCCCCTGCCAGATATGATATATAACATATGATGGTCATCTGATGAATCCCGGGGCCCTTTCCCGGTCACTCAATCGGCGTAGACCGAGGTGAAGGAGAAGGTTTTGCCGTCGAACAGCCCTTTGTCGCTCAGTTTCAGCTCCGGGATCACCAGCAGCGCCATGAAGGAAAGGGTCATGAACGGGGCGACCAGCGGGGTTCCCAGTTCCCCTGCGGCCTTGTTGAGCGATTCGTAGCGGCGGGCCACTTCCCGGCCGTCGTGGTGCGACATGATCCCGGCCACGGGCAGGGGCAACACGTTTGCATGGCCGCCGTCGGCCAGGGTGATGCCGCCCCTGCACTCCACCAGCAGGTTGACGGCCGCCGCCAGGTCCCTGTCATCGGCCCCCACGGCGATGATGTTATGGCTGTCGTGGGCCACGGTGGAGGCGATGGCCCCCTTCCTGAACCCGAAGCCGCGGATGAACCCGATGGCGGGCTTCGACTTCCGGTAGCGGTTGATGACGACGATCTTGAGGATGTCACGTTCCGGGTCGCTCACGAACCGGCCCCCCTCGATGCGGGCCTCTGTGGTCTCCTGCCCGGTGACCAGCTGCCCTTCGATGGCCCGTATCACACGGATGCGGCTGCCCCTGGCCGGGACCTCGAGGTCGTTGGTGCCGATGGGAACAGCCTTGAAGATGTTGGGGGTGTCGCCCGGGACGGTGCGGATCAGGCTTTCCCCGCCGCCGGCCACGAGCTGCCCGCTGATGTAGGTCTCGCGGATGTTGAACTCCTCCAGGCTGCCGGCCACGATGAGGTCGGCCGGGTCGCCCACCTGCAGCAGCCCGACATCCAGGCTATAATGCCGTACCGGGTTGAGGGTGCACGCCCGGATGGCATCCAGCGGGTCGTAGCCCATGGTGATGGCACGTTTTACCAGGCTGTTCATATGTCCTGTGACCAGGTCGTCGGGGTGCTTGTCGTCGGAGCAGAACATCACCATGCCGGGGTGGCTCTCCAGGAGGGGGACCAGGGTGTCGAAGTTCCTGGCGGCGCTGCCCTCCCGTATCTGGACTTTCATGCCGAAGCCGATCTTCTCCCTGGCCTCTTCGAGGGTGAAGCACTCATGGTCGGTGGTGATGCCCCGCCCGGCATATTGCCTGGCTTCCTCGCCTGTGAGGCCGGGCGCATGGCCGTCGACCGGCTTGCCTGCCTTCCTGGCAGCCTCCAGTTTGGCCATCACCGCCGGGTCGCCGTGCAGGACACCCGGGAAGTTCATCATTTCCGACAGGTACCGGACATGCTCGCTGGACAGGAGCCGGGCCACCTCCTCCGGGCCGATGCGGGCGCCCGACGATTCGAAATCGGTGGCGGGGACACACGAAGGGGCGCCGAAGAAGAACTTGAACGGAACGGTCGACCCGTTCCGGATCATGTAATCAACCCCCTCCATGCCAAGCACGTTGGCGATCTCATGCGGGTCCGAGACGGTGGCCACCGTGCCGTGCACCACCGCCAGCCGGGCAAACTCCGACGGCACCAGCATCGAGCTCTCGATGTGAATGTGGGAATCCACCAGCCCCGGCAGGATGTATTCGGTGGAACCGGTCTCCCTTTCGGTGACCGCGGCGATGCGGCCGCCGCGGATGGTGACCGCCCCCCGGAAGATCCTCCCGTTGACCACGTCGACAATGTTGCCCTCACGGACGATCATGTGCTCCATATCCCGTTGTCGTGTTTCTGGTGGGGAGGGCCATTACCCCCCGGCCACCTGGTTCAGGGAACAAATTTAATGATTTGCCTCCTATCAAAATTCATATTACCTTTGAATTACTTAAGCTTTGGGCCTCCGGGTATGTTCACTACTGGACATTCGCTGTATTCCTGCGAACACAAACAGGGGGGGATATCGCGGTAATGTACCCTGATGATTTCGCTTTCAGCGGGTTATGACAGTGGCATATTTTTAGTTTGGAGAGGTCCTTATGAATACAGCAATTATGGAAGCTTTCGCAGGCCCACAATCAACAGAACATTTAAAAATTCAAATAACCATGCAGAAAATGAGGATCACCACCATGATCATCCTTGCGTTTTTCATGCTGATCATTGTTGCAGGGGCAAATGCCCAGGAGAACAAGGTCTGGACGCTGGAAGAGTGTATCAACTATGCCCTCGATCACAACATCAACGTCAAGAAGCAATACCTGAACGTCCAGTTGCAGGACGAGGTGCTGCTGCAGAGCAAGCTGGGGATGCTGCCCAATTTCAACGGCTTTGCCTCCCACGGGTATAACTGGGGACAGCGTATCGACCCCTTCACCAACGAGTTCGCCACCGACCGGGTGCGTTCCAACAACCTTTTCCTGCAGGGTGACCTGAACCTGTGGAGCGGTTTCCGGCAGCTCAACACCGTCAGGAAGAACAAGCTCAGCTTCCAGCAGGCACAGTACAATGCCGATTTTTTCAAGGATGACATCTCCATCTCGGTGGCCACCGAATACCTGCAGACACTCTTCTACCTCGAGTTCGTCGAGATCGCACAGAACCAGCTCGACATCACCAACCAGCAGGTGGAACGCACCAATAAGCTGGTCGAGGCCGGCACGCTGGCCAAGGGTGACCTGCTGACCATCGAGGCCCAGCAGGCTTCGGAGGAGCTCTCCCTGGTGGACGCCCAGAACAACCTGGCCCTGGCTTACCTGAACCTGTCGCAGCTGATGGAGCTCTCGACGCCCGAAGGGATGGAGGTAGAGAAACCGGAACTGGGTCTCCTCGACGAGCCCCAGCTCTATAGGCCGGAAACGCTGTACACAACGGCCGTGGAATCGCGCCCCGAGATCAAAAGCGCAGAGATGGGCGTGGAAGTGTCAGAGATGGACCTCAAGATCGCCAGGGGCAACTATTATCCCAGGCTGTCGCTGAACGGGTCCATCGGATCCGGTTATTCCGGCGCCAACCGGCTGGGCGAGGACCCGTTCGAATACCTCCCGCAGATCGGGGTCACCGAGGCCGGACAGGCAGTTTTTCCCACCGCCCCGCTCACGGGCTACGGGGCCTATAATCCAAAGCCCTTCTCCGATCAGCTCAAGGACAACCTCAACGAGACCATGAACCTCAACCTGAGCATCCCCATCTTCAACGGCTGGGTGACCCGCTCGAATGTGGCACAGGCCAAGATCGGCATCGAAAATGCCAACCTCGACCTCGAGCTCCAGAAAAACAACCTGTACAAGATCCTGCAGCAGGCCTATAACGATGCGCTTTCGGCCTATAACAGGCACAAGGCCGCTGCAAAAAAGGTGCAGGCCACCAGCGAGGCGTTCAAGTATGCCGAACAGAAATTCAACGTGGGCCTCATCAACTCGGTGGAGTACAACGATGCCAAGAAAGAGTACAACAACGCCCTCTCGGAACAGATACAGGCCAAGTATGACTATGTTTTCCGGATCACGGTCATCGATTTCTACCTGGGCAAACCGCTCACCTTCCAACGGTAGCAGCGGTGGTGTAAGGTGCTTGACCCCGTGACCGAGGTTGTCGGTGGCAAGGTGCCGGTTCAGGTGGCAGGAGTGCCGTCCGCCGATGCGGATGCCCTGAACGGCGCATGCGGATTTTGTTAATTATTGCGCCCCTGAGGGGGCCGGTTTTGGATTTAATAGTTAATTTAGCACGTTCATTCATCCAATAAGATTTTTCATGGCCAAATCAAAGAAACGGAACATTTTGCTTATTGCAGGAGCCGTCGTGATCGTCATCCTGTTGGTCTTTGCCGCCACCAAGAAGAAGGGGTCGGGGAGCATCCGGGTGTCGGCGGAATTCCCGCAGGAGCGGACCATCATCGAGTCGGTATCGGCCAACGGCAAGATCCAGCCCGAGAAGGATATTATGATCAGCCCGTACATTTCGGGGGAGGTAGTCGAGCTGTACGTCAAGGAGGGCGACATTGTCGAGAAAGGTGACCTGCTGGCCAAGATCGACCCCGAGATCTACATCACCATGTACGAGCAGATCGAGGCCTCGCTCCAGATGCAGAAGGCCAACCTGGCCAATTCCAAGGCCCGCCTGGCCCAGGCCCAGGCTCAGTTCGTCAGGGCGCAGGAGGATTACAAAAGGAACAAGAAGCTATTTGACGAGAACGTGATCTCACAGTCCGACTTCGACGGCGCCACCTCGGCCTACGCGGTGGCAGAGGCTGAAGTGATGGCCGCCAAGGAGAACGTCAAGGCGGCCGAATTCTCGGTGAGCAGCACCGAAGCCTCGCTGCGCGAAGCCAAGGAGAACCTCAACCGGACCGCCATCTACGCACCCAACCCCGGCACCGTGTCGAGGCTCAGCGTGGAGATCGGCGAGCGGGTGACCGGCGCCTCCCAGTTCTCCTCCGGTACCGAGATCATGCGCATCGCCGACCTGGCGCGGATGATCGTGCTTGTGGAGGTGAATGAGAACGACATTGTGAGGGTCAGCCTGGGCGACACCTGCCTCATCGAGGTGGATGCCTACCTCGGTCAGAAGTTCCGCGGCGTGGTCACCGAGATGGCCACTTCGGCCAATGTCACCGGCGTCAGTGCCGACCAGGTGACCAACTTCGAGGTGAAGATCCTCATCCTGGAGAAGTCGTATGAGTCCCTGCTCAGCGACGACCAGGTCATCCGGTCGCCGTTCAGGCCCGGCATGTCGGCCACCGTCGACATCCAGACCGAGACCGCCATCGGCATCCTCACCGTGCCCATCCAGGCTGTGACTACCCGTGCCGACTCCCTCGAAAAGGAAGGCGCGGCACCGCCGGAGGGGGAGATGGCCGAGACCGCCGCAAGCAAGGATGAAGAGCTTGTGGAGGTTGTCTTCGTCAATGACGGCGGCAAGGCCGTGATGAAAAGGATCAAGACCGGCATCCAGGACAACATTTTCATCCAGGTCACCGAAGGCATCACCATCGACGACGAGGTGATCACCGGTCCTTACCGTGCGGTATCCAAGCGCCTCAAGGACGGTGATGAGGTGACCGTGGTCGACAAGAAGGACCTGTTCGCCGAAGAAAAATAACCCCTGACGGATGCATATCCTCTGCATAGAAACAGCCACTCCCGTCTGTTCCGTGGCCCTGCTGCGGGATGGGGAAGTGTCGGGCCTCCGGGAGAGCGACCGGAAGAACTCCCACGCGGAGGTGGTCAGCCTGTTCGTCCAGGAACTGCTTGAAGCCGGAGGAATGGATGTGACCGGCCTCGACGCGGTGGCCGTAAGCATGGGTCCCGGGTCCTACACCGGCCTGCGCATCGGGGTATCCACTGCCAAAGGCCTCTGCTATGCGGGCTCCCGGCCGCTCATCGCCGTCAGCACCCTGCAGGCCATGGCCGTGGGCGCACAGCAGCACGCCGGGACCGGCGAGGAGGACGCGCTGTACTGCCCCATGATCGACGCCCGCCGCATGGAGGTCTATGCCGCCCTGTTCGACCGGCATGGCACCGAGGTGAGGGAGACCAGGGCCGAGATCATCGAGGAAGGGTCGTTCCGGGAACAGCTCGACAAGCACCCCGTATATTTCTTCGGCGACGGCGCCGGCAAGTGCCGGTCGGTCATCACCCACCCCAATGCCCGGTTTATTGAGGACTTTAAGCCATCTGCCACTTTCATGGCCTCCATCGTGCGGCAGAAGTTCGACGAGAAGAAATTCGAGGATGTCGCCTATTTCGAGCCCTATTACCTGAAGGATTTCGTGGCCGGGTTGCCGAAGGTGAAGGGGCTGCGGTAGCCGCCAAATCGCCCAATCTCATACATCGTCCAATCTTATGTATCGTCCAATCAAAATGGCTCTATGGCTATATGGTTAGAATGGCTCTATGGCTATATGGTTAGAATGGTTCTATGGCTGAATGGTTAGATTGGCTATAATGGCTGAATGGTTTTATGGCTATATTGCTATATGGTTATAATGGCTTTATGGCTTGATGGTGGGGATTACCTGTAGCGGAGCCATATCCTGAGCAGCTCGAAAGGAGCTTTCAGGTAATTGGAAAGGCCCAGTTTCGATCCTTTCACCTCGTCCCAGGTCATGATGGGGTATTCGTAGATCCGGTGCAGGGCGAAGTCTTTTCCTTTTTCGTTCCGGATCCGGAAGAGGATCTCGACGTCGAAGAACCAGGGGCTGGTGAAAGGGTCCCGGAAGGCCAGCGCGGCCACTTCGGGCATGAGGAGCTTGGCGCCGCACTGGGTGTCGTAGGTGGGGAGGTGCAGCAGGATGCTCACCGCCGTGGCGAACACGCGGCCCAGGTAATGGCGTTTCAGGGTCCTGTTCACCTTGCTTCCCAGCCGCTTGAGCCGGATGGCCATGATCATCCGGTAGTGGTCGTGGGCGGCTGCATAACTGATCATCCTGGCCAGCTCGTGCAGGGGGGTGGCCAGGTCGGAATCAAGGAATCCCAGCACATCGAAGCGTTTCATCTCCAGGGCTTTCAGCATGCCGAACCGGACCGCCTCGGCCTTGCCGCCGTTCTTCGGTACCGAGACCACCAGGGCCCGTGCAGGGTATTCCGCCTGGATCTTGCCAAGTACTTCCAGGGTGCTGTCGGTGCTGCCGTCGTCGACAAAGAGGAGGGTATGCGGCCAGCGATGGAGAAAATCGAGGTATTCGTCTGTTGGCAGACGCCTGGCTTCGTTGTAACAGGGTATGACAATGCATGTTTTCATCTTCCGGGGTGGTTCGGGGTGTTAAAAGTAAGACATTGTACGGTCTTTCTGATGAAAAACGCGCCGGCGGTCGTGTTTTGACCAAAATCGCCTATTTTTGTCCGTAACACTCATGCGCCGGGCTTGCGGCTTCGGTTGCGGGGTTTCAGATCAGTCACTTCTGCCAATTCCATGAAAAAGATACTGAACTCGAAGAACCTGGCCATTTTCATTTCCCTGGCCATCGTCGTGGTGCATTATTACACGCGGCAGGTGAATTACAACAACTGGTCGAACATGCTGGGGTGGGACGTCCTGGCCTATTACATCTACCTTCCCTTCACCTTCATCCACGGCGATCCCGGGATCACCGACCAGTCGGTCGTACAATACATCTTCGACACCTACAACCCTTCGGGCACCTTCTACCAGGCCTTCAGGCTGCCCAACGGCAACTGGTCGCCCATGTACACGCTGGGGATGGCGATCCTCTACCTGCCGTTCTTCCTGTTGGCCCACCTGTGGGCCCTCATGAGCAGCTACCCGGCCGACGGCTTCTCTTTTCCCTACCAGTACACCATCGCCAACGGGGTGATGGTCTACATCGTTGCCGGGGTCTTCGTGATCCGGAAGGTCCTGCTCAGGTTCTTCAGCGACGGGGTCACCATGCTGGTGATGACCTTCATGCTGCTGGGGACCACTTTTTTCCACGAATCCATTGCCGATGAGTTGGGCCCTCATGCCATTTCCTTCACCCTTTTTGCCGTGGTGTTATACTACACCATCCGGTGGCACGAGACCCCCACCCACCGGCTGGCTTTCCTGCTGGGCGCAATGCTCGGGCTCACCGTGCTGGTGCGCGGCAGCGGCATCGTCATCGGGCTGGTACCGTTGCTGTGGAATGTCTGGGACAAGGCATCCTTCAACCGCAAGGTGGTCTTCGTGAGGACCAACATCAGGCAGATCGGTACCGGCCTCGCCGGTCTTGTGCTCTTCCCGATGGTGCAGATCATTTACTGGAAGGCCGTCACCGGCAGCTTCATCTTCAACACCTACCAGGTCACGCCGGGGTTCGACTGGCTGGAGCCCCATTTCGTCAAGGTGTTCTTCAGCTACAAAAAGGGGTGGTTCCTATATACGCCCATGATCCTTTTCGCCATCGCGGGCCTGTTCTTCCTGTGGCGGAACAACAGGAACATCGCGCTTCCGATCATCTCTTTTTTCGTGCTCAACGTGTACATGATCTCCAGCTGGGGCACCTGGTGGCAGGGGGGGAGCTTCGGATCGCGGTATTTCGTGGAATCGTATGCCATCCTGTGCATCCCCTTCGGGTATTTCATCGTGGAGGTGAGGAAACGGAGGTGGACCTTCAGGACTTTCATATTGCTGGCCGGGTTTTTCCTTTTCCTCAACCTGTTCCAGACCTGGCAGTTCAACAACTGGATCTTCGACGGGTATTCCATGACCAAAAAATATTATTGGAAGGTATTTCTCAGGACGAATGTGGCGGAGGAGGACAGGAAATACCGGGAGATCATCCGGGATTTCAAAAGCTCAGAGACCTTTGGGAACCCTGAGGATTATGACCAACGCACCATCGGGTACCTCGATTTCGACGGGAACGACTCCCTGGAAGTGGCCCCCGCATTTATCGACACCTCCTATGCGTTCAGCCGGCCGGCCTCCTTCAGGATCACCCCTGAAAAGACCTACGGCCCCACCTTCAAGTTCCGCTGGAAGGACATTACCAGGAAGGAGCACCTGTGGGTGCGCGTTTCGTTCCGCTACCTGGCGACCCACGACCTGGCTGATTCACCTGCCAGTTTTGTCATCGAGCTCAACCACAACAACGGGCAGTACATCGAAAAGTACCGCAATTGGAACCTGGAGAAATATCCCAACACACCGGGCGAATGGCAGTATTTCGAGGCCGACTGGCTCACGCCCTACCCGCTTTCGGTCCGCAAGGACGTCATCAAGACCTATGTCTACACCCGTGGCGACCAGCCCATTTACATCGACGACATGAAGGTGGAGATCTTCGAGCGGAAGTGGTAGGTGGGGACATCGCCCGATTAAGTCGTTCATTGGTTGAAAGGTAACCGGTCGTACCTGTGCCATCAAGGCCCTTCAGCCCCTGTGAGGTTCCGCCCGTCTCCACCACTTTTGACTTTTTAAATTGATTGTTCCCTGTTCGTACTTTCCCCACCGTTTAAAGTACGAACAAGGAACAAGTGAACGGGAAATCAGGAAGTTGGGAAGCGGGCAGAGTATAATCGTGACATTGGTTATAAGGTTAAACGGGTATGGGGGCAGAGCGCATGATTTACAGGCCGAAGACAGCGAAAAGCACCATTCACCTCCCGATAGCTATCGGGATTACCAACTCACCAACCGGGATCACCAACTCACCAACTCACCAATTAAAAAAAGAGCCCGCACAAAGCGAGCTCTCTTCTTATCCGGGATCCTAATGAAAGGTTAGTACTGTGTCTTGATCAGCATCGGCTTGGTGATGGTGCCGTGCGAGGTCTTGATCACGCACATGAGGTACCTGGCGCTGGCCACGCCGAGGATGTTGCACTTGACGATCTGTTGTTCATTCGCCTCGGCAATACCCTCATACGTTTCCTGTACGAGATTACCCTGCATGTCATAGATCTCGATCGACACGTTCGACTTGTGCGAGAGCTTGAAGCGGATCTCGGTCTGGTACTCGAACGGGTTGGGCACGATCTCGGCTTCGATGTTGAAGTCGGCGGTATTCAACTCATTGGTTCCTGTTGCGGGACCGTAAGTGAGGTTGTCACCGTTGCAGTTTATGAGGTCCTCAAATCCAATGAATACCCTGCATTCGTCGAATGCCTCATTAATTGCAGTGACAGCAGCCACGGCCTCGCCGTAGAGTTTGTTGTAGTTACCGACATACTGTTCCGGAATCTCTGCACCGAGGAGCATGTTGGCCAGGGTGAAGAGGTCGTTGACAGTGGGCCCCTCCGGGTACATTTCGCAGAGCAGCATCAGTATGCCCTGTGGGATGAGGGTGACCTGATATCCCGGAATCGGAGCGATCTGGGTGGCACATTCGATACCATCCGCAGTAATCAGCTTCGTTCCTTCGAGTTCAAGTTCTCCAAGACTCAGGCCGCCGTTGTTCGCACCCGTGTTCCAGCCCATGTTGAAGTAGAGAGCCATGGTCTGGGCCAGAAGGTTGTTCTTGATCGCACCTTTGCTGTTTATGGGTACGTAACTCCACCCCGGGTTGTACAACGGCAGGTAGAAGACGTCGTATTTGCCGATGGCCACGGAGTTGCCCCCGCCCGGCAGCATCTTGAATACATAGCCGTCTTCAATATCCGATTGCAGCAGGGTGAAACTGTGATCCGGCAAACCGAATGTGAATGAACCGCCGCTTGCCATGATGGCCTGGAGCATGATATCCTTGGGTGTATTCCCACTGCATGACAACCCGCCTGCACTGCCATAGAATCCTTTGGTATAGGTGCAGAAGTGGGTGACCACTTCCTCGCAGGAATTAACAGTCATTTCACAAGTAGTTGTACATCCGTTAGCATCAGTGACGGTGAGTGTGAATAAGGCCTGTACATCCGAAGCAGCGAATTTGACAACTTCTTCGTCCTCGGTGCCGTCCACGATCTCCCAGCCGGCCGCTATGGCGTTGGCATCGATGGTCCAGTAGTAGCTGTACGTACCTGAGCCCGTGCCACCATCGATCGTGGCCGTCAACTGATTGTTATCGCTGGTGCCACAATCGGGCTGGTTGAACGGGAACGGGTCTATGCTGCAGATCAGGTCGGGATTACCTACCACATAAGTATATACCCAGTCATGCGAATGGCCTGCGCAATCCTCATACGTGAAGGTATAGGTAATCGTGCCCTCGCAGGATTCATATGTTCCGCCCACGACCGGGTTGCCCGGTATCAGCTCGTTGCCACAGTAGTCGAATACCTGTGGGGGTTCCGGAACGGTCGCATCAGAGGCAAAGGTTATCGGGTCCGTTACGTCATCAGGAACGGTGAAGTCCTCGTAAGGTGTGACGATGAAGCTACGTGTTTTTGAACCGCTTTCACAGATGTCGGTCCATGTGTACGTAACCGTTACGGTGCCGCCAACACAAAGCAGCGGCGCCGTCGGGTTGCCATAGTCTCCCTCCGGGCTGCAACCGCCGGATACCGTGAACTTGGACACCCAGGTGTTGAACGCCAGGTCGAGCGCCTGCTGATCGGCAAAATCGCAAGCCGATACGACCTTCTTGTCGGGATAGCCGAGGATGATCTTATCGGGTTCTGTCCAATCGAAGGTGGCGGTCCTGGTAACGGTCTCACAGACATCGGTCACGGTCCACACGACGGTGATCGCACCGGAAGTGCACAGGGTCGGGAGCTGTCCGATATAATCGTTCTCCACGATGGGCGAGCATCCTCCGGTCACGCCGTTCACGGCGGCGTTGTTGGTGTTGAACCAGGTGATGAAGGCCTCTTCGATGGCATACTGGGCGAGCTCCGGATCATCGTTGTCGAAGTCGCACGCATGCACTGACAGGTCTTCGACCACGGACACATTGAGCGGATCGGGCGCATCAACTGTAAATACGGCCGAAAGCTGAACGTCCTCGCATTTGTCGTAGATGGTCCACGTCACCATCGCCGTAGTGCCAGTACAGAGGTAGTCTTCGTTAAAGATCACCCCGTCGCTGTCGTCGGTTATTGACGGGTTGCATCCGCCACTCAGTCCGATGGTGGCATACTGTGCGACTACCCAGTTGTCGAATGCCGCCTGCAAACTGCCCAGGTCGGGAAGGTCACAAGCCAGGGCGCTGCCGTCCTCGGGCTCTGAGTATACGAGGGCAGGAGTGGGCATTACAGTGAACGTCCGCGTTTTCGACCCGCTTTCACAGATGTCGGTCCATGTGTACGTAACCGTTACGGTGCCGCCAACACAAAGCAGCGGTGCCGTCGGGTTGCCATAGTCGCCCTCCGGGCTGCAACCGCCGGACACAGTGAACTTGGAAACCCAGGTGTTGAAAGCCAGGTCGAGCGCCTGCTGATCGGCATAATCGCAAGCCGATACGACTTTTTTGTCGGGATAGCCAAGGACCACCTTGTCGGGCTGCGTCCAATCGAATGTCGCAGCGCGGGTGACGGTCTCGCAGATGTCGGTGACAGTCCAGTTGACCGTGATGCTGCCGGTATTGCAGAGGTCCGGAAGTGCCCCGTCGTAATCATTTACGACTACCGGAGCGCATCCGCCTGTTACGGCGTTTACTGCGTCATTGTTGGTGTTGTACCACGCCATGAACGCAGCTTCAAGGGCCTCCTGTGCAAGGGCCGGATCGTCATTGTCAAAGTCGCAGGCATGTACGGATTGGTTGTCGACCAGGGCCACACTGAGCGGATCTGGTGCAATGACGGTGAAGGTAGCCGAGAGCTGAGCGGACTCACACTTGTCAGTGATGGTCCAGGTCACCGTCACGGCATCGCCTTCGCAGAGATGGTCTTCGTTGAAGATCACCCCATCGCTGTCGTCGGTTATTGACGGGTTGCATCCGCCACCCAGTCCAATGGTGTTGTACTGCTCGGCAACCCAGCCGTCAAATGCCGCTTGCAGGCTGGCCGGGTCAGTAAGATCACAGGCCAGGCCACTGCCGTTCTCGGGATCGTTGTAAGACAGGGCCGGAGCAGGAGTGATCACATAGATTGCCGTAGTAGTGAAAGTTGCACATGGATCTGTAATAGTCCAGGTTATCGGAATGCTTCCTCCGTCACAAGGCAGGATTGTAAAAGGACCTGTCCAGTCGTGAGTGATCGATGGATTGCATCCGCCCATGACGCTACTGACGAGGTTGCTGTTCTCGTTAATGAACCATGCATCAAAGTCATCCTGCAGGGCGGCCATATCATCGAAATCGCATCCATAGACTGTCTTACCGGAGGGCGGCATGAAAGTGATGGCAATAGGATCCACATTGAATGTGTATGTCCAATCGTGGCTCCACTTGCCCGAGCAGTCGGTGTAGGTCCAGACATAGGTCACTTCACCTTCACACTCCGGTGTCTCACTGATAACCGGACCGGTGACGTTGGTGATCTCGTTGCCGCAGTAGTCGTATACGGTCGGGTTGGCCGGCGTATAGAGTTCTGAGGCGCAATTGATGATCTCGCCGTCGTCAGGTACCATTGTGAAGTCCGGGGTGACGATGTAGATGTCCATCGTAGCCGTAGACTCGTTTCCACAATTATCCACTGCGGTGAATGTCACTGTGATCGTTTGATCGCAGTTGATCACTGGCAGGATGTAATCATAGTCTAACTCCGGATCCGGGTCGCAGTTGTCGGTAGCAAGTGCGTTGGCGGCCCAGTCATCTACCAAGGTAGCATCGAAGCAGTACATAGTCAAATCTCCTGGTAATGTAATTACAGGCGGGGTGTTGTCTTTCAGGGTAATGACCTGAACCTGGTCAGCTGCTGCGTTGCCGCAGTTGTCGACCAGTGACCATGTCCGCGTGATGATCTTCTCGCCTTCGCAAGCGCCATCGGTAACCACATCCATGTAGGTAGCCTCCAGTCCGGTTGAGCAGTTGTCATCCTCGTCGATCACATCGCCAGTAGCCGATGGGTCGGTCGGGGCCTCGCAGTTCTCATCTTTATAGAGCGTGATGTCAGCCGGTGCTGTGAATGTGGGCGGGGTGTTGTCTTTCAGGGTAATGACCTGAACCTGGTCAGCTGCTGCGTTGC
>CAYLTG010000014.1:41340-41442 GCA_964386225.1 uncultured Bacteroidales bacterium
CGCAGTTCTCATCTTTATAGAGCGTGATGTCAGCCGGTGCTGTGAATGTGGGCGGCACCTCGTCATTCACGGTGATGGTCTGGCTGACCGAAGCGGGGTTGC
>CAYLTG010000015.1:0-39069 GCA_964386225.1 uncultured Bacteroidales bacterium
ACAACTACAACATGGGGTTCATCACCAACAACGAACGGTATAACCAGATCATCGACATCTGGACCCATACCAACTCGAAGCTTACCAATACGCTTATGGACAAGCTCTCGAAGGACAAACAGGGTTTCAATGCGGTCTACATGATGCTTGACTCGGGTGCACGGGGTTCGAAAGAGCAGATCCGTCAGCTCTCCGGGATGCGGGGTCTGATGGCCAAACCTCAGAAATCCGGTGCCACAGGCGGTGAGATCATCGAGAACCCGATCCTTTCCAATTTCAAGGAAGGACTGTCGGTACTTGAGTACTTCATCTCCACCCACGGTGCGCGAAAAGGTCTCGCTGACACCGCCCTCAAGACTGCAGACGCCGGTTACCTTACCAGGAGGCTGGTGGATGTGGCCCAGGATGTGGTGATCACAGAAAGAGACTGCGGCACGCTCAGGGGCCTGAGGACCACAGCCCTCAAGAAGAACGAAGAGGTGGTGGAAACGCTCTACGACAGGATCCTGGGCCGGACCACCCTGCACGACATCTACCATCCGCAAACCGGCGAGCTCATCGTCACTGCCGGTCAGGAGCTGACTGAATCGATCTCCCAGATCATCGAAGACTCTCCCATCGAGGAGGTGGAGATCCGTTCGGTACTCACCTGCGAAGCCAAGCGGGGAGTATGCTCTCTGTGTTACGGACGGAACCTGGCCACCGGAAGGATGGTCCAGAAAGGCGAAGCCGTCGGCGTGATCGCGGCACAATCCATCGGTGAACCAGGAACACAGCTGACCCTGAGGACTTTCCACGTCGGGGGTACCGCATCCAACATTGCCATCTCATCAAAGATCGAAGCCAAATACGAAGGCATCCTCCAGATCGACGAACTGCGGTCCGTTGAATACAAGGGAGGCGATGGCAAGAAATACGACATCGTCATCGGAAGGTCGGCCGAAATGAGGATCATTGACAAGAATACGAGCATCGTACTGATGTCGAGCAATATCCCCTATGGTGCCAAACTGTACTTCAAAGCCGGTGATGTCGTCAAGAAAGGTGAGATCATTGCCGAATGGGATCCCTACAATGCCGTGATCATCTCTGAATTTGGAGGCAAGATCCAGTATAGGGACATCATCGAGGGTGAAACCTTCAAGATCGAGTCCGATGAGCAGACCGGTTATTATGACAAGGTGATCGTTGAGACCCGGAAAAAGACCACCAATCCGAGCATCGCTGTACTCGACAGCGCAGGCAAGGAACTCAAGGCCTATGACATCCCGGTCGGGGCGCACATCATTGCCGATGAGGGCTCCAAGATCAAATCGGGCGACATCCTGGTCAAGATCCCGAGGGCGATCGGCAAATCGGGCGACATCACCGGAGGTTTGCCGCGGGTCACCGAACTGTTCGAGGCCCGGAACCCTTCTGATCCCGCAAAAGTTGCGGAGATCGACGGTATCGTCACCTTTGGCAAGAAACTCAAGAGGGGGAACCGTGAAGTGATCATCACCTCGAAAACGGGCGAGGAGAAAAAGTACCTCATTCCCACTTCGAAGCAGATCCTTGCACAGGAAAACGACTATGTGAAGGCTGGCACGCCCCTATCGGAAGGTGCGATGACTCCGGCAGACATCCTGGCCATCAAAGGCCCCATGAAAGTGCAGGAATACATCGTAAACGAGATCCAGGAGGTATACCGCCTGCAGGGTGTGAAGATCAACGACAAGCATTTCGAAGTCATTGTAAGGCAAATGATGCGCAAGGTGGAAGTTGACGACCCGGGCGACACCAAATTCCTTGAAGGCGAACTGGTCAACAAGATCGACTTCATGGATGAGAACGATGACATCTTCAGCAACAAGATCGTCATCGACCCGGGAGATTCGCTGACCTATAAAGCGGGCATGATCGTGAGCGCCAGGAAACTGCGCGAAGAGAACTCCCAGCTCAAGCGGAAGGATAAAAAGCTGATCGATTCCAGGGAGGCTAAACCCGCCACGGCGCGGCAGGTGCTTCAGGGAATCACCAAGGCATCCCTCCAAACGAACAGCTGGATCTCCGCCGCCTCATTCCAGGAGACCACGAAGGTCCTGACACAGGCATCGATCAATGCCAAGACGGACGACCTCACAGGGCTGAAGGAGAACGTTATTGTCGGCCACCTGATCCCCGCCGGAACAGGCCTCCGCGATTATGAACACCTGATCGTCGGATCGAAGGACGAGTACGAAGCGCTGATGGCCTCCAAAGCTGAAAATGAATAACCGATAAAAAACACATTATTATGGCTGATCCAAAACAGAACAAGCAGATCAATATTGAATTAAGTGATGAAATGGCCGAAGGGATCTATTCCAACCTGGCGATCATCACACACTCGCATTCTGAATTTGTTTTGGATTTCATCAAAATGATGCCTGGTGTACCCAAGGCGAAGGTCAAGTCGAGGATCATCCTGACGCCGCAGCATGCCAAAAGGCTGTTCAGGGCGCTTCAGGACAACATCCTCAAATTCGAGCGGCTGCACGGCGAGATCCAGGTCCCCGAGACGGAGGCCTTGCCCTTGAATTTTGGCGGACCAAAAGCCCAGGCATAGCCGGAAACGATCGTTGAAAGGAGGCCGCAAAATGGCCTCCTTTTTTATTTTCGACCAACATGTAATAATGATTACCATTTCGAGTTTAAAATGAGCCAGGCAATCCTTGCCCAGAGGATCACTGCATTTCGTATATTTGAACCGATATCCCATGCCGTCAACACGACCACATCACCGGCGATCCAATTGGCTACTGCTCGTGGCAGGGCTGGTCTTCCTCCTCTGCTCCGTTGATGTCAGAGGCCAGAAACCGACCAAGGTGCAGATCATCGACGCAGATGAGCTCCGGTTCGACAAGCGTCTGGGCGCCGACATCCAGCGACTGATCGGGAATGTGGTCCTGAAGCATGACAGCACCCTGCTTTATTGCGACAGTGCCCACGTGAACGAAGCCACCAACAGTTTCCGGGGGTTCGGCCATGTGCGGATCAAGTCATCCGACACCCTGAACATATACAGCGACCTCATCAATTACGAAGGGAACACCAAAGTGGCCGAACTATCGCGCAACGTGAAGCTCATCGACTCGAGGGCCACCCTTACCACCGAACATCTCTGGTACGACCGCAAAACCCGGATCGCATACTACACCACGGGAGGCACTATCGTGGATTCAAACAACGTACTGACCAGTACCAAGGGATACTACTACACCGACAGGCAGGAAGCCTACTTCAAGGACAATGTCGTGCTGGAGAACCCGGACTACATCATGCATACCGATACGATGCTGTACCATACCGAGACCGAGGTATCCACCTTCTTCGGACCAACCACCATCACCAGTGAGGAGAACCTGATCTACTGTGAAAACGGGTGGTACGATACCCAGAACAACAAATCGCAGTTCAACAAAAACGCCTATTTCCTCACCGATGAGCAGAAGTTGGAGGGAGACAGCCTGTATTATGACCGGACGATCGATTTCGGCATGGCCTTCAACAACGTGGTGCTGACCGACACGGTGCAGAACATGATGATCCTCGGGAACTACGGAGAATTCCGGCGGAGTGAAGGCTTCTCCTACATCACCGACCGGGCCACCGCGGTCATGATCGAAGAAAACGATTCGCTGTTCCTCCATTCCGACACCCTATGGATCTACCTGGATGATGAGGAGAATGTGGAATTCCTCTATGCTTACAGGCATGCCAAGTTTTTCCGTACCGACATGCAAGGCAAGTGCGATTCCCTGGTTTACAAATTCGCCGACTCCACCATTTTTCTTTATCATGACCCGGTGCTCTGGTCAGAACAGAACCAGCTGACCGCAGATTCCATCCGGATCGCCATGGCGGGTGGCAGGATCGACAGCCTGGCCCTGATCAGTTCGGCCTTCATCATCTCCATGGACGACACCCTGTCGGCGAGCACCTTCAACCAGGTGAAAGGCAAGACCATGGTCGGTTATTTCCGGAACAACCAGATGGACCATGTCAAGATCTACGGCAATGCCGAATCGGTCTTCTATGTGCGGGAAGAGGATGGCGGGCTGATGGGCATCAACAAGACCAGTTCGAGCGATATGGCCATATACCTGGCCAATAACGAAGTGCAGGTTATCACCCCGATCCGGAACGTGGAGGCGCATATGTACCCGGAACCCGAATTTCCCGAAGAAGACCGCAAACTAAAGGATTTCATCTGGCACCAGAACCAGCGGCCCAGAAAAAAGGAAGACATCTACCTGTGGACCCCGTAACCGGTTGGTCCAGGGGCATGGGATCACCCGCTCCCGGTGCGTTTCTCTCCCAACAGAAGCCTGTTGTAGAGGAAGAGCACCGATGCAGTCAGTAGCCCAATCGCTGCAAAGATGAGCCATATCCTTCCCGGCGCATAGGTATTGTAGAGAAGCTGGCTCAGCTCCCCGGAGGTCATATTCAGCTGATCCATGCTTTGCCGGAACAAGACCCCGTCGTCCAGTTCGTCGAGCGTTCCCGGGGAGGAATACCCGTGATCGGTCAGGTACTGCCGGAGAAAAACATATTTATCGGATAATTTCCCATAGAGCTGTCCCGACAACAATCCGCCCAGCACGTTCCCGCCGGCCACGGGGAGGAAACTGTACCCCATGTAGAGGCCGACTTTCTCCCGTGGGGCAATGGTGCTGATGTATTCCTGTATCCGCGGGGAGCTTGCCATTTCGCCAAATGCCAGGACGATGAGCGCAAGCACGACCAGCCATCCGTTGACATAGAAATAAAGCTGTCCCAATCCCAGGGCCACGACCACAATCCCGGCAACCATCGACCTGACCGGCCTGATGTTCTTTACCAAGGTGGAGACCAGCACCTGGAACAGGATAATGAAAAAGGCGGGCACATTGATCATCATCTCGGGCCGGACCAGGCCGGCACCCTCGTCAACGGCTCCAATGGCACTTTTCAACAGACCAAGCCGGTCATAGATCACGACGGTGTCGACCCACTGGGCGATATAAACCGGCACGGTAAAGAAAAGCTGCATGTACATCGTCCAGAAGCCTACGATGATCAGCAGGAAGAGGACAAATTTCACATCGCGCATCACCACCAGGGTGTTTCGGAAGATATTCCGAATGCTCTCCGAAAGCGGCTCCCTGGCACCTTCCGTCCGGGATGGTTCCCGGTAGAAAAGGACAAGCAACAGGTTCACCACGATGACCAGGGAACACATGATGAACACGTAGGACCAGTCCAGGTCGCGCATCTTGGATGCTGCCCAGGGCCCCAGGAACCCGCCGATGTTGACGATCATGTAAAATATGCCGAAACCGAGCGTTTCGGTGCTCTTATCGGTGGTTTTGGCGACCGTTCCCACGATGATGGGCTTGAAGATCGCACCTCCCACCGCCACCACCAGGAACGCGACGAAGAACGGGGCATAGGCATGGAATTGCCCCATGGCGAAATACCCTGAGGACAGGGTGACGAAAGCGGCTATCAATACCTTCCTGAACCCGAAGCGGTCGGCGATGGCCCCGCCCAAGATGGGGAGCAGGTATAACACCCCGGTCACCAGGGCCTGCATCACTCCGCGTTCCTCCTGGCTGAACCCGAGCCCCCCTTTTGAAACAGGGTCCGTCATGTAGACGGAAAGCACGGTGAACATCCCATAGTAGGCCCAACGCTCGAACAACTCCATGGAGTTGGCTATCCAGAACGTCCGCGGAAACGATCTCAAATCCCTTGTAAGTGACATAGGTGCTGAAATTCGTGCGAATGTAATAAAAATTATCCTCCTTAGGCCCATCCCCTTTCCATTCAGCAGGTCCGTGCACGTATTCCGCAAACCGAATGCAGCCATTGATCAAACGGGAAAAGCAGGATGATCAGGAATATCGGCACGTAAATGATTTAAGGTTATATTTGTTTCTGCGTACCAAAAAACTTTTGCCTCATGAAAAAACTACTTACAGCAGCCATTGTCCTGGCCTTATTCTCCTGTCAGAATCAGGGCACGGACAGCAAGAAACAATCAAGAGAGGTGGCCAAATACACCATCGACCAGTTCTATCAGAACATCAATGTTTCCGGTGGAGGGTTCTCCTTCAACGAGTCGAAGGTCCTGATGACCGGCAACGAGACGGGGATCTACAATGTTTACTCCTATGCTGCGGACGGAAACGGGAAAACCCAGCTGACCTTCTCTGAAAATGAGTCCTGCTTCGCCATATCCTACTTCCCCGGAGACGATCGCTTTCTCTATTCCGCCGACCAGGGAGGCAACGAGATCGATCACATTTACCTGGTCGATGCAGAGGGGGATATCACGGACCTCACCCCGTGGGAGGAGGCCAAATCAAACTTCTTCGGCTGGGCCAGGGACGAGAAAAGTTTCTTTTTCGTCTCGAACAAACGCGATTCCCGTTTTTTCGACCTGTATGAGATGGACACAGAGACCTTCACCCCAGTAATGATCTACGAGAACAAGGATGGACTCGACGTGAGCAATATCTCCGACGATAAAAAATGGCTGGCCCTGACCAAAAGCATCACCACTTCGAACAACGAAATGTATGTTTACGACCGCGAAAACCAAAAGCTGACCCATGTTTCGCAGCATGAAGGAAATGCCGAATACAACCCGCAGTTCTTCGACATCGCGAGCAGGCGCCTTTATTACAAGACCAACGAGGACAACGAGTTCCAGTATGTTCAGTCCTATGACCTCGAAACCGGCGAGAAGACCGTCGTGTGGATCACCAACTGGGACGTTTGGTATGTGTATGACTCTTACCATGAGAAGTACAGGGTGATAGGCGTGAACGAGGATGCAAGGACCATGGTGCATGTGTACGACCTTTCCACAGGAGCGGAAATATCGCTTCCCGCATTTGACGACGGCAGCATATCAGGGGTTTCGATTTCGAAAAGTGAAAAACTCATGCTCCTGACAGTTGGCGGATCGACATCCCCGAGCAACAAATACATGTATTCCTTCGAGACCGGTGAACTGACTCAGCTCACCAACACCCTGAACCCCGAGATCGACCCGGACGCCCTTGTCGCAGGCCGCGTGGTCCGCTATAAATCCTTTGACGGACTGGATATCCCCGCCATCTATTATGAGCCGCACAGTGCGTCAAAAGACCACAAGGTGCCTGCCCTGGTATGGGTGCATGGCGGACCGGGCGGGCAATCCAGGGTATCCTATTTCGCCCTGTTGCAGTACCTTGTCAATCATGACTATGCGGTGCTGGCCGTCAATAACCGCGGAAGCAGCGGTTACGGCAAGAGTTTCTACATGATGGATGACAAGAAGCATGGCGACGTGGACCTCAAGGACTGCATTTATGGCAAGGAGTTCCTGGCCTCCACAGGCGTGATCGACACGAGCCGGATCGGCATCATCGGCGGTTCTTACGGGGGCTACATGACCATGGCAGCGCTGACCTTTGCCCCGGAGGAATTTGCCGTCGGGGTGAACCTGTTCGGCGTAACCAATTGGATCAGGACCACAAGGTCCATTCCACCCTACTGGGAATCGTTCAAAAAAGCCCTTTACGAGGAGATGGGCGATCCGAATACCGAAGATTCCATCATGCTGTACAAGAAAAGTCCCCTGTTCTTTGCCGAGCAGGTAAAAAAGCCCCTCATGGTCCTGCAGGGGGCCAATGACCCCCGCGTGCTGCAGGTCGAATCGGATGAGATCGTGGCCGCGGTCAGGAACAACGGGGTACCGGTGGAATATGTCCTGTTCGATGATGAGGGGCACGGCTTCGTAAAGAAAGAGAACGAGATCGAGGGGTACGGCAAGATCAAGGTTTTCCTTGACACCTACCTGAAAGGCGGGCGCGACTAGGTGACCCTGCCAGGGATAGCATTGCAGGAATGCGAATAAGGCATCATCACGGCAAGGAATCTTCAGCTTGCCGTGCTGCTGCTTTTCAATTATCCATACTTTTGCACCAACAATTCTAAAAAAATAGATGAATTTCAGCGAATTCAACCTGAAAGAGGAGCTTCTAGAAGCCATATCTTACATGGGGTTTGAAAAGGCCACGCCCATACAGGAGCAGGCCATCCCCCTGATCATGCAGAACCGCGACATGATCGCCTGTGCGCAGACCGGGACGGGTAAAACTGCGGCATTCGTACTACCTATACTGAACAAACTGGCAGACAAGGAGTTCAACGGCATCAACACCCTGATCATCGTTCCGACCCGGGAGCTTGCCATTCAGCTGGACCAGCAGATCCAGGGTCTTTCCTATTTTGTGCCGGTCAACTCGCATTGCCTTTACGGAGGCGGTGGCGGAGCCGACTGGGACCAGGAAAAGAAGGCGCTCACCACAAACACCGCCATTATTGTCGCAACCCCCGGGAAGATGATCGCCCACCTCAACATGGGCTATGTGAACTTCGACCATGTGGAACATCTCATTCTCGATGAAGCGGACAAGATGCTCGACATGGGCTTTTTCCCTGATATCGAGAAGATCATCTCCCACCTCCCGAAGAAAAGGCAGACCCTGATGTTCAGTGCCACGATGCCTCCGAAGATCAGGAGCCTGGCCAACATGATCCTGACCAGTCCGGAGGAGATCAGCATCGAGATGTCCAAGCCTGCCGAGGGGGTCCTTCAGGCCGCTTACCTGACCTACGACAATCAAAAGACCCCGTTGATCATCAACCTCATCGCCGACAAACCTGACTATACCGGCATTTTGCTCTTTACCTCCACAAAGAGCAAGGTCAACGACATCGTCAGGGCGCTGAGGGGCAACGGATACACGGTGGAAGGCATTTCCTCCGACCTGGAGCAGCACGAACGCAATGCTGTCCTGACCCGGTTCCGGTCCAAACAGACCAGGGTCCTGGTGGCCACCGATGTGCTGAGCCGCGGCATCGACATCAAGGACATCAACCTGATCATCAATTACGATGTGCCGGGCGATGCCGAAGATTACGTACACCGGGTGGGCCGCACGGCCAGGGCCAACACCACCGGCGTGGCCCTGACCCTGATCAACGAGAAGGACATGGGGAAATTCCACCGCATCGAACAGCTTATCGAGCGGAAGGTCCTTAAGATCCCCCTTCCCAAGGAATTGGGAGCCGGCCCTGAATGGAACCCCAGTTACAGGGGCGGTTCGGGCCGACCTCCCGGGAGAGGCCCGGGACGAGCATCCGGGAAACCCCGCTCCGGGGGCAAGAAGTTCAGAAAGGATGGACGAAAGGGAAAAAATTGAGGAACTCCTCTTTCTGCTCGAGCAGGAACTCGCCTTCAGCTTTTCCAGGAGCAGCGGGCCTGGCGGACAGCATGCCAACAAGGTGAACACCCGTGTGGAATTGAGGTTCTCCGTGAACGGGTCGGAGGTACTTTCCGGCGATCAGAAAGCGAAGATCATGAAGAGGCTTGCCAACCGGATCACATCCGAAGGCCTCCTGATCGTGTCGGCACAGGACGAACGCTCGCAGTTACGCAACAAACAGCTGGCGGTGGCACGGTTCAGGGACCTGATCGCCGCATCGCTTCGACCGTCCAAAAGAAGGATCCCGACGGCACCTCCCCCCGGCTCGGAAGAAAAGCGCCTCGGCGAGAAACGGAAGACCGCAGAGAAAAAGCAGTCGAGAAAGAGCCCGGACGCGGGTGAATCCTGAAAGCTGCCCGCAGAATGCGGATCGATGGACCCAGCGGCAAATCCCGAACCTCATCCAAAAGAAAAAGGCAGCCCGTGAAGGACTGCCTTTCCGCAATAAATTGGCACTTCATTATTTCATCTTCTCACTGCACACCTTGGCAGAGAAAAATTCCCTGTTCATCCTGGCGATGTTGGTCACCTTGATCTCCTTCGGGCATTCCGCTTCGCAGGCGTAGGTGTTGGTGCAATTCCCGAAGCCCAGTTCATCCATCCTGGCCACCATGCGCTGGACCCGGCGCCTGGCCTCCGCCCTGCCCTGCGGCAGCAGGGCAAACTGTGACACCTTGGCCGAAACAAAGAGCATGGCCGAGGCATTCTTGCAAGCGGCCACACATGCTCCACAGCCAATGCAGGCCGCGGCATCCATGGCCAGATCGGCATTGATCTTGGGGATGGGGATGGAATTGGCATCGGGGAGCGTACCCAGGGTATTGACCGATATGTAGCCCCCTGCCTGGATGATCTCATCAAAGGCACTGCGATCGCAGATCAGGTCCTTGATCACCGGGAAAGGCTTGGCCCTCCAGGGCTCGATGGTGATGGTATCGCCATCCTTGAACTTCCGCATGTGAAGCTGGCAGGTTGTAACGGCATCGTCGGGGCCATGAGGCCGGCCGTTGATGTACAAACTGCACATCCCGCAAATCCCCTCGCGGCAGTCGTGATCGAATGCCACGGGCTCCTCTCCTTTTGCCACCAGCTGTTCATTGAGGATATCCAGCATCTCCAGAAAAGAACAATCGGGAGAGATATCGGTCACCGGGTAATTCACAAAGCTTCCTTTCTCGTTGGGTCCTGCTTGTCGCCAGATTTTGAGTGTCAGGTTCATATTCGGTATTTTCTTTTGACTGCGTTATTAGTTCTTGTTCAAGGTTCAATCCCGGTAGCGGTCGGGTTCAACGTTAGCGGGTGAATTAGCTTTTCGCCTCCTTGTAGTTCCGGGTCTTCACTTCGATGTACTCGTAGTTCAGGGGTTCCTTGTGAAGGACGGGATCCTTGTCGGTCCCCTTGAACTCCCAGGCCGAGACGAACAGGAAGTCCTTGTCGTTGCGCATGGCTTCCCCATCCTCGGTCTGGTATTCCTCCCTGAAGTGACCTCCGCAGGACTCCTCCCGTGTCAGGGCATCCATGGCCATCAGCTCGCCGAGTTCAAGGAAATCGGCAACCCGCGTGGCCTTTTCAAGCTCTACATTGACCCCGTTCATGCTGCCGGGCACCTTCACATTCTTCCAGAAATCCTCCCGCAACGTCCTGATGTCGGCAATGGCCTTCTCCAGTCCTTCCCTGTTCCTTGCCATCCCCACCTGGTCCCACATGATCAAACCCAGCTTCTTGTGGTACGAATCGACCGTCTTCGTCCCATTGTTGTTCAACAGCTTTTCAAGACGTGCCCGAACTTCGTGTTCTGCTTTTTCGAACTCCGGTGTATCCGTTTTGAAGAAGGGCACATTGATCTGGTCGGCAAGGTAGTTCTGCACGGTATATGGCACCACGAAATATCCGTCGGCCAGTCCCTGCATCAGTGCCGAGGCACCCAGCCGGTTGGCGCCGTGATCCGAAAAGTTGGCCTCGCCTGCGGCGAACAGCCCCGGCACGGTTGTCTGCAGTTCATAATCGACCCAGATACCGCCCATGGTATAGTGGATGGCGGGGTAGATCATCATGGGTGTTTCGTAGGGGTTCTCATCCACGATCTTTTCATACATCTGGAAGAGGTTTCCGTACCGTGCTTCGATCACCTGCCTGCCAAGCCTGTTGATCGCATCCTTGAAATCCAGGTACACTGCAAGTCCGGTGCTTCCCACGCCATACCCTGCATCACAGCGCTCCTTGGCGGCGCGGGATGCCACATCCCGCGGGGTCAGGTTGCCGAATGCCGGATACCTCCGTTCGAGGTAGTAATCCCTGTCCTCCTCGGCGATCTGCGTCGGCTTCAATTCGCCGCGCTGTATCTTTGCAGCATCCTCTTTCTTCTTCGGCACCCAGATCCGACCGTCGTTGCGGAGGCTCTCGCTCATGAGGGTCAGCTTGCTCTGGTAGTCACCATGCACGGGTATGCAGGTGGGGTGTATCTGCACCATGCAGGGATTGCCGAAAAAGGCCCCCCGCTTGTAGCACTGCCAGGCGGCGCTGCCGTTGGAATTCATGGCATTCGTGGAGAGGAAGAAGACGTTTCCGTACCCGCCTGTGGCGATCACCACGGCGTGAGCCGCAAAACGCTCGATCTCACCCGTAACCGTGTTCCTGGTGATGATCCCGCGGGCACGTCCGTCGACGATCACCAGGTCGAGCATCTCACGGCGAGTGTACATCTTCACCGATCCTTTGTTGATCTCCTTGCTGAGGGCACTGTAGGCACCCAGCAGCAGTTGCTGCCCGGTCTGACCGCGCGCATAGAAGGTCCTTGAGACCAGGGCCCCGCCAAAAGACCTGTTGTCGAGCAGCCCGCCGTATTCCCGGGCGAAGGGCACGCCCTGGGCCACGCACTGGTCGATGATGTTGTTGCTGACCTCCGCAAGCCGGTAGACATTTGCCTCCCTGGCCCGGTAGTCGCCCCCCTTGACGGTGTCATAAAAAAGCCGGTATACACTGTCGCCATCGTTGGGGTAATTCTTTGCTGCATTAATCCCTCCCTGGGCAGCAATGCTGTGTGCCCTCCGGGGACTGTCCTGAATACAGAAATTCTTCACCTTGAAGCCCAGCTCGCCCAGGCTGGCAGCCGCTGCGGCCCCGGCCAGCCCCGTCCCGACAACGATCACCTCCAGTTTCCTTTTGTTCGCCGGGTTGACCAGGTTCTGGTGGGCCTTGAAATTAGTCCACTTCTCTGCTAACGGTCCTTCAGGAATCTTTGAATTCAATGTAGCCATATATCGTTCAGTTTACTGCAGGTTAATAATTGCCAAAATATATTGCAAGGGGGATGATGATGAATCCCAGCGGAAGGATGAAGGCCACCAGGGTGCTCAGTTTCTTCACGAAGGGAGTATACTTGGTGTGGCTGAGCCCGAGGGACTGGAAGGCCGACTCGAAGCCGTGATGGAGGTGAAAGCCCAGGAAGACCATCATGATCACGTAGCCGAATGCATACAGGGGGATCCGGAACTTCTCGATCACCAGGGTGGCCAGGTCATGATAATGTTCCCCGTCGATCATCACTTCCCCCACATCGCCCAGGAACTTGGCCTTGATGTAGAAATCGCCCAGGTGTATCACCAGGAAGACAAAGATCAGCGCGGCCGTATGGATCATGAACTTGGAGAACGGGGAGGTATGCGACCAGCCCTCGATCCTGTAGCGCTGTGGCCTCGCCATCCAATTCTGGATTTGAAGCACCAGCCCGTAAAGGATGTGAATGACGAAGCCCCCGAACAGCACGATCTCAAAAACTTTGATCACGATGTTCGTCCCCATGAAATGGGCCGCCAGGTTGAAGAGGTCCGTATCGGGCAGCAACACCAGCAGGTTTATGGACATGTGCACAAAGAGAAACGAGATCAGGAACAGCCCAGCAATTGCCATCACGTATTTCTTGGTCAGTGATGATTGAAAAGTCGAATTACCCATGATGCATTATTTGTCTGAAAAGAATCTTTTGAAAATATAACGGGTATCTTGTTAACCTGTTAACACAAGCAAAAATATGTTTTTTATTATAATGGGTTCACCGAAATACAGATATTTGTGCAATTTTTACATGGTATAAATTATTGTCTGCACCATGAAGAGAATTTCACTCCCCACCGGCTTTTTCATCCGCAACCGCCAGGCGCTGGCGAAGACTCTGAAAAAAGGATCCCTTGCCCTTGTCGCCGCCAATGACGAGCTGACCCGAAGCGGGGACCAGCACTTTCCCTACCGGCAGAATGCCGGGCTTTTTTACCTGACCGGGGTCGAGCAGGAGAAGGCGGTCCTGGCCCTCTGTCCCGATCATCCCGACGTGAAGCTCCGGGAGGTGCTTTTCACCATTAAGCCCAATGAGGCGCTGGAGACCTGGACGGGTCACAAACTGACACCACGGGAGATCCGGGACATCTCCGGGATCGAGACCGTGAAATGGCTCGACGACCTGGAAATGACCCTCCGCGACATGGCCCTTGCCAGCGAGCACATCTACATCAACCTGAACGAGTACGCCAAATACCTGCCGGACGTGGAGTACCGCGACCGCAACCTGGTCTCCTGGATGAAAGCACGGTTCCCGCTGCACACCTATCACCGGCTGGCCCCGCTTCTCACCAGCCAGCGGCTTGTTAAGAGCCGGGAGGAGATCACGCTGATGTCGGAAGCATGTGAGATCACCGGCAGGGCATTCGAACGGGTGCTGGGATACGTGCGACCGGGGGTCCTGGAATACGAGGTGGAGGCCGAGCTGACCCACGAGTTCATCCGCAGGGGAGCCAGGGGCCATGCCTACCAGCCCATCATCGGATCGGGCAGGAACGGCCTGGTGTTGCATTATGTGGAGAACAGCGGCACGTGCATGGCGGGCGACCTGCTCCTCATGGACTTCGGTGCTGAGGTGGCCAACTATGCCGCCGACTGCTCGCGCACCATCCCGGTGAGCGGCACCTTTTCAGCCCGGCAGCGGGCTTGTTACGACGCCGTACTGCGGGTCCAGAAAGCGGCCATCGCACTGTTCACCCCCGGGAATACCATCGACGGGATCAACAAGGCAGTGTGGTCGATGATGGAGAAGGAAATGATCGGTCTTGGCCTGTTCACCGCCGGGGATGTTGCGGGCCAGGACCCCGATCAGCCCCTGTACCTCAAGTACCTGATGCACGGAGTGGCCCATTTCATCGGCCTGGATGTGCACGACGTGGGAAGCAAATACCAGCCGCTGGAAAAGGGGATGGTGCTGACCATCGAACCCGGCCTTTACATCAAAGAGGAGAACATCGCCATCCGGATCGAGGACAATGTGATGGTCGACGACACACCTGTGAACCTTATGGCCGGCATCCCGAAAGAACCCGGAGAGATCGAAGAGATGATGAAGGGATAGAGAGTCCGCGGATCAATAAAACTCAACCAGTTCCAGGTCGAAGATAAGCACCGCGTTGGCCGGGATCTCCCCCACCCCCTTATCGCCATAAGCCAGCTGGCTGGGGATGAAAAAAGTGCCTTTGCCCCCGGACTTCAGCAAACTCACCGCGATCTGGAACCCGTTGATGAGGTTAGTCATCTTCATCTCAATGGCATTGGTCGACTCATCGAATACCACCCCGTTGGTGAGGTACCCTTTGTAATCCACGACCACCGTATGGGTCAGGTTCGGATTACCGCCCGTCCCATGCTTGGTGATAATGTAATACACCCCTGACTCATGCTCCGTGGCCTCGAGCTGATGATCAGCGAGGTAATCGAGGATGATCTGTTCATCGATCTGGGCCTGTTGGGTAACATCATCCTTTTTGCAGGCCGAAGCGAAAAAGACGAGGACGACTATGAAGGCAATAAATCTTCTCATGCATGACAAATTACCATGCAAAGATATAATAATCCGGCAAGGTAGCGAATACACGCATCCTTCATGCCGGGGTCCGGACGGATCCTGCGGACGCCCCCCGGATTACTGTGCCGCGGCATCCCTGAAAGGGACCCGTTTCAATCCATCAACGCCATAAAAACCAAAATAAATCGTTATCACTTTTAATTGAATTAACACGCCCATGTGGATAAAATATGCCGGGAACAGCCGGTAATGCATTTACAAAAACAGACCTTTGCATGAGGTTCAGCCTCCACCCCGCTATGTTCAGAAGTCAATTCACCGCACTCACCGTCCTCCTGGCCTTCATGGCCGGCGCACAGACACCTTCCGGCAAGATCAGCCGGGAGGAATACATTCAGCTTTACAAGGACATTGCCATCGAGGAGATGAACGCTTACCACATCCCCGCCAGCATCACGCTGGCCCAGGGCATCCTCGAATCGGGCAACGGCAACAGCACCCTGGCCCGCAAAGCCAACAACCATTTCGGGATCAAATGTCACAAGGGGTGGTCGGGCAAGACCTTCCACATGGACGACGACGAGGAAAACGAGTGTTTCCGCCGGTACGAGGACCCCTATGAGTCGTTCAAGGACCACTCCATCTTCCTCACCACACGCGACCGGTATGCCTTCCTGTTCAACCTGGAAATCAACGATTACAAGGGATGGGCCCATGGCCTAAAGCAGGCAGGATATGCCACGAACCCCCATTACCCCAAACTGCTCATCAAACTGATCGAGGAGCATCACCTCTACACGTATGACCAGTATTACAAAGGCCGCGGCATGGTGGCCGACCGGGTCACGGTGAAGCCGGGGGCAGCACCCGGCGACGATTTCAAGGCCTTGGAGATCGGCGCCGCCAACCGGAAAATATATTCAAACAACGGGGTCAAGCTGATCCGGGCAAACAGGGGAGACTCCTTCTACCAGATCGCCCAGGACTTCAACATCTACACCTGGCAGGTCCGCCAGTATAACGAACTGAACAAGAAGTCCCACATCGCCGAAGGACAGATCATTTACCTGGAAAAGAAAAAGAACCAGGGTGCTGTGCCATACCATATCGTTCAACCCGGAGAAACATTGCATGACATAGCCCAGGCCTACGGGATCAGGCTGAAAAAGCTCTGCAAGTACAACACGCTTGCCAGGAATGCGACGCTTTATCCCAACCAGGAGATCACATTGCAAAAGAAATAGACATCGCACATGAAGCGGGTCCTTACATTTTTTTGGATATTTCTTGCCCTGTTCTTCCTGGCCGTGCTATTCAGCGGCCAGATACACCGGGTCCGCGGCAAGACGGCAGTGCCCGGGACGGTCATGTACGAGTTGACCGGGCAGGCCCTGCGTTCGCTAAAGCGGCATGACGTGCCTGTGGGGGCCGTTATCACCTATGATGACCAGATCATCGGAAGGGGGCACAATACTGTTCTCAGGGACCGCGATCCCTCGGGGCATGCCGAGGTGAACGCCCTCAGGGAGGCTATGAAAAAGTCGGGATACAAGGAATTCATGGCCCTCGACCGGAGCAAACTTGTGCTTTATTCCACCTTTGAACCATGCGAGATGTGCATGGGAACCCTCGAACACTACAACGTCAGGAATGTGATCTACCTGAAGGAAAAATCGCTCCTGGCGGGATGGAAGCGACAGATCAAGGGGTTTTACCACCAGCTCAGGAAGCGGCAGGCCGAAGGAGGTGCGCTCCAGGATTCGCTTTTCCTACTCCACCCGAACTATCCCGGCAAATGAACCTCCATCCTAAAAATATACTCCCTGCGATCCTCCTGCTCCTGGCGGCCTGTGCGACGAACCCCGAAGCGCCATACCTCGAGGGGGCCGATTATGACCCGGGCAGTCGCACCCTGACCGTGCCATACGAATCAAATCCCGACACGAGCCTGTACCAGGTGATCGCGGTCTCCGGGATCAGGAGGTCGGGTTACGGAGTGCTGATCGGCATCGACAGCACCGCTGCCGGCCGGGACCTCGAAAAGGTCCTTTACAGATTCAAGAAACTCGACATTAATGCGGTACACATATTCCATGCTGCCGGCAACGGAATGATCGACGGCAAGACCCGGGCGGCGATCGAGGGCGCCCGGTTCACGTGGGTCTTCGCATCCGACCCCGGTTGGCAGGAAAACACCGAAGGATCGGCCCTTGCAGCATCCCTGGGACATTCATTGCGGGCCGGGGGTATCCTGGTCCTTTCCCGCTGAATCCCCCCTTTCAAGTTCCTGTTCGATCCTGGCCCGCAGGACACGTATCTCCTGGTTGGGGGAGCGGGGATCGCAAGCCAGCAAAGCCCGGTAGGCCATCACGAAATCCTGTTTCATATAGTGGGCCTTGGCGAGATTGATCAGTCCATTTTCAAAGTGGGGAAACAGCTCGAGGGCATTTTGAAAATGGCGGATGGCAGGACCGTATTCGCCCAACTGGGCATAGACCGTGCCGATGTTGTTGAGTACGCGGATATGGGTCGGATGCTGCCTGTGCGCCTTCTGGAAACAGGCGAGGGCTTTCTGCATTTCCTTCTCCGAAAGAAAATACGCCATCCCATGGTAATTGATCACCGGGAAGGAATACCGGGGCTCGAAGGGCGCAAGCGATGTGCGGACGCGCTTCGCATGCCTTTCCAAACCTTTCCAGTCTCCTGCAAGAAAAGCCGCATCCGCCTTCGCGACATGGACTTCGTTGATGACGCTCCTCGCGCCAAAAACCGACACCAGGAGAGCAATGATCATTAAAAGCATCAACGCGTACCTGGACCTCCCGCAAGCCGTCCCTTCAGTTCCGGGCCGCGCGGTGCCCGGCGACATGAATGCGACCATCAGGCCGATGTAGATAAGCGGGTAGATGCGCTCCGACGGGAAGGAGAAGAAAGAGACCACCATGAACCCGGTCACGCCGGAAACCAGCATCGCATTATCGAGGGCCTGCCCCCTTTCCTTCGGATGCAACATATTCCTGACACCCGACCAGATCAGCGATAAATAGATCATGGCATAGAGGGCCAGGCCGGCAACACCCTTTTCGCTCCCTACCAGCAGGTAGTCGTTGTGAGGGTTTCTCCAGTGCTTGAAGACGGAGGGCAGGAACTCGCTGTAATAGGGATAGACCTCGATCTTCCAGTTACCGGCACCCACGCCCAGCCACAGGTGGTCGGCAAAAAGCTGACGCGTTGCCGTCCAGATCTGCATCCGCCAGAGGTTGCTGGCATAAGCCGGATCGAGGACCGACGCGAACCGTGCGTGGACCTTGTTGAACGGAAAGCTATCCGGGAAAAGGAAAACCGCGGCAAGGACCGCACATCCGGCGACGACCGCCCCGATCAACGGCTTCTTCAATCCTTTCAGCTCATCCCTGAAGACATGGCTCTTGCGTTCCGTGAAGAGGACGGTCAGGACGAGGACCAGCAGGCCGATCAGGATTGCAGCCCACACAGCGCGGGTCTGCAATACTGCGATCATGGCCAAGCCGAGCGCGACGGAGGTCCAGGCAGCCGTTCTCCAGGGACCGGCCAGGTACCTTGCCGCCAGCAGGAGAAATGGCAAATGGAGGAAAAGCGAGATGCTGTACTGGTTCTTATGCGCCATGAGCCCGCTGACCTCATACAGCACATCCGGATCGCTCAGCGGCAGCCGGAGGGTGAAAAACTGGTAGGTGCCGGCCACGACCGAAAGGAAGAGGGAGATGACCAGGCATTTCAGGACGAACGCCCGGGCCCCCTGCCACCGGCTGAAGACAGATATCGCCGCCAGCACGTAAAACAGGAAGAGGATGTTTCTGAAGAGATCAGTCAGCCCCTCCACCGGGTTCACCGCGTGCAACAGGCCGGCACCCGTGAGGAGCACGTAGCCCGTCAGGCTGAGCATGAATGGGTCCCTGAGCAGCACGCCCTTCCAGGAGGGCTGATTGCCCGGTAACAGGAATGCAAGGAACATCAGCAACAGACCGGCAGCCATTGCCGTTAAGCGCGGATAGACGACCGGGTCCATGGTGGACCTGCTGTAGACCAGGGGGAGGAGGACCACGAAGAAGAGAATAAAAGAATGACCGGTAAGCGCAACGGCCCGACCTTTCCCCCTATGTCCCTTCGCCTTTTTCAATTATCTCGACAATTTCATGACGGCGCCTGCTAGGAGGGACTTCGCCCTGAGTTTCAGAAACCCCTGCAACTCGCCACGTTCCAGGGCCCTTTTGGCGTTCACTTCGTTGTAGACCTTCCGGATGGCGTATGAATAATACCGTTCGCTGTATCTCCTCCTGAACCTTAGGTCCCTGTCGGGGGTATCCTCCCATGACGTGCCGGGGGCGATATCCTTTTCCACGAGGTCATAGAGCCGTGTCCCCTTGATGGGATAGGCCTTGTTGATGGTAAATTCATCGGGGGCTGCCTCTTTCAGGTGACGGATGGTCTCCCGGATATCCTCCTCTTCCTCCCCGGGATATCCCAGCATGATGAAGGTGCCGGTCCTGATCCCCAGGTTCCGGGCCTCCCGGATCATATCCCTCACCCGGCGGGCCTGCACCCTGCGGTCCATGAGGTCGAGCACGCGCTGGCTTCCGCTTTCGGCGCCGATCCATACCATACGGCATCCCGACCCCTTCAGGTCCCTCAGGATGTCTGCATCGAGCCTGTCGGCACGGGTGATGCACTCGTAGCTTATTCGAAGCCCCTCACGGTCCAGCGTCTTCCTGAACTCGCCGATCCATTGTCCGCTCATGGTAAACACATCATCCACGAACCAGAATGCATCGGGACCATATTCCCCCACGAGGTATTTCAGTTCGTCGACGACCTCCCCCACCGCCCTGCGCCTGTAGGTATCACCGAAGACCGCATGGCTGCACCAGGTGCAGGTAAATGGGCATCCGCGCTGTGTGCTCACCGTGATGCTGCTGTACCCATGCCTTTCCTTCCAGACCTCCATGTAGGCCCGAATGTCGACAGCCTCCCTGTTGGGCCTGCCGAATACGGCCAGGTCCTTTTCCAGGGGCCGATCCCCCGTAGCGACCTCTTTCCCCTCCCCGTCGAGGTACACCAGCCCGGGAATGTCGCTGACGTCGGCATTCTGATCCAGGGCGGTGATCAGCTCAAAAAAGGTCCGCTCCCCCTCGCCGAGCACGATGTAATCAGCACCGTGCCCCAGGTACCGCGACGCATGATGCCGGACGTCCGGCCCGCCGAGGCATACCCGGCACCGGGGCTGTTCGGCACGAATGAAAGCGATCAGTTTCAACACATTGGACCGGGTCAGGAAATTCACATAGATGCCGATGACATCAGGTTGCCGTTGTGCGATCTCCTGTTGCAGGCCGGACATGGACCGGAAGGTGGAGTCGAAAAGATGATGGCCGACCTGTTGCCTCGCAAGATATCCGGAGACATAGAGCAAACCCAGCGGCGGGTAGGGTTTCATGACCTTCTGTTCGATGGGGTCTTCCTCCAGGAAATAGCCGTGTGTGAGCATTATTTTCATATCAGGTCCGCTCCATGTCGATTAGGTAGTGATCGGAAAAGAAGGAAAGCATGCCTGCATTCGACACTGCCGATTCCATCCTGCCCAGGGTACCGAGCAGTCCGGGCCTTATGGACATGGCACTTTCCATGTAGGATGGCGGCAGGAAAAACCCGACGGGCATCAGTTTCACTTTCCTGAACCCATTCGAAAAGAGCATTGCAAACTCCGCCGGGTCGTAGTACCAGGTCTCCACCTCCTGGCCGGAGACATTCACCAGCACGCGATCGCGGGTGTTCCTCCTGAAAACTTGATTCAGGTCGAGTTTCGCCAGGAAATACAAGCTCTCCCAGAGGCACACCTTTCCCATGACCACCGAAATGAAACGGTCTCCGGAACGAAGGTGGCGTGTCAGGTCACCGGCCATGGCGGAAAGGTCGTGCGGGGACAGGCAATTCATCCCGCCAAAATCGGAAAACACCAGGTCGAAGCGGCGGCCTGAAAATGCACTGGAGACCTCCCTGATATCCATTTCCTTCAGCTCCACCCGGTCCTTGAGGCCTGTGTGCCCGATCTTGTTCGCTGCCACCTTGAGCATCTCCGGGGAGATGTCGGTGGCCACTACACGGTGTCCGCGCCGTGCAAAGAAAACAGCATCTTCACCGGTCCCGCAATTCAATTCGAGGATATCCGATCTCCTGCTTCCGGCAAGGACCCGGCCGAGGTAGTTCCATACCCCGTTCCGGAGGAGTCTTCCGATGCTGCTTTCGGTGAATTCCCTGTCGTAATCGACGGCCGCTTTATCGAATGCGCGGATCATTGTTCCCTGACGGACTTGTTCATTTTGTACCGGTAATAGAACGTCGCGGGGAAATAATAGGCCGTGGCGGCGATCGTGCGGGGCAGCCCCACGAGGTTCATGAAAGGGTTGGACAGAAACCTGCGGATTCTTTGCAAGCCCTGTTTCTTGCGGAATCTCTTGTGGATATACCGGTGCAGCATCTTGTAGAATTCAGGCGGGTAGGTGTTCCTGAACATCAGGGCCAGGTCGTCGGAATCGGTCCAGTTGGCTTTCTCCTTCAGGTCGGCCTTGACATTTTCATAGAACTGAGTGCCGGGCAACGGATAGGATACGGAGATCCCCATATCGTCGGGCATGAGGTCGAAAAGCATCTGTTCCGTACGGCTGATATCATCGAGCGTTTCGCCGGGGTAGCCGAATTGAAGGAAGAACCCGACCCTGACCCCGTATTTCCTGAGTTTTTCCCTCGCCTCGGCGATCTGTTCGACGCGGATGCCCTTTTCCATGGCGTCGAGGATCTTCTGCGACCCCGATTCGGCGCCGACCCACACCGTCTCGAGGCCCGACTCAGCGAGTGCCCGGATGGTATCCTCCTTCAGCATCACATCGACGCGCGACTGCATCATATACCTGAAGTGAAGGCCCTTTCCCCTGACAATGTCACGAAATTCCTGCACCCATCCCGGTTTCAGGCCGAAGATGTCGTCGCAAATCCAGAAGTGTTCTGCCCCGTAATTGCTGACCAGGAACTCCATCTCATTCACCACGTTCGCCGGGGATCGCACATTGTACTTGCGCCCGTAAATGGGTTTCGCGCACCAGTTGCAGGAATACGGGCACCCCCTGGTGGTGGCCAGGTTAAGGGAGAAATACCCGTGGTGCCGCATCCAGATGCGCCGGTAGCTTTCAATGTCCACCAGGTCCCACGCCGCCTGCGGCAGGCTGTCCAGGTCGCTGATCACCTCCCGGCGGCTGTTGTTCCGGATGCGCCCTTCGCCATCGCGGCAGGCGATGCCTTCAATGTCGGTCATGCCGGCAGGTTCGGCACCGGCCGCAAGGACCTCCAGGAGCGACATCTCCCCTTCCCCAAGCAGGATGACATCGGCCCCTTTATCCAGGTAGTCGCTGTAGTGGTCTGTTGAATCTGAACTGGAGACGATCACCCTGCAGCCATGGTCCTTCCCGATCCGGGCGAGTTCCCAGGCCGCCTGCCGCATCGCGGTGAGACACATCTTCGTGAGGTAGTTGAACCCATCGTCGTAGATCACCAGGTAGTGGGGCCCGAATGCCTCGAGGGCGGGGATTATATCCCGAGGGTCCTCCGCCAGGTTGGTGTCGAACAACTGCACCTCATAGCCTTTTGACCGAATGAAGGCAGCGGCGGTGATAGTCCCGAGCGGAGGGTAGAACTGCTTGCTCCTCCACTGTTTTTCATCAAACCTATAGAAATATGAATGTGTGAACAATACCTTTTTCATCGACTCCCCTCCACATGAAATGAAACATTGCCAAGGTCCAGGCCCTTCTGCTTTTCAAGCATGACCTTGCGGCGGTTGAACTCCTCCATTACCTTCTTCTGGAAATTGCCGGGGTGGTGCTTGGAAATCCGCCTGCCCGACTTGAAGACCAGCCTGAACTCCTCTTCCGTATACCGGTCGCGGAACTTCTTATGCCAGTGGTCCACCGTCATTTTCATGAACCTGGTATCGAGCCAGTCACCGAACCGGTTGTTCAGAAGGCATTCCAGGGCCCATTTGATGCCCCCGGCATCCGCACTCCTCAAGTCATCGAGCTGCCTCATGGTGTAATTGGGATAATAGGACTCGATCCATCTGTTGGAAGAAAAGAAATCTTCCTTGATGCCATTCCCGTACATGGGGATCATGGTGACGATCTCCGTCGCCGTGAACAGGTTCTTTTCCTCGATCTCCAGGTTATCGGTGTCGATGAAATAATTCACGCAGAAATACCTGTAACTGTTGAGCAGGAATATCTTCTTGAATGCGACCAGGAGCGTGCGGGCCAGCCAGAGACGATTGGGCGAGGTGATGATGAAATAATCGATGTCGGGGTCCCTCCCCAGGAATCCCTTGGACAGACTTCCCGAAACGGAAACACCCCGGACAAATGGAAATGAGGAGATCAGCCCTGAAAACCACTTCGCCTTCTTCATCCACTTCACGGCCTTTCTGTTCCCCTGAAGCCGGTGCCTGACCCTGTCCGGATCATCCGACAGGGAGTAATAGCCGTTGACACGATAAATGACACCTTCCCGGGTGAGCATGTCCAGGATCTGCTTCAACCTTGACGTCTCGTCGGGGAGCAGGGCTGAATTGCCCATGATCTCGTCCTCCGAAAGGGGGTAATTGAACACATCGTAATAGATGAGTGTTCTGATGACCGAGGCCACCGGCAAATCACCCAGAAGCTGTTTCTTGATCATAAGGTCTTTCCGGTAATCAGCCACTAAAATATGCAATTTTTTCAATACATACAGGAAGTTATCATATCTGGCGGCGGGCTTTCCCGCGCGGCCTGGTGCACAAGCCCCTGTTCCGGGCCGCTCCGCCGGCAATTGCCCGTCCTGCAGATCGACGGCCAGGTGCATTCCGATTTGGGTTATATTTGTATCCCCGCGATAGACTAAACAAGACATTGCCGTGCACAAGGTGGATCACAAGCGAAAAGGGAAAAGGCTGTTGCTGGCCATCGTGATGAACCTGCTCATCACGATCGGGCAGGTTGCCGGCGGTGTGATCTCGGGGAGCATCTCCCTGATCTCGGATGCCCTTCATAATTTCAGCGACGTGATGGCCCTGGTCATTTCCTATGTCGCCACAAACCTTGTGAAGAGAAGGCACACCGCGCGGCGGACCTTTGGCTTCAAGCGGGCCGAGATCATTGCGGCCTTCATCAATGCCTCCACCCTGATCGCCATCGCCATCTTCCTTTGTGTCGAGGCCATCAGGAGGTTCAATGACCCGGTGGAGATCGAATCGACCTGGGTGATCGTGTTCGCCAGCTGGAGCATTCTTTTGAACGGGGCCAGCGTGTTGCTTCTTCACGGCGACGCCCGGCACAATCTGAACATCCGGTCGGCTTACGTGCACCTGCTATCGGACCTGTTCACGTCGGTGGCGGTGCTTGCGGGAGGCATCATCATGGCCTATCATGAACTTTACTGGATCGACGGGATGCTGACCCTCCTGATCGCTGCTTACCTGGTCTATTCCACCTGGTCGATCCTGGTGGAGAGCCTCCGGGTGCTGATGCTGTTCACCCCCGCCGGGATCGAACCCCGGGAAGTGGGCGACCGGCTCTGCCGCGTCGAGGGGGTGAAGAATATCCACCACGTCCACATCTGGCAGCTGAACGAGGAGAGCATCCATTTTGAGGCGCATGTCGATTTCATGGAAAATGTCAGCCTGGAGGAGGCCAACAGGACCTTTGAAGAGATCCGGGGGATCCTGCACAGCGAGTTCGGCATCAACCACGCCACCTTGCAGCCCGAATATGACGCCTGTCAGAAACAGGACCTCATCCTGCAATCCCACTGAGGCATTACATCTTGTCGGGTACGGCGATGCCAAGGAGGTGCATGGCGGTCCTGATCACCCTGCCCGTGAACCAGCTCAACAGGATCCGGAAGGTGGCCACGTCGGGATCCACACGTTTGAGAATGGGCGTATCCTGGTAATAATGGTTGAAAAGTTTGGCCAGGTCGAAGCAATAATTCGCGATCAGGGCAGGGCTGTATGAATCGCCAGCCTGCGACACCACCTGGGGGAACTCGGCGAGCGACTTGAGCAGGTCCCGCTCCACCGGGGTGAGGCCCACAAGGGACGGGTCGTACAGCTCCAGCCACTCTTCCGCGCTCTTTTCCGACTTGCGGATGATCGACTGAATACGGGCGTGGGTGTATTGAATAAAAGGCCCGGTGTTGCCATTGAAGTCGATGGATTCTTCCGGGTTGAACAGCATGTTCTTGCGGGGGTCGACCTTCAGGATATAATATTTGATCGCACCGAGGCTGAGCATGTGGTAGAGGGCATGCCGCTCCGCTTCCGTGAAGTCCTCCGTCTTTCCCAGCTCCTCCGTGGTTTTCCTTGCCGTTTCATACATTTCATCCATGAGGTCATCGGCATCCACCACGGTGCCCTCCCGTGATTTCATCCGGCCGTGGGGCAGTTCCACCATGCCATAGGAAAGGTGGTGGATCTTTTCGTACCAGGGCCTGCCGAGCTTCCTGATCACCTGCTTGAGCACGTCAAAATGATAGATCTGCTCATTCCCGACGATGTATATCAGCTGTTCGGGTTCATACTCCGCATGCCGGCGATGGGCCGTGCCGATGTCCTGGGTGATGTACACCGAAGTGCCGTCACTCCGCAGCAGGAGCTTCCTGTCGAGGCCCTCCCCGCCCAGATCAACCCATATGCTGCCGTCATCCTGCTGGTAAAATGCACCCGAATCAAGCCCTTCCATGACAATCGCCTTGCCTTCCAGGTAAATGCGGGATTCGTAATTGATCATGTCAAAGTCGACACCCAGCCGCCGGTAGGTCTCGTCAAAGCCATCATAGGCCCACTGGTTCATGGTGTGCCAGACCGTCAGGACATCCTCGTCGGCATTTTCCCACCGCTTGAGCAGGTCCTTGGCCTCCCTGAAAAGAGGGGCCTGCTGGTAGGCGTCGTCATCGGTAAACCCGCGGTGGACGAGATCGGCAATCTCCTCCTTGTGCTTCCTGTCGAACAGCACGTAATATTTTCCCACCAGGTGGTCGCCTTTCATCCCCGATGATTCGGGCGTTTCGCCCTCGCCCCATTTCATCCAGGCCAGCATCGACTTGCAGATGTGGATGCCCCTGTCGTTTACCAGGTTCACCTTGACCACCCTGTGGCCATTGGCTTTGAGTATCTCCGAAATGGAAAAGCCCAGGAGGTTGTTCCGGATGTGCCCCAGGTGAAGGGGTTTGTTGGTATTCGGGGAGGAATATTCCACGACCACGGGATGCTGTCCGGTCGTTTCCCTGGTCCCGAAGTCCTGCTTCTCGAGGTTCTTCCCGAAAAAATCAAGCCAGTAGGAATCGCGGAGGGAGATGTTCAAAAACCCCTTGACGATCTCGTATCGCTCGATCTCGGGCATCGCTCCGACGAGGTATTTCCCGATCTTCTCGGCCGTATCCTGCGGCGACGACCGGGTATATTTCAGGAGGGGGAAGACCACGAGGGTGAAGTCCCCGGTGAACTCACGGTTCGTTTTTTCCACCTGTATCAGTTGCCTGGGCGGTTCTTCGCCGTATATGGCCTGGATGGCCTGGAGCGTATGGTCTACGATTGCTGGAACGATCATGGCGAAAATTTTTTGTAAAATTAAAAGAAAAAAAGGATCAGGACACATTCGGGTTCCACGGGGAGCGCGGGGTGATGACACCAGGCCGGCAAAACGGGCGCTGAGCGATGCGGATCCACAAATTAATCCTTGAAAATTCGCATACCATTGATTTGTTTACCAATAAAAGATATATCTTTGCGCCCAAATTTAAAAAGGACAATGGCAAAAAAGAAAGATACCACGGAAGAACGGATCGTTGCGGTTGAGGAGGCATTGAGCAAGACCGAACAGTTCATCGAGAAGAACCAGCGGATCATCACCTACATCATCGGGGGATTGATCGTGGTCACCCTGCTGGTGTTCGGTTACCGCAAGTTCGTCAGCCTGCCCAAGGAAAAAGCCGCCCAGAAAGCGCTATACATTCCCCAGCTTTATTTCGAGCAGGACTCGCTGAACCTGGCCCTGAACGGCGCCGGGGAGAGCCTGGGGTTCCTGGGCGTGATCGACGATTACGGATCGACCGATGCAGGCAACCTGGCCCAGTATTATGCGGGCATCTGCTACCTCAACCTGGGGGACTACGAAGAGGCCATCCGCCACCTGAAGAATTTCAGCGGCGACGACCTCATTGTACCGGGCATGGCCAAGGGAGCCATTGGTGACGCCTACATGCAGCTTGGCGACGTGGATGAGGCCATCCGGTATTACACCCAGGCTGCGGGAGCGCAGGCGAACGAGTTCACGACCCCCACATTCCTCCTGAAGGCCGGCTGGGCCTGCGAGGTGAAGGAGGATTACGGCAAAGCCCTCGAGCTGTACGATCGCATCAAGACCGAATACCCGAAATCGAGGGAGGCGCGCGACATCGACAAGTACGTGGCCCGGGCCAAGGCCTACCTGGGCGAGCTCTGATCCGAAAGAAAGCGAAAGATCTGAACCTGTTCCTTTGAGCAGGTTTTTTTTATCTTTACAGGTCATGAAAGAGGCACCGAAGATCATATTCATGGGCACGGCCCCCTTCGCCGTTCCCACCCTTGATGGCCTGCTGCAGGCGGGGTATGACGTCTCCGCCGTCGTCACAGCCCCCGACCGGCCGGCCGGCCGCGGCAAAAAGCTCCGGCAGTCTGCCGTGAAAGAGTATGCCCTTTCCCGCGGCCTGGCGCTGCTGCAGCCCGAGAAGCTGAAGGACCCTGCTTTCGTGGAGCGGCTGAAGGCGGCCGGCCCGGCGGTACAGGTAGTGGTCGCCTTCCGCATGCTGCCGGCCGAGGTCTGGAAGATCCCACCCCTGGGCACCCTCAACCTCCATGCATCCCTCCTGCCTCAGTTCAGGGGCGCCGCGCCCATCAACCATGCGATCATGCAGGGGAAAAAGATGACCGGCATCACCACCTTCCTCATCGACGAGCAGATCGACACCGGCCGGATCCTGAAACGGCAGGAGGTGCGGATCGGCGAGGACGAAACAGCAGGCGAGCTGCATGACCGCTTGATGGTGATCGGCGCCGGGCTTGTGCTGGAGACCCTGAAGGACCTTTTTGATGGGAACATGAGGCCTGTCAGCCAATCCGCGCTGGTGGTGCCGGACGAGCCGCTGCTGCCCGCACCCAAGATATTCAAGGAAGACTGCCTGATCCCCTGGGAGCGGGATGCTGCCACGGTATTCAATTTCATCCGCGGACTGAGTCCCTCGCCGGCGGCCTTTACCCACCTCCGGTACAGGGACGACAGCCGGCAGCTCCTGAAGATCTTTCGGGGGACGATCGGCCCCACGCATGACGGAGTAAAACCCGGCACCCTCCTGGCCGGGAAAAACCACCTGGAAATTGCCTGCCGTGATGCCTATTTTTCGGTTTCGGAATTGCAACTCGAAGGCAAAAAGAAGATGGACATCCAGGAGTTTCTTCGCGGATTTGACGTCAAAAACCTCTCCGAGGCAGGGTAGCTGAAACCCGCAATATAGTTGCGATACAAAATATACAGGTTACCGCAATACTTCGAAAACCCCCATAAATAAAGGGTTTTAGCGCCGGAGTTATTAACAAAAACGCTGAATTATTAACAAAATCAAGGGTTTTAGAGATTTTGCCTTGACAAATTTTGGGAAAAAAGTATATTTGCATGCGTATTAACCTTTAAATACTAATAAAAATGAACAAAGCAGAATTAATTGATGCAATTGCCGCTGATGCCAACCTGACCAAGGCTGATGCCAAGAGGGCTCTGGATGCGTTTGTAGGTGCCACTTCGAAAGCACTGAAAAAAGGTGACAGGGTAGCGCTCGTTGGATTTGGTTCTTTCTCGGTATCCAAGCGTGCCGCCCGCACGGGCCGCAACCCGCAGACTGGCAAAGAGATCAAAATCTCCGCCAAAAAAGTTGTAAAATTCAAAGCCGGCAGCGAATTATCTGACTCTGTCAAGTAATTTGTTCGGAACAAGAAATTAAACCCCCCTCATCCCCGAGGGGGGTTTTTTTATGTACGGGAGGTCTTTCAGGAGGAACCGGTAGGGCAGCATTGCATCGGACCCGGCATAGGCGACCCCGATTCGAGGCCCCGCGAAAACAGCATCTTCCGGCACCCGGGCACCGGCATCCTCGACCCAGATCCGGTTGCCGGCGAGGTCGGTGCCGTCCAGGGCGGTGGTGACAGCCAGCGCCCTGGTAAGCTTGCCGGGGCCGTCGGTGAAATTCCTTCCCGTGAACCGCTTGCCTGACCGTTCCTCCATGGCCGCGATGCCATCCAGGGGGTAGATCCCCCTCAGCAGGACCGCATGTGGCACCCCCTCCGGGCCGGTCACGAAATTGAACAAATGGTGGATTCCATAGCAAAGGTAGATGTAGGCGACGCCCCCCGGCCTGAACATGGTGTCGGTGCGGGCTGTCCTGCGGTTGCCATATGCGTGCGATGCCCGGTCGTCGGCCCCGGCATAGGCCTCCGTTTCGGTGATGATCCCCGAGGTGACCACCCCGTCCGATGCGGTATGGATCACCTTTCCAAGCAGGCTCCTGGCGACCAGGACCACATCTTCCCGCCTGTAAAAATCGTGGCTGAGCTTCATCGGGCATTCGGTTGGTATCCAAAAATAGCAAAAGAGATGAAAACCGCCAGCCAAAAGAAGGGGTATTGAATCATCTTTCCTATCTTTGCACCTCTTTTTGAGCACGCCAGCCCGCACAGCGCGGGGCCTGGCCGGAGGCACCCCGTTTTCCGGCCGGGGCGGGCCAGGGAGGGATCAAAACATCATTCAAAAGCAGCATGGCAGAACAATACAACGAACAGGAACTGGAACGCAGGAAATCCCTTGAAGAACTCAGGAAACTGGGCATCGACCCCTACCCGGCCGAACGCTACGACGTGAACGCCACGGCCCGGGAGGTACAGGAACAGTTCCCGGGCGACAATTCCCTCTTCCAGGACATCCGCATTGCCGGCAGGATCATGCAGCGGCGGATCATGGGGGCGGCGTCCTTCACCGAGATCCAGGATGCCACCGGCAGGATACAGCTCTATTTCAAGCGCGATGAGCTCTGCCCGGGGGAGGACAAGACCCTGTACAACACTGTGTTCAAGCGACTGCTCGACATCGGTGACATCATCGGCGTCAGGGGTCATGTGTTCACCACCCAGATGGGCGAGATCACCGTGCACGTGAAGGAGTTCAAGCTCCTCAGCAAATCCCTCAAGGTGCTCCCTGTCGTGAAGGAGAAGGACGACAAGACCTGGGATGCCTTCACCGACCCCGAGCAGCGGTACCGGCAACGGTACGTCGACCTGATCGTCAACCCCCATGTGAAGGAGGTATTTGAAAAAAGGACCGTCCTGACCAACTCCATGCGCGCCTTCCTCAACGACAAAGGCTACCTCGAAGTGGAAACGCCAGTCCTTCAGCCGTTGTATGGCGGCGCTGCCGCACGGCCGTTCAAGACCCATCACAACACCCTCGACATGACCCTCTACCTCAGGATCGCCAACGAACTTTACCTGAAGCGCCTTATCGTCGGAGGTTTTGACGGCGTGTATGAGTTCTCGAAAGATTTCAGGAACGAGGGGATGAGCCGGTTCCACAATCCTGAATTCACACAGATGGAGCTATACGTGGCCTACAAGGATTATCACTGGATGATGGACCTGGTGGAGGAGATGGTGGAGAAGATAGCCCTCGACATGCATGGCACCACAAAGGTGAAGGTCGGCGGGCACGAGATCGACTTCCAGCGGCCCTGGAAACGGATCAGCATGTACGATGCCATCCGTGAATACACCACCATCGACATCTCGGAGATGGATGAGGCGGCCCTGGTCGCCGTGGCCCGGCAGGTGGGTGTGGAGGTGGATTCCACCATGGGCAAGGGCAAACTCATCGACGAGATCTTCGGGGAGGCCGTGGAGCCGAATCTGGTCCAGCCCACGTTCATCACCGATTACCCGGTGGAGATGTCGCCGCTGGCCAAAAAGCACAGAAGTAAAAAAGGGCTGGTGGAACGTTTCGAGGCCATCTGCAACGGCAAGGAGATCTGCAACGCTTTCTCCGAGCTCAACGACCCCATCGACCAGCGTTCGAGGTTCGAAGAACAGCTTGAACTGGGCAAACGGGGCGATGACGAGTCCATGGTGCTGGACGAGGATTTCCTCCGGGCACTGGAGTTCGGCATGCCCCCGACCGCAGGGCTGGGCATCGGGATCGACCGCCTCACCATGATCATGACCAACCAGCCGTCCATACAGGATGTGTTGCTGTTCCCGCAGATGCGTCCCGAAAAAAAGGCAAGACCCTCCTCCGATTCGGAATTCACGGCACTTGGAATACCGGCCGAATGGGTGCCCGTGATCAGGAAAGCGGGGTTCAGCAAGGTGGAAGAACTCAAAACGGCCAATCCCAACAAGCTTCTGAACGACCTGGGCGGGTTGCGAAAGAAGATGAAGCTGGACATCCCCTCCCTGAAAATCGAAGATATCAAAAGCTGGCAGGAGTAGCCTGCCGCCCGGAACAAGGATACGCACCGGGTCCAGCGGGGGCTGTGCACAGGTCCCGTGGCCTGCGACAGTCTGAAATACAGCAAAATACTGGTTTCGACCAGATAGACCATTTTTTATTTTTCAATGAACATCCCAAATCTATTTTCTATGAAACGATTGATTGTCATCACGGCAACGCTGATCCTTCCGTTCTGGCTGTCGGCCCAGGAACCTGCCGGCGCCATCCTGAAGATCAGCAACATCCACGTCACACTGAACGGCGATGAAGTGGATTACGAGGAAACCCACGAGGTGCGTCTTGTGGATGGTATGCCCCAGGAGGTCACCATCTTCCAGCAAGAGGACATCTCCTACGGGACGACCTTCACCTACAAAAAGGGCCGAAACAGGCTAAAACTGGTCCGGAAAGGCTACGCCATCAAAGCCGGGATGGAGCCCCGGCACGGGAAACAGAAGAAAGACATGCAGGAGATCAAAACCTCCATCCCCGGGAACCTGAGCATGCGGGTGGTGGACAACATTCTCCTTGACCGGGAGACACTGCAGTCGATCAATGTATCGTTCAATTACGAATTGGATTATAAATAAGCAAATCATGAAAAAACTCGTATATCTATTATCGATTGTCGCGGTGGCCGGGATCGCAGCCGCCATGTATTCATTCACCCTGCCTGAAAGGGGCCAGGAGGAGGAGGTCGGACAGAAGGTCCTTTGGTACCAGGTTACGGTCATCGAATCGGTGGTCCCCATGGGGGTGGGAAGATCCCGCATGATCAGCCAGGATGAAAACGGAAAGATGGAGGAGGTGAAACTACAGAATTTCTTCAGTGCGGCCGGTATAAACTTCGGCAACGTGATGGAGAACGACCAGCAGATCACCAACAAGATCACCGCCCTGTCGAATTCCGGATGGACCTTGTACGATGTCACCTCCGGCGTTTACAGCGGCAATGGCAACAACAGCCAGGGCATCTTCATCACGCGGTACCTTTTCAACAAGAAGGCGGCGGAATAGGCCTTTCAAGGCCCATGAAATGACCCTTCGGGCCTCGTCGGGAGGGCCTGGGGACCGGGGCCTCAGGAGAGGAATGCCACCAGCTCGGAGATGATGGCCCCGATCTCATCGTCCGAATAGCCTTTTTCTTTCGCGGCCTCCTCCAGGGTGCCCCAGATGGGTTCACCGCAGGCGATGCACTTGATGTTCTTCTCGGAGAGGAACTTGATGGAGGCCGGGTAATGGCGGACCAGGTCCTCTATTTCGATATCTTTGGTAATGTCGGTTTTCATTTTCAAAGGAATTAAATTATTGCGTTCTCATACCTTCCGGCCCGGTGCGGGCTACTCCCCCATGCCATCCTGCACCTCCGGGTCATCCGGGAAATGGCCGGGATGTCCAAATTCGGGGTTCTGAAGGAAGGAGGTATCGGACAACGATCTCAGGAAGGCGAGCAGGTCTTCCTTTTCCTGCTTCGTAAGCTGGTTGCCGCCCGTGGCGATGTGGTGCATCAGAGGGTTGATATAGGGGGACCAGACGAGGCTGTGGGCATAAAAATCGACCACCTCTTCCAGGGTCCCGAACCGGCCATCGTGCATGTACGGAGCCGTGTATTCGATGTTCCTCAGGGTGCTGGCCTTGTAAGCCCCCTTGTCCATGGGATCGCCGCTCACGGAATAGCGGTCGTGCGGGTCGGTGAACGTGCTGTCCTTGCCGTTGTTGTAGAAGAGGTTGGTAGTGAACAGCGGGTTGGCGGCTGCGCCGTGGCAATGGAAGCAGTCGGCCCCCTCCTCCGTGGTGAACAGCACGAAACCCTTGAGTTCCGATGCGGTGAGCTGCAACTCGCCGCGCAGGTACCGGTCGAACCTGGATTCCGAAGATACCAGGGTCCTCACAAACTGGGCAATGGCCCGGGCGATCCTGTCCACCGTCACCTCCTCCGTGCCAAAGGCCGCTTTGAATAGCTCCGGGTAGCCGGGAATGTTCCGGATGGCCTCCTCCACCTTCTCATGCGTGCTCCCGAACTCCGACGGATCGGTAATGACCGCCAGCACATCCTCCTCGATGGACTTCAAGGCGCCGCTCCAGCCGAAGGTGCCGGGGTTCCACACAAGGTTGATGAGCGGCAGCATGCCATGGTGGGTCGGGATCCCGTCCAATCCTATGGGGTGGGGCCGCGGTTTCCCGATGACAAAACTGTTCTCCTGGATGTGGCAGGTGGCACAGGTCATGAACTTGCCCTCGTCAGCGCGCCCCGCCAGCCTTCCATCATAAAAGAGGTACCTGCCGAGTTCCACTCCCTCCACGGTCAGCGGGTTATCATCCGGGATGTTGACCATGGTGGGGAACCCGGGCGGGATATCCAGTTCAAGCGGGGTGGCGCCGGGGGTACCCGACGGGTCCGGCCCGTCGTCCTTGCTGCAGGAAACCAGCACGGTGAAAACGAACAAAAGGGGCCATATGCTTCCGCGGACGTGTTTCATTGTGCCCGGGTAAAATCAGATCTCCAGTAACTAGTGAGTTGCGGCTGGGTGCGCGTATATTCCATGAATATCAACGTATCGTTGATGGATCCGGACCCCTGGAAAATCATGTTCACCAGTGAATCCTGGATCACCTGGTAGGGAATGATGATCACGGAATCCTGCACGTCGGCATACACCGGGCGCTTAGAGCTGCAGGCGAAATCGATGAAGACCAGGCGCCAGTTGAGGGTGGAGTCCACCCAGAGGAAGGTAGGGTATGTACACGTCTCCTGACCCGGAAAGACCTGCTGTTCCAAAGCCTGGTATTCTCCTGCATATTCGATGCCCTGGTTGTAGACGATCACCACCCTTGAGAGGGACGGGGCCTCGTTCCCTGCTTCATCCACCACCCGGTAGTACACCCCGTAAATGCCCATGCGGTCGATATCCACCTGGTTGTCGACGAACACCTTGTCGGTGATATCCCCATCACTTTCATCGATGGCAGAAACACCCGGGTCGTTATACGTCTGGTTCAACACATGGAACACGGTATCAGCCCCTTTCAGGGTCATGACCGGAGGCACGTCGTCGGTCCGCTGGCATGCGGCCAGAAGGACGACCGCCAGGAGCGGCGCGACAAATATCCCGGCAGCGCCGGAAAGCATGCGCATTCCCCTATTCTTTTCCATCTTTCGAGATAATGAATACATTGTGACCGTTCTCCTTCACCTTTTCCATGGCCTCCTGGTTCTGCATGATATAGCCTCCGTACACGTCATGGTCATAAAGATTGGGATCCATGAACCATTGATCGACCTGCATGATGAGGACCAGCTCGGTGGTGAGGCCGTCGGACACCAGGAAATCACTGCCGGGTAAAGATACATCAAAATTATTATGCACATAGCCCGTAATGGAATCGGGGTAACTGTAGTACACCTGCCCGATCCCCAGGTGGAAATCGAAAGGGATGGTCTGGAAGGTCTGCCCCTCGGGGAGCCATTTGCCGTTGAGTTTCAGGTAGTGGTAACCGCCGCCCAGGAACTCGGGCCAGAACATGTCCTTCTCGGGAGGGTTCACGTACATGTAGGAATTATTCCGTTCCGGGGATATGCCGAATGTGAAGGTCATCGAGTCATACGAACCTGGCGGGATGGGATCGTACACCTCCCACGAATGGGTCGAAGGGATGTCGGTATCCACATAGTGGATGGCCTTCCAGTCGTCGATCAGCTTGACGCTCCCGTCATTCCTGAAGAGCCGCACATCAGAGATGAAGTACTGGATCTCGTTGACCAGGTATGGATTCCCTGCGGCATTCTGGTAGATCAGCGTATCGAAGACCAGCGGGACGCCGTCAAGGTGATGTTCAAAACGGATCACAAGCTTTCCTGATTCCGGGTCTTCCTGCCCGTCATCCCGGGAACAGGATACGGCGAAAAGGAGGACAAGCGATATCCAGATGGCCCCGGCGAGTCCAAGACCCCTGTCAATGAAAGGGCACCGTGCCGGATACCGTGAGGTACTTATCCGGTTCATTGACGCTTGAAGCCTGCTTGTACACTTTGCCATCGATCAATATCCTGAGTTTGACGGAAGATGCCGTATCCTTGTACATGGCCGACAGGTAGACAATGTCGCCCGGTTTCCCTGCCCTGGTGAAGCTCCACTTGTCCTCAACACTCTCGAACCCCACCCATTCCTTGATCACAGCCCCGTCGTCCCCGAAGTAGGAAACCTCCGTATCTGCGTAGGCATCCGTCACCTCGTACCGGACCGTGACCTCTGTCGCTTCATTGTCGCAGGCGGCCCATGTCAAAGAAACGAATAATATCCAAAATAATTTTTTCATGATGCAAGGTTTAAAAAGTGAAGAACAGGTTGAAGTAAAAGGAGCGTCCCGGCTCGTAGAGGTCCCTGTTGCTCCCTATGATGTTCCTGTTGAGGTGTTCGTAATAGGCAGCATCAAAGGCGTTGTTCACTCCGGCCACAAACCTCACGTAGCGGTTGAAGTTATACTCCAGGGACAGGCCGGCCAGCACGAATGCTTCGGATTCCCGCTCGTAATAGGCTTCGGAGACATGATTCTGGGCACTTACCGCCCGCAGGTTGAAGCGCGGGACCAGTTTCCCGGCAAAGAGCCTGTAATGGATGCTGGCCGTAGCCTCCAGGGGAGGTATTTCGGCAAGCGCGTCGTGGGTGACCGTTTCATCGCCCGTCACTTCCCCGTCGTCGTTCATGACATACACCAGGACCTCGTCGATGGTGCCGTAGGTGTAGGATGCGAACAGGGTGCCTCCCAGCGGATGATGGGACGGAGTGGCATAGGACAGCTCGAACCCGCGCAGGCGGGCATTGCCCGAGTTCACAAATTGCCTGACCCCGAGCACATCGGCCGACAGCGGTTTCTGCTCGGCAGGGGGAAGGCGCTCGCCGGTGATGTAGTCATTCACAAGGGCATAAAAGCCATTCACCTGGAGGAGCCCGGCACGCTTCGACCTGAATTTCACCGTAAGGTCGACCTGGTTGTTTACCTCCGGTTCAAGCTGCGGGCTCCCGAGGTAGTCGAACTTGTCGTACCCGATGGGCAGCAGGATGATGAACCGTTCCGTCATGTCGGGACTGCGCACCCCCCTGCCCAGGGCGAGCGAGAATGCAAGCTGCTCGTTCATGTTCCAGGTGGCCCCGGCGCTGATGCTGAAGTTCGTGAATTCAGAGGAGATGGAATCGTGGGCATAATGGTAGATCTCACCCTGCATGGGATGCTGCACCACGATGTCGCCGGAGGTTGCGCGGTTCATGTCGAGGCGCGCCGATCCCACAAATTCCCAGGCATCCCGCAGAAGGGTGTATTCCGCAAATATGCCCACATTGCTGATCTCGGCCTCATTCCAGAGCATTTCCCTTTTCACGGGCAGTCCGGGCTGCATGATCATGTGCTTGGTCCGCTCCCCGTCCTTCCGGATGTTTTCGTAATCAGCCCCGGCGATTAGCTTCCCGCCGGCCACGTCCCACCAGGTTTCGAGACGGGCACCCTGGTTCAGCGCATCGATCACCGAAACGGCCACCACCGTATCCGAGAAAGGTCGGTTCTTGTTGTCCATCTCGTGCCGCACATCCGAACGATAGACCTTCACCCGGATGGTGGAGAGCAGGCTGGAGATCCCGGTGCCGAGGTAGTCGGCGGAGAGCAGCTGCGTGTCATCTTTCCGCTCATCCATGGGGAGGGTGGGAAAACGGATGTCGCGGCCAAAGGACTCCTCGAAATTGAAACTGATGCTGTGACCATCGAAAGGGGTGAATCCCAGCTGACCCTTGTAGTTGTATTTCCGGAATTCCGATCCCACCTCGTTGCCGTTGCCATCCTTGTAGTTCCCGAATACTTTCCGGCCTCCCGAGAAATTGTAATAGAGCCATTTGTAGCCCCCGTAGACCCGCAGATGCTGCTTGTTCCCTTCCCAGTTGGTCTCGTAGGCCTGCAGGGCTTCAAGGTGCACATAGGAGGAATCGGCATGGGGCGGTATTTCGGTATTCATGTTGATCAATCCGCCGAACATGGGTCCGAAGCGGAGGGCATAGGGCCCTTTCAGCACCTCGATGGACTCCACGTCCTCGATCTCCACATGGGCCGTGGCCGGGTCCATGCGGTTGGGGCAGCCACCTTCGATCTTCTGGCCCTGGTTCAACTGCACGTTCAGCTGGCTGAACCGGAAGCCACGCACCACCGGGTCGAGCTGGGTGCCACCCTTTCGGATTCCGTTAATGTTCTTGGAGGACCGGAGGTAGTCCGTAACGTCGCGCGCGGCCTCCACCCGGATCTGCTCACGGGTGAACCTGGTCTCCACGTAGGGAAGGTCGCTGATGATCTCGCGCTGCATCCCCGCACCTTCAACGATCACTTCCTGCAGGGATTCCACCTTCTGGTCGAGGAACACCTCGATGACGGCCCCCTCCCCCGATTTGATCACCACGGGCCGGTCCACCCTGTAGTAGCTGATGTGTCGTATCTCCAGGATATGTGTTCCCGGCGACAGCGGCCCCATGATGAAGCGACCCTGCCTGTCGGTGGTCGATTGCAGGTTCGAGCCCTTTGCCTGCACGGTGGCATTGTCAACGGGCAAACCCGTGGAGGCATCATAAACGTGTCCGGAAACAGATGAATTTTCTTGTGAACTTACTGAATAGCAATAAAATACCAACAGAAAGCCCAGGATAAGCTTTTGCATTACAACCTCTTGTTTTTAGACATTCAAATATTCTCCATACAAAAATATCAATATAATTTGTATCCATTTTCATAATCGGGAGTATAAACTGCAAGGAAACTAAAATTTAGAATCGGTTATAAATAAAACATCATGGTGAAAAAAATTGCACGACTGCTCGTTCTGACATCCTTCACATTCCTTTTGGGACACGTTGCATTTGCTGACCAGCCGCCCGACCCGGGAGGCGGACCCGGCAGCGGCGACCTGCCGGTGGGTGGAGGTTCTCCGGTGGGCGGCGGGCTCATCATCCTGGCCAGCCTCGGGGCAGGTTATGGAGCAAGAAAAATATATACACTGCACCAGGAACATTAACATTTCATAATAAGTAGGGGAATTATGGGGAGGCTTCGCATTCTGTGTGAAGCCTTTCATCATTTCCACCCGGCACGGTTTCCTTTCCGGCCCTCAGAACCTTTATATTAACTTTTTGTTAATACGCGGAGTAGCTTAATTGGGATTGATTTATTGCGTACTTTTGCAGTCCAAAATTAAATTAAGATTTTCCGGGTATGAGTTACATCTCTTTTGACAAAAAGCAGTTGGTGA
>CAYLTG010000016.1:0-11740 GCA_964386225.1 uncultured Bacteroidales bacterium
GGACCGAGAACGGCGTCGGCCAGATCGCCTGGGAGGTGGGCACGGCCGGCACCCGGGCCTGCAAGCTCGACGTGGCCTGGGTGGGCTCGGGGTACCTCAACGCCCTCAACGCCTGCAAACAGGCCTATGAAGGGATCGAGGACAACTGCGATGGGCGCGGGTATGTCTGGTCTGTCTGCGGATGGGCCGGCACCCAGCGCTACTCGGTGGTGTGGAGCGGCGACCAGTCGGGCAGTTATGAATACATCAGGTTCCACATCCCCACCTTCATCGGGTCCGGACTCTCCGGGTACCACCTCGCCTCCAGCGACGTCGACGGCATCTTCGGGGGCAGCGGCACCACCTACGCCCGCGACATCCAGTGGAAAGCGTTCATCCCGGTCACCTATGCCATGTCGGGATGGGCGGCCAACGACAAGCACCCCTGGAACTACGGCACCAACGTCATGGACATCAGCCGCACCTACCTGAAGCTCAAGATGCGCCTGACCCCATACATGTACACCTACTGCAACGAGGCCTACGAGACCGGCGTGCCGGCGGTCAGGGCCATGGTCCTGGAATACCCCGACGACCCGGTCACCTGGGGCAGGACCACCCAGTACCAGTTCATGAGCGGCGAGTGGATGCTGGTGGCCCCGGTCTACTCCGCCGGCATCGAGCGCGACAGCATCTATTTCCCGGAAGGAAAGTGGATCGACTACTGGGACGGGACCGTATACGAGGGCGAACAGTTCCTCAACGACTACCTGGCCCTGGTCACCAAATGCCCCGTATTCATAAAGGCAGGGGCCATCATTCCCATGTACCCCGAGATGCTTTACGACAACCAGTATCCCAAGGACCCGGTCACCTTCGATGTCTATCCGCACGGCATCACTTCCTTCGAGCTTTATGAGGACGACGGCCTCACCCGGGAACACCGGGAAGGCGCCTTTGCCAAGACGCTCATCACCTGCGACGGCCCCGAATTCGGCCAGCAGGGCGTCGTCTCCGTCAACGTGGGGGAGAGTGTCGGGGATTATGAGGGCAAGCCCGGTGAACGGGCCTACCGTTTCGAAGTGCACATGCACGTGCACCCCGACGCCGTCCATCTCGACGGGATGTCGATGGAGGAATACGCCTCCATGGAGGAACTCGAGCAGGCTGCGGATGGCTGGTACTACGATGCTGCCGACAGGCTGGGGATCGTACACGTGAAGACCCAGCCGATGTCCCTCGGCACGCCCTTCCAGGTCGATATCAACGGGGTGGTCGGACAATGGGAAAATGCAGTCAGACAGCCGCTGACCGTGGTGCCCAACCCGACCGGTGGACGGCTCACCGTCAGCGCGGAAGGGAGGACGATCGACGGCGTGTCGCTCTACAATTCAGGCGGTAACCCGGTAACCGATTCCATCCAGGTCCGGTATTCAGGCCAGGGGGCAGAGCTGGATATCTCCGCACTGCCAGACGGCATGTATTACATTGAGGTTCGTGCAGGGGGGGCCGCCCTGACGGAAAAGATCACCCTGGTCCGTTGACCCCTGCGAGGAGGAGATTAAAGAAACGGACTTCCAACAAAGTCCGTTTTTTCTTGTTAACTTTGTAAAATGATGGCAGCATGCCAAGGAAAGTCGCTGCTGTCCATCGGGTCCATCACCGTCAGCCCTCATGAAATACAGGCATATCTTCTTCGACCTCGACCGTACCCTCTACGACTTTGACCTGAGCACGAGGCAGACCTTCTTTGAGCTCTACCAGAAATTCAACCTTGAGAAGAACGGGGTGAAGGATTTCGATGAGTTTCTGATGTTGTATTACACCAATAACCTGGAGCTGTGGGCCCAATACCGCGATGGCAGGATCAAGAAGAAATTCCTGAACGTCGAGCGCTTCCACAAGACCCTGCTCCACTTCGGGATCGACGACAGGGCCTTCGCCGGGCGCTTTGCCAGCGAATACCTGATCGAGAGCCCGAAAAAGAAGACCCTCTTCCCCGGGGCGGTCGATGCCATCGAATACCTGAAAAAGAAATACAAGCTCCACATCATCACCAACGGGTTTGACGAAGTGCAACAGGTGAAAATGGAATCCAACGACCTGAACAAATATTTTACCACCGTGACCACATCGGAGGAAGCCGGTGCCAAAAAGCCCAGCGAAAAGATCTTCATCCACGCCCTGGTCAAGGCTTCAGCTGCGCCTGACGAAAGCCTCATGATCGGCGATGATTATGATGTGGACATCCAGGGAGCCCGGAATGCAGGAATGGACCAGATGCTGTTTCTCCCGGGCGGCCAGGTCGACGGGTATGACAGTACCTATGTGATCACACATTTTGAAGAGATCTTTTCAATCCTTTAAAGGAGCACACTGCGATGGCATACAATGAATTCTTAGCTGACAGGATCAGGCAGGCACTGCTCGAAAAGAGAGCCGGATTCCTGGAGAAGAGAATGATGGGCGGACTGGCCTTCATGGTGGATGAAAAGATGTGCGTGGGCGTAATCCGCGACGACCTGATGGCGCGCATCGCGCCGGAGGCATACGAGGAAGCGCTGACCCGGAAAGGTTGCCGTGTGATGGATTTCACCGGCAGGCCCATGAAGGGGTTTGTGACCGTGGAACCCGAAGGAACCGACATGGACGAAGACCTGGAAGGCTGGATCCAGCTGGCCCTTGATTTCAACCCGCGGGCAAAGTCAAGTAAGAAAAAATAGAACGCCATGAGCAACAAAGCGATCCTGAATATCCGGCCCCTGGGGTTTCCCTGGGTAACCCAGAACCCGTTCATCTTTTGTGTCCACCACCTCGACCAGTACCCGGAAGGCAATGACGCACTTGGTCCTGCCGCTTCCCTCGCGGGGAGGAACCTCGGCAATGACTTCACCATCAGGGACGGGTGGCGGATGTACCACGGGGATGCCATCCCGGGCTTCCCCGTGCACCCGCACCGCGGGTTCGAAACGGTGACCGTGGTGATGCAGGGCTTTGTGGACCATTCTGACTCGCACGGTGCCGCCGGCCGATACGGCAACGGCGATGTGCAATGGATGACCGCCGGCAGCGGGTTGCAGCATTGCGAGATGTTTCCCCTGCTTCAGAAGGACCAGAAGAATACCCTGGAGCTGTTCCAGATCTGGCTCAACCTGCCGGCCGCCAGCAAGTTCGTCGAGCCTCACTTCAAAATGCTGTGGGCGGAGTCGATCCCGGTATTCAGGTCAACCGATGCCCGCGGGAGAGCCACCGAGGCCATCGTCATCGCCGGCAGGATAGGCAACGTGGAAGCACCGCCCCCGGCTCCCGATTCCTGGGCAGCCGACCCGGCCAACGAGGTGGGTATCTGGCGGATCAGGATGGAAGCCGGAGCCACCTGGGAACTGCCTTTGGCCTCGCCCGGCGTGAGCCGCTCCCTTTATTTCTTCGGCGGGACGTCCCTGCGGATCAATCACGAGGAATTCCGCGTGCAACAGGCGTTCGAGGTTGACGCCCGGGCCAGGGTCACACTCGCCGCCGGGGAGGACGACACCTGGCTGCTCCTGCTGCAGGGGAGGCGGATCGATGATCCCGTGGTGCAGTATGGGCCGTTCGTCATGAACACCGAAGAAGAGATCAGGCAGGCCATGATCGACTACCAGCGCACCCGCTTCGGCGGATGGCCCTGGCCGAGGCCTGACAACGTGCATGGAAGGGCACAGGGCAGGTTTGCCCGGTACGCCGATGGGCGTGAGGAAATACCTTCCGATAGGAAATAATCCAATGTACAATTCAGGATGAGCTCAATCAGATCGATCCTCCTGTCAGCAGCCCTCATGGCCCAGGTCGGGCTGGCCGCCGCACAGGATCACAAAAACGACAGCACCATGAATGAAAAGATCCTTGGACTGCGCACCTGCATCTACCTGGTCCCCGACCTCAACGAGGCCAAAAAATGGTATGCCGAAGCCTTTGGCGTGGACCCGTATTTCGATGAGCCCTACTATGTCGGATTTAATATCGGCGGGTTCGAACTGGGACTGTTGCCCTGGGAAAATGGCCCTTCGCCGGAATCGCAGAACATCCGGACCTACTGGGGTGTCGAGGATGTCAGGAAGACTTTCGATGCCTTCCTGGAACTGGGGGCCACCGCCCATGAGGAACCCCACAGCGTCGGCGATCCGCTGATCGTGGCTACCGTCCGTGATCCGTGGGGGAACCTGATCGGGTTCATCTACAACCCGGTATTCCGGATTGAGGAGTAGCGCTGCCTGCAGGCCTGCTCACACCTCTTTGCCGGGCAGGTGGTTCTCAAGGATATAGGCGTAGGCATCCTGGTTGATGATCCTGCTCCCCGGGAATAGTTCCTTCAGCCGCTGAAGCTTCGGGCTGTTGCTCCTTTCCATCACCACGATGTCGCTGATCTTGGATTTGAAGTTCAGGAAGAAATACAGGTTGTCGATGTCGGTCTGCGGGAACCCGTAACCGATGAAGATGATCTCGTCGGTCTCCTCCAGGCATCGCCGCCCGATGTTCCAGAGGACGTTGTAAAGGGAACCCACGAAGAATTCCGTCTTGGCGAAGGCCATGGGGATGTACACCGGGATGTCCTTGTTGTGGATCAGGTAGCGTGATGGATCGTTCTCCTCCACCAGGTACACATTGCTGAGGTCGTTACGGTCGGCACCCGGTGCCGTGAACCAGTTCAGGGAGCCATGGAGTTTGAGGTATTCGAAAACGTGCTGGTGGTCGCTCCGGGGTTTCTCCTTCCCCCCCAGGTAACTGTTCAGGCTGATCATGTAGTCGAATACCCATTGCTGTCGCGTGTCCGCACTGAGCAGGCGCTCGAGCAGCAGGTCATAGTTGAACGAAAGGACGAGGGAGAGTTCATTCCCCTTTTCCCGCTCGCCCTGCATGCTGCAGTCCTCGAAGAACCGCACCAGGTCGGCGCGCTTGTCCTGGTCCACCTGGGGCGAATCGGCCTCGATGCGCTCGAAGATCCAGCGGAGCAGCTGATGCTTCAGGGTGTTGTAGTAGATCCTTTCCTCCGTATTGTAGAACAACCCTTTTGAAATGATGATGGAGGTGATCTTCTCGATGGTGGTCACCTCCTCATGTCCCCCGGAAAGATGCAGGAGCTCATGGATGAAATTGGTGAGCTCGTAATAGTTTTTCTTGTCGTTGATCAGCAACAGCTCCTGGGTCAGTTCCTTGAGGGTGGGCATGGTCTGCGACACCGACTTGGAGAACCCTGAGCCCAGGATGTAGATCCGCCTGTATTTATTTGCGTTCATCATACCCGCTTGGTTCCGGGAGTGTGAAGGTACGCATGTTTTTCATCCCGGCGGACCCGTTGCTGTCATTTTCTTTGACTATTGCTTGATGATCTTCTCCCGGAAGACCCCCAGCGGGGACCTCACCAGCAGCACATAGGTGCCCGCAGGCAGGGCCGAGGTGTCGATGCCGTTTTCGGCAGGTCCATCCGGAAAGGCCAGTTCCTGCCCTTTCAGATCAACGATGGTGGCCTCAAAGGGTTGGCCGGGATCGGTCCCGAATCGGATATGGTCGCGGCAGGGGTTGGGGTGTACCTGAAGACCCTGGTCCGACCGGATGTCACGGTACCCCGTGGAGGTGTACTGGAATTCCAGGTCGTCCACGAACAGTTTGCTGCCGGGCTGCTCCTGGTCGGTGAGTATGGTGATGTTCATCGTGTCGGGATCATAGGGGGAACCGAAGGTGATGGGAACGTTGAATTCCTGGTAATCCGCTATGGAATCCGCGGTTGACCAGGCCCCGCCACCGATCTGCACTCCCTGGCGGTAGAACTGGACGGCCACCATCACCACATCCCCCTGGGAAGGATGCCTCATATATCCTTTCAGTGCTTCGGGTCGATCTGTGAATGCGATGCCCCCTGCCGTGTAACCGATGCCCAGCTCACCCAGCGTGATCACGCCCGGTACGGTCTGGCCCGACATGTCGATGGTCGTCAGTTCGATGGCATATGAGCCGCTATGGCTGTTGGAGGTGCGTTGCACGGTGACATATCCCGGGGGCAGCATCTGGGTGGTGGTTTTCCAGTCCTTGGGGTGAATGCTCGTGATCCAGCCCTCGAAATCGGAATTGGGCACGGTCCCCTGTCCGAAAAGTACGTTCGCGAAAAGAATTGTCAGTAAGGTCAAGGTTGTTTTCATTGTCTTCATTGCCATAGTTTTTTAAGATTTCGACAAAAATATCCGACAAACCGGCCCTGCTAAAATGGAACAGGAAGGACGGGCGGATCATGACGACGGGTTGTCGAAAAGGACGGAAGAACCGGGTGCAGGAAAAATTGAACCATAAACGTCAGGGGTGGGTTGGGAAATGTCGGGGAATTGCATTACATTTACGCGTCCGGATCAGGTTGCCGGGTCAATTGCTTGCGATGGCCGGCTATCTGTCCATGTTGACATGACCCTTTCAGAACGCATATCCGCCTTGCTGGTCGTATTTTTCCTGGGTGTGATGGCCGTGCCGGCCCAGGATTTCGAGACCGTGGTGATCGGTGACCAGGAATGGATGAAGCGGAACCTCGACATCGAGGTCGACAGCAGTTATTGCTACAAGAATATCCCGGAGAATTGCAGGATATACGGCCGGCTTTACAACTGGGAGACAGCCCTGACCATTTGTCCCGCCGGGTTCCGCCTTCCTTCCGATGAGGATTGGACAGTCCTCACCGAGGCGGTGGGCGGCATGAATGTTGCCGGGTACCGGCTGATGGCCGGCGGCGGCACAGGATTCGACGCACTTCTCGCCGGCAATTACAACCCCGTATCGGATATCTTCAGCTACCAGTTCCGCAATGCCTATTTCTGGACTTCCACCTCTTTCAGCGAGACCGCGGCATGGATGCGTCATTTCGTCAATGAGAGGACCAACATCAACCGGTCCACGGTGAAGAAGCATTATCATTTCAGCGTCCGCTGCATCAGGGATTGAACGATAGCCAGTTGGTCACCATGGCCTTCCCGTGCGGGGTCATGATCGACTCGGGGTGATACTGAAAGCCCACCAGGTTGTGGCGGGGGTGGCAGAGTGCCATGATCACGCCGTCCTCTGCCCGCGCCGTGACCTTCAGCTCGGCAGGGAAGGATTCTGCCTCCACGATCCAACTGTGGTAAAGGCCCGACTCAAACCCGTCGGGAACCCCCCGGAAGATATAGTGGCCGGGATCGGTGATCCGGCTCCGCTTGGTGAGCCCGTGGAACACCTTGCCGGAATGGTGGATCGCTCCGCCGAAAGCCAGGGTGATGGCCTCATGGCCAAGGCACACCCCCAGGATGTCCTTCTCCCGGTAAAAGGTCCTGACCAGGTGCTCCAGCTTCGGGAAATCGGAAGGGATGCCGGGCCCCGGCGAGATGATGAACCTGTCGAAATCCCCGACCAGCAAGTCGTCCACACGGTCGTACGGGATCACCTCCAGCGTGCACAACCCGGTCTCCTCCACCAGCTGGGCCAGGTTGTATACAAAGGAGTCGCGGTTGTCGATGAGGAGGACCTTCATGGAGCGGATACCGGTGAATTTTGCTGACAATGCCTTATTCAGTATTTCTTATCCTGGAAAACAACCTGTCTCGCCATCGAAAATCCTATTTTTGCATGTGGAATGAAACAGGGCATCAAAGATACGATAATGCGGATGAATTCCATGGGCGCAAAAGGGATCCCCTTTTTCTTCATGGTGGATTATACGATGACGCACGCCGTGGTCATCCCGGTCGATGAGCTCGGCCGGCACGATGTGCTGGTCTCCACGCCATGGTTCCGGAATGGTCAGGAAAGGACGGAGCCCGGGGAGTACTTTTTCCGGAAGATGCCCGTGCCGTATGAGCGCTATGAAAAGGCCTATCACAGGGTGATGGAGGCCATCAACAGGGGCGATACATTCCTGTTGAACCTCACCTTTCCCACCGAACTGGATACCGACCTCACCCTCGACCGGGTGTTCCACGCCGCCCATGCGAAGTACCGGCTCAGGTACAAGGACCGGTTCGTGGTCTTCTCGCCGGAGCCGTTCATCACCATAGAGGGGGATGTCATCTCCTCTTTTCCCATGAAAGGTACCGTGGATGCGGCGCTGGAAGGGGCGGAGCAAAAGCTGTTGACGGATGTCAAGGAGGTCTCTGAGCATAACACGATCGTCGACCTGATCCGGAACGACCTGAGCATGGTGGCCAAAAAGGTACGGGTGGAGAAGTTCCGGTTCGTGGAGCGTGTTCGCACCCATGAGCGGGACCTGCTGCAGACCAGTTCGAAGATCTCGGGTATAGTGCCGGAGGACTGGAGAACCGGCCTGGGCGACCTGCTGATCAGGCTCCTGCCGGCGGGATCCATTTCCGGGGCCCCCAAAGAAAAGACCATGGAGGTCATCGATGAGGCCGAGGGCTATGACCGTGGCTGGTTCACCGGCATCTTCGGGTTGTTCGACGGAAGCAACCTGGAAAGCGCGGTCATGATCCGCTACATCGAACAGGGGGAACAAGGCCTGGTCTTCAAGAGCGGCGGCGGGATCACCCACTTCAGCGACTGCAGGCAGGAATACGACGAACTCGTGAGCAAGGTATATCTGCCGTTCTGACCCGATTCACGGGTTACCTTTCAGTTTTTTTTTCTGATTCACCTTAAGAAGGGATATCACTTATGCCTTGTATGCTGATCCGCAGGATGCAGGGCACCTTTGCGCCTCTGCGCCTTTGCGTGAGATAAATTAGTAATGATGACTGAAAATGAGATCGCCCGGGAAATAGCCGACAGTTGCGTCCGCATCCGCAAAGAACTGGGCCCGGGCCTCCTGGAGTCGGTCTGTGAAGGGATACTGTGCTGCGAATAGCTTTAAAAAGGAATTTCTTTTTCAAAACAGAAGCCCATTCCCGTGGTATGGAACGGGATCAGGAGGGTGGCGAACAGGTTGTGTGCCCGATCCTGAAGCCTGTTCATGCCCCAAAGCGAATTAGCCTTAATTTTGCGTTGCGGAATACCTGGCCGGCCAAAAAAAGCCCCCGGGTCCATAAAACATATGTGCGACACCTCAAATCCAATGTTGTTCCTTGAGACGCTCAAGGTGGTGGACGGGTCCCTCCTGCATGTCGATTTCCACAACAGGAGGTTCAATTCCACCCGGCAGGAATTCTATGGTTCCGGGGAGGACCAGGACCTGCGGGAACTGATCGTCCTTCCCCCGTCGGTGGCCGCCGGCATTCACAAGTGCCGGGTGACCTACGGGTATGGGATAATTAAGATCGAATTCGAGCCATACAGCCCCCGGGTCATTCATTCGCTGAAGCTGGTCGCGCATGACGCCATCGATTACCGCCGCAAATACGCCGACCGGTCCGTCATTGACCGCTTATATGCCGCTCGCGGAGATTGCGATGACATCCTGATCGTCCGCAACGGCCTCGTAACCGACACCTCCTACGCCAATGTGGCCTTTTGGGACGGCACCCGGTGGCTGACCCCGCACGAGCCTTTGCTCAGGGGCACCTGCCGCGCCCGGTTGCTGGAGGAAGGAGCGATGGGGGAGGAGGACCTCCGCCCCGCCGACCTTCCCGGCTTCGGGAAGATACGGATCTTCAATGCCATGATGGACCAGGAGCATGACCTGGCTGGATTTCCGATCGGCTGGTGATCCCGGCCATCACCGGACCCTGGAAGGCCTCCTGAAAAAATGCCCGCCCCGGAATTGCAACCCCAAAAAAATCGAACTGCAATAAAAATCTTTTGAGGATTTGAAAATTATGTCGTATGTTTGCGACATAATTCATTTGGATCATGACCTACGCGAAATCGACTTCATTTCATACCGATCTGCAGGATGTCGCGCGGTTTGCCAAGGTGCTGTCGCACCCTGCCAGGCTGGCCATATTGCAGCACCTCGCGAAATGCTGCACCTGCAAATCAGGCGACATCGCCAGCGAACTTCCCCTCAGCAGGACCACCGTGTCCCAGCACCTTCAGGAGCTCAAGAACATGGGGCTGGTCAAATACGAGGTGGACGGCGTGAGGGTATGCTATGAAGTGGATGTGGATGTGCTCATCCGGTTCAAGGAGGCCCTGGATGCATTCTTCAACGACGGCCTTCACGAACTTACCTGCGGGTGCCGCAGGTAATGCCGGGTTCCGGCAGGTATGTCCCGGCATGACAATGGGATCGCATGATCCTTCAATGACATCGAGAACAAAATAGCGAAATAAAAACCAGAACATAATGGAAAACAACGTAAAAACAATAGAACAGAAAGAGCAGGCCGGGCACAGCGCCTGCGGTTGCGGTTCCGGCGGCTGCGGCAGCCACTCGCACGACCACGACCATGGCCATGCCCACGGGCATATGGACCTGCCGCTGCGGTTCCAGATCCTGAGGGAAGGCGACCGCGTGGTGGAATTCGGATCCGGCACCGGGAACGACTCCCTGGCAGCTGCCCAGATGATCGGCCCCACCGGCAAGGTCATCGGCGTCGACCTCTCCGAGAAGAATGTGAAGACGGCCCGCGACTATGCCGACCAGCTTCGCGCCACCAATGTGGAGTTCAGGCAGGGCGACATACAGGAAGCACCGGTGGCGAAGGAATTCGCTGACATCGTCCTGGCCAATTGTGTCTTCAACCTGCAGGATGACAGGCAGAAAGTGGCCGACGAAATGTACAGGGTCTGCCATCACAACGGCCTGGCCTGTGTCTCGGACTTTGTCGTCATCCACGACATCCCCCTCGGCCTCAGGGAAGATGGCGCCAAACTCGCCGGGTGTATCGGCGGAGCCGAGAACATCGATACCTTCATGAACTATTTCCGGAAGACCGGCTTCCAGAACGTGGAGATCGTGGAAATGAAGAAAGTGCACCTCCCGCAGGATGTCTTTGAAAAACACCTCTCTGCCGAGGACGTGGAGAAATACAAGGACGTGAAATCCGACCACGGGATCTTCAACGTGACACTCATCGCGGAGAAACCCAGCACCTGCTCCCCGGACACCTGCTGCTGCAACCCCGATAAGCACAAGAATTAGGGATGATCAGGGCTGTCACGAAACGACAGCCCTGATTTATTTATACCATTTCTAAATTAGATATTCCCGCCAATTTGAAATTGATTTAAATAAGCCTGTTTTCCGGTTATAAATCAACGCCTTATTCCGATCTATTTCAGCAATTTTTTACCTTATTGCTTGATTGTTAATAAAATAACAGGCAGGCTGTCCCCATTTTCCTTATCTTTAATTTTCATTTATATGCAGTTGGACTCATATGTAGGATAGCTTATGTGTTTAGCAGTTCCGGGAAAAATATTGTCGATGGACGACTCAGGTGACCTGAAAATGGCCCGGGTCGACTTTGGCGGAGTGGTGCGTGACATCTGTGTGGAATGGCTCCCGGAGGCCACGATCGGTGATTATGTGCTGGCACATGTGGGCACTGCATTGAGTTTGATCGATGAAGAAAGCGCGAAAGCATCGTTGGATGCCTTTGAAGAAATTGAAAAATTGCTGGAGCAGGAATCAGCCTCGAATCCCCCGATCGAATAAGGAAGCATTAACGTTGTTATTTCAGGTCCCTGCCCTCATTTCGCTTTCGCCTGCCGCAAGAAGAATAATGAGTTGAGTTTTTTAAGATGCAGTCTGCCATGCTTTTGGCGGATCATGTCCACGCGCGAAATGAACGACAACACATATTAATACTAAATTTCACGACATGAAAAACAAGACTACCATCTATGATGAGATCCGGCAGAAGGGGTATTCCCG
>CAYLTG010000016.1:11840-38657 GCA_964386225.1 uncultured Bacteroidales bacterium
CCATCATCAATGTGCAGGGATGCCCGCCCATCGCGGAGGTCATGGCCGGGGTGGTGGTGCATTACCTGACCTTCGAACGCATTCCGCAGCTCGACGGCCTGGGCAGGCCCAAGGCCTTCTACTCGCGCCGCGTGCACGATACCTGCTACCGCAGGCCCAATTTCGACGCCGGGCTCTTTGTGGAGTCGTTCGACGACGAGAACGCCAGGCGCGGCTACTGCCTCTACAAGGTAGGCTGCAAAGGACCGAGTACCTACAACTCCTGCGGCGTGATCAAGTGGAACAACGGGGTCAGCTTCCCCATTCAGTCGGGACACCCCTGCATCGGTTGCAGCGAGGCGAACTTCTGGGACAACGGCCCGTTCTACCGCAGGCTGCCTGAATTCCCGGGATTCGGCATCGAATCGACCGCCGACAAGGTGGGTGTTGGCCTCGGCATAGCCACAGGCGTCGGTATCGTCGCCCATGCCATCTCCACCAACATCAGAAAGAAAAAATTGATCGAACGGGGCGAATGCGAACCCGAAGGACAAACTAATTCATAAGGAGGGACGACATCATGGAAAAAAGAATAGTAGTAGATCCGGTAACCCGTATTGAAGGCCACCTTCGCGTCGAAGTCGAGGTCAAGGATGGCAAGATCGTGGATGCATACAGTTCCGGGACGATGGTCCGCGGGCTGGAGCTCATCCTCAAAGGCCGCGACCCCAGGGATGCCTGGGCGTTCACCGAAAGGGTATGTGGTGTCTGTACCACGGTCCATGCGCTGGCCTCCGTCAGGACAGTGGAGGATGCCCTCGGCGTCGCCATTCCGCCCAATGCCGAAATGGTCAGGAACCTCATGTTCTGTGCCCAGTACATGCAGGACCATGTGATCCATTTCTACCACCTTCATGCCCTCGACTGGGTGGATGTGGTCTCCGCCCTGAGCGCCGACCCGGTGGCTACCTCGCAGCTGGCGCAAAGCATCTCCAACTGGCCGAAAAGCTCTCCCGGCTATTTCTCCGACCTGCAGAAGCGGCTCACGGGGTTTGTCAAAAGCGGTCAGCTCGGCATCTTCGCCAACGGATACTGGGGCCACCCGGCCTACAAACTGCCCGCTGAAGTGAACCTCATCGGCGTGGCCCACTACCTCGAAGCCCTCGAATGGCAAAAGGAGATCATTAAGATCCATACCATCTTCGGCGGCAAGAACCCCCACCCCAACTACCTGGTAGGCGGGGCTGCCTGCTCCATCAACATCGATGAGAACAACGCCATCAACGCCGAGCGGCTGGCCATGGTAGGCCGCCTGCTCGACGAGGCACACACCTTCATCAACCAGGTCTATATTCCCGACCTGCTGGCCGTCGCCTCTTTCTATAAGAACGACTGGGGCGCCATCGGGGGCGGACTGTCCAACTACCTGTGCTACGGCGACCTGCCTACCAACGGGTATGCCGACGTGGGCAGCTTCAAGTTCCCCCGCGGGATCATCATGGGCAGGAATCTCAATGAGGTGATCGAGGTGGATGGCAAAGACCCCGAGCAGATCAAGGAGTTCATCTCCCACTCATATTATGATTATTCAGGCGGCAACGGCGAAGGACGCCACCCGTGGGACGGCGAGACGAACCTCAATTACACCGGCCCTAAACCGCCCTACGATCAGCTGAACGTTGAGGACAAATACAGCTGGCTCAAGACCCCGCGCTGGAAAGGTAACCCCATGGAGGTGGGACCGCTCTCGAGGATGCTGGTAGGGTATGCCTCCGGCCGGGAAGAGTACAAGGAAGTGGTGCATTACGCCCTCAACAAGCTCGATGTGCCCGTCACCGCCCTGTTCTCAACGCTCGGAAGGACTGCCGCCCGCGGATTGGAGTCCATCCTGGTGGCCGACTGGGCCAAGGAATTCTACAGCCAGCTCCTGGCCAATATCAAGAACGGCGACAGCCGGATGCAGAACAACGAGAAATGGGATCCGTCCACCTGGCCTTCGGAAGCCAAAGGGGTCGGCATGACCGAAGCCCCGCGCGGCGCCCTGGCCCACTGGATCGTGATCAAGGACAAGAAGATCGACAACTACCAGCTTGTGGTGCCCAGCACCTGGAACGCCTCGCCCAGGGACGGCAACGGCAACCGCTCCGCATACGAGGAGTCGCTCATCGGAACACCCATTGCCGATCCCGAACAGCCGCTGGAGATCCTGCGCACAATCCACTCCTTCGACCCATGCCTGGCCTGCGCCGTGCATGTGTATGATGAAAAAGGAAAGTATGTTCATCAAATTCAAACCTTTTAGTCATGAGAATCATTCGCGACAGCAAGATCACCATGCGGCAGGAGTACGTCTGGCAGTTGCCGGTGCGGTTTTACCACTGGATCAACGCCCTGGCCATCGTCATCCTGGTGATCACCGGCTACATCATAGGAAATCCTCCTGCCATACAGAGCGGCTCCGAAGCTTCGTTCAGCTATTGGTTCGGAACGGTCCGCTTCATCCATTTCGTGACGGCCTTTGTTTTCTTCTTTAACTTCCTTTTCAGGATATACTGGGGATTTGTCGGGAACAAGTATGCGAAGTGGACGAACTTCATCCCCCTGAAGCGAAGCCAGTGGAAGGACATGTGGGAGGTGTTCAAGGTGGATATCTTCCAGGTCAAATGCAAGCCGGCCCGCTTCCTGGGCCACAATGCCCTGGCCTCATTCACCTATTTCCTCACGTTCATCGCCTTTCTGCTGCAATGCCTCACCGGGTTCGGACTGTATGCCGCGATGAGCACATCGTGGTTCCCCGACCTGTTCGCCTGGATCGTGCCCCTGCTCGGCGGGGACCTGTCGGCACGCATGATCCACCATGTGCTGATGTGGTTCTTCATCGTGTTCGCCATGATCCATGTCTACCTGGTGTTCTACCATGACTATATCGAGCGGAACGGCGTCACCTCCTCCATGATCGGGGGATGGAAATTTGCCGAGGAGGAGGAAGCATAACGGCAGTACATATTGTATTATCTTTGCCCGGCCCGGGCCCTGATCCCCGGGCTGAGCAAAGATTTTTTTTATTCCTTCAACAACATGCCATGGCTGAGAATGACAAAAAGATCCTGATCCTGGGAATGGGCAACATCCTGTTGCGGGACGAAGGGGTCGGCGTGCGCAGCGTGGAATACCTGCAGGACAAGGACCTGCCCGGGAACGTGGACCTGCTGGATGGCGGGACCGGGGGGTTTACGCTGCTCCCCGAGATCATGAAATACGACGAGGTGATCCTCATCGATGCCACCCTCGATGACCGGCCCCAGGGCACCATCCGGGTGATCAAGCCCAGGTTCTCCAAGGATTTCCCCAGGGCCATGAGCACCCACGACATCGGCCTCAAGGACCTCATCGATTCGGCCTCTGTCCTGGGCAAACTGCCGCCCCTCCACCTGGTGGTCGTCACCATCCGCGACATCCAGCCCATGGACATGGACCTGTCGCCGGAAGTGGCAGCGGTCCTTCCGAAGGTGCATGGCACCATCCTTGAAATCCTGGAAAAGATCAATAGCTGAGGTCCTTCAGAGGGGCTCCTCCCTGATCACTTCGAAATCATCGTTCAAGAGCACCAGTACCCGGGTAAGGTCGGGTTTCCTGATGATCAGTTCATGGGTGGTGGAACCGCCGCGCTGGATCTGGATGTAGTTCATGAGGTCGCCCATCTCCCGGATGGCTGTGTTGGAGATGGCGGATGAATCGAGCGGGGTGATGTTCGTCCTCACTTCAAGAAGATTTCCGGCCCTGTCGAACCGGGCAATGCGTTCCTGCTTCTTCTCATAGAAAAGCGCTTCGAAGTCATTGCCCGATACCATCCACTCCACATCCACAGGATGGTTGAAGATCCTCCTGAGTTTTTTCTCCACCACCGGGGGCACATCCGAGTCGCCCGACGTGAAAAGGTTGAGGTAAAGCCGTTTCACATTGAAGTATTTTTGGACATTATGAAGACGAAAATCCATACCCTGGGTCACATTTAGTCAGTTTTTGTTCTTGTAAGTCTGGTTGTAGAGGTAGATGACCCGTGCCCGTGCCCGCTTTATCCTCATCTTCGTTGCACTCTCGGTGAGCCGCAGGGCCTTCGCAATGTTGCTGATGCTGATGTCGTCGTGATACTTCATCATGAGCAGCGCCTTCTCCTCGGGATGGATCCTGTCGAGGATCACGTTGAGCTTCTCCCCGTCGATCATCTCCTCCTCATCCTCCGGAGTGTCGCTTATCTCGGGAATATCATGTTTCTGGTTCCATTCCGGGTAACTCATCTTCTTCTTGTTGCGAAGGTAATCGATGCAGTAGTTGTAGGTGATGGAATACAGCCATGACGAAAAGGTCGACCTTCCCTTGAAAGAGCCCAGTTTTTCGTAGGTCTTCTCGAGGATGTTCTGCATCGACTCCTCGGCGAGGTCCCTGCTTCTCAGAAGGGAATAGCACTTATCCTGCACTTTGACGTGGTAACGGTTGTAGAGAAGGGTGAACAACTCCTTTTGTCCTCCCTGGACGATCAGGTCGATGATCTCCTCATCGCGGGCGCTTTTGTATTGTTCATACTTCATAGCACGGCAGCCTTCTGTCAAACCCAAAATTAGGAATAATTGCCTTTTGATGGCGAAAGGATTATTTTTTGTTTCCCGGGTTACTTTTTTGACGGTCACCGTCATAATATCGCCGATCGCTGAAATAACAGATATCAGGAATTTGAGTGGCCTGGCCACCCGTTATCAGGATTAATGATCAGGCTGAAAAAAAATATGTTTCAATCAGATTTAACATTAAACAACACAAGAACAATGAAAAGAAAATTTCTGTCAGGACTTTTTGCAATGACCCTCATTGTGGTCCTGTCCGCTTGTAACAAAGCACCGCAAATCGAGATGGATGCTGCACAGACAGCCATCCTCGAAACACAGGCTGCGGGAGCGGACGTTTATCTCCCCGAGGATTACGCTGCGCTCAATGATTCGCTTAACGTGGTACTCCTTGGGATCGAATCGAAAAAGTCGAAATGGTTTGCGGGGTATAACGATGAAAAACTCCAACTGAACAACATCGTGGCACAGGCCGCTGAGTTGCGCCAGAATACGGAGGTCCGCAAGAACGAGATCAGGGAAGAGATCATGACTTCCCTCTCGGGTATCAAGACCATGCTTGAAGAGAACCAGCAACTCCTTTCACAAGCCCCGAAAGGGAAAGAGGGCACTGCAGTGCTCGTGGCCATCAAGGAGGAACTCAGCGTGCTGAATGCATCGGTGGAGGAGATCATGAAGATGGTGGAGGCGGGCGACTACCTGAATGCCCGGAGCAAAGTGACGGCGGTCAGTGACAAGACACTTGCCATCAACACCGAGCTGAAGGATGCCATTGCCAAGTACAACACGCGCAGGCGTTAATCAGACATCAACCGGAAAGTGAAGATCCCCGGAATCCTGTTCCGGGGATTTATTTAATTACATGCTCCATATCTGAACCCATGACGAGAAAAGGGTCCATCCTGTCGCTGGTCGTTGTAGGTGTGCTCACCGGCAGCATTTACCTTCTTTTTCTGCTTACCCCGGAACCTCCTGTCCAGAGGCTTGAAGAAGCGCGGCGCGCGGTGTCTGAGGCCAGGTGGCAGGGGGCTGCAGATTATGCGCCCGACTTGTTCGCCCAATCGGAGAAAGCGTTGGAACAGGCGTTGCTGTTGCTCAACACGGAGAATGAAAGGTTCATCCTGTTCAGGGAGTACGGACCGGTCGACAGTGCATGCCGCGAAGTCATCCGCCTGGCGGAGATGGCCCGGAACAAAAGCCTGTCCAACTCCCGGCAACTGGAGATCGCCCTCGACGCCAAAATAAAGGAGCTCCAGCAGTTGGTGGAGCACTATGGGCCATGGATGAACTCGCTCCCGGTCTCTGAGGCCATCCGCCGGAAATTCCTGAACGGAAAGATGAGCCTCGCGGAGGCATCTGTCGACGCCAGGGCAGGAAACCTGAACGAAGGGGATTTAAAGGTGGGGAAAGCGGGCAGATCCATCCGGGAATCCGCGGCCTCTCTCAGGCAATACCTGGAGGATTACTTTGCGGACTACCCGGAATGGGCGTCCTGGTATCGCGAATCGGTGGAACATTCAAGAAAATCCCGGACCAGCCTCATCGTGGTCGATAAGATGGCCCGCACATGCCGGGTATACAAGAATGGGAAACTCAAGAGGACCTATGAAGTCGAACTCGGCAGGAACTGGATCGGCGACAAGCGTTACCGCGGCGACAAGTCCACGCCGGAGGGCCGCTACAGGGTCATGAAAAAGCTGGAGAATGGACATACGAAGTATTACAAGGCGCTGCTCATCAACTACCCCAACGACGATGACCAGGCCAGGTTCTCCAGGGACAGGAAGAACGGGTCCATTCCCCGGAATGCGGAGATCGGAGGACTCATCGAGATCCATGGCCACGGCGGCAAGGGGGCTGACTGGACCGATGGCTGCATCGCCCTGCGCGATGATGACATGCGCGACCTGTTCAGCCATGTGGCGGTGTCAACGCCGGTGACCATCGTGGGGTCCCTGGTGCCCCTCGGACAGATCCTGAAATATTGACGCAAAATGGATAATATCCTTCAATATTCGAGGGTCGGATTGAATGCGGTCGTCACGACGGTCAACCGGGCCTCGTCAGCAGTTGCAAAATGGATCCAGGGCATCGGCACACCGGCAGATGTGATCGCCCGGTGGAAAGGATCCATGTGGTCGCCGCTGATCTTGCTCCTCCCGCTCATCCCTGCCGCATTCCTTCTTGTCAGGGCCCTTCCCGCGGCGATGGATCAGTTGCCCGCCATGCTCCCCCGGCCCGCGAAATTCATGGTTCCTGTCGACAGTGCTGCAGTGGCGGACCGCATCCAGTTGGAGAAAAAGGCCATTGAAAAACTGCAGAAGGACCTGGACAGGTTGACGCCCAGGTCGGCATACCTGGTCATAAATACAACCAATAATACATTTAAGCTGTATAAGGGAATGACCTTGCTCAGGGAGGGGATCTGTTCCACGGGCAGCTACACCCTGCTCACGGACGGCAAGGAGAGGGAATGGTATTTCGAGACCCCGAAAGGCGTTTTCAGGATCCGCCATAAAACAGTCAACCCGGTCTGGAGGAAACCTGACTGGGCCTTTGTCGAGGAAGGGCTGCCCGTGCCGCCTGCCAACCATCCGTCCAGGATCGAGTACGGCACCCTGGGGGATTATGCCCTCGGGCTGGGCGACGGCTACCTGATCCACGGCACCCTCTACCAGCGGTTCCTCGGAATGCCGGTCACACATGGCTGTGTCAGGCTCGGGGATGAGGACCTGGAGGCCGTTTTCAGGGCCCTGCCCGTTGGGGCGCAGGTTTTTATATACTAAAACAGGGATGAACATGACAGGACGATCGAAAATGAATGGACCGGCGGTCAGGAAACTACTGCTGCGTGGCACGCTGGCACTTTATGTGCTGATGGTGGTGGCAATCTTTTACGGGACCTCCCTCATGGTCCTGTCGTCACTGAACTATTCCAATGCCTATAAACGTGTCGCGGACAATGCGGCGGACACCCTTTCGTACAATTCCCCGGATTTGGGTGAAATGCGGTCGAAGCGCGCCTTCCTGGAAGCCAGGGCGATGCTGGTGGATGCCGACTCGGTCAGTCTCACCGTAAACCTCGCCGACAGTTCGGTGACCCTGGAACAGAAAGGGGTCGTCCTCCACCGCTCGAAGATCAGCAGCATGCGGATAAGCCGTGTGTTCAGGAGGGTCCACCGGAACGACCTGGCAGAGGCGTTCTCGTTCCCACTCACGGTCAACGGTTCCACGTCAACCATCCCCCGCAAACGGTACAGCATGAAAATGGCCCCTTCCGATACGTCCGCCACAGCACCCATGGTCATGCCCGACACTGCCTCACAGGAGGAAGTGTTCTTCAGGCTCAGCATGGACCGGGGGATACAACTGGATTTTTGCCAGGCCGAATATTCGGACCATGACGATGAAAAGATCATGCAGAATCGGATCAAACGGCAGGAATCGGGGCGTATCCTGAAGGACATGCTGGCCTTCAAAGTGCCTGACTACCATCCTGTCATCCGGCTCGAATTGCCGGAGAAGGATGCCCGTGCCATTTACAAGGCCCTTCCCGTCAATGCCCGGGTCGCCCTCCGCATCTAACGGCCGGAAGCTTACTTCTTGGCTTCCGGCACGATCTTCAGCGACACATCCTCGCCGTTCCTTCTTACCCTGATGTCGGTCTCCACGTCGGGCTTCAGTTCTCCGAGAAGGTTCATGAAATCATAGATGTTGTTCACGTCTTTCCCGTTCAGCCCGATGATGAAATCGTCGGCCTGCAGGCCGGCCTTGTCGGCGGGACCGCCCGGCCGGACCCCCTGGATCTGGACGCCGGGCTCGTCGCTTCCGGCATAGGCGGGGATGGTGCCAAGGGAAACCGACATGGCCCCCTTGTTGCTGCGTGACCGTTTCACCTCGACCTCCTTGTAGGTAAGGGTCTGTTCCGGCTTCATCAGCTCGCTGATCACCAGCGAGGCAAACCTCACTACGCGATGCATGTCCTCGAAATTGATCAGCTCCACGTCATCCTTGTGGGTGTGGTAGTCGGAATGGACCCCGGTAAAGAAGCTGGCAACGGGGATCCCTTTCAGGTAAAAGGAGGTGGCATCGGTAGGCAGGTAAGGGTCGGTGCCCATGGCCAGGTTGAAGCCCACCACCACGTTCTTCTTTTCCATGATGGCCTGCCATTCCTCGGCCGAGCCGAGTCCCTGCACCTCCAGTTTGTTGTCTTTCATGCGTCCGACCATGTCGAAGTTGATATAGGCGGTCACTTTTTCCGGCTCGACGGGCAGGTGCGCCGCAAAGCTGTTCGACCCCAGCAGCCCCAGCTCTTCACCCGACCACAGGCAGAATACCAGGTTGTGTGAGATCTTGTCGGGGTTGTCCTTTTTCACGCCGGCAAAATACTCTGCCAGTTCGATCACGGTGACCGTGCCGGAGCCGTTGTCGTCGGCACCGTTGTGGACTGCATGCTTTTCCTCTCCGGTGGAGCGCGAGTTGGTCGCGCCCAGGCCGAGGTGGTCGTAGTGGGCCCCCACGAAGATGTATCCGGCGCCGGGATCATCCGAGGGGATCATTCCCACTATGTTGTTGTCCTGGGCGATGACACGTTCCACCTTCGCCGTCATGCGGAGGGTGGTCTCCAGCTCGAACAGGTGTTCAAGCCCCTTCGGATCGCCGCCGGCCAGCTTTTCCCTCAGTCCAGCCACCGTTTCATTGCCCGCTGCCAGGAGGCGGTCGGCAGCCTCTTCGGAGACCACCATCGACACGATGCCCGAAGTGCCCACCACCTCGTGGTTGCGGCCGCCGGAGACCCTCGAAACGACGAGGATACCCTTCGCACCGTTCTGCCGGGCGATCATCTGCTTGTATCCGCTGGCGATGTTCCGTTCGAAGAGCTCTTCTTTCTTTTTGTCAAGGCCTTCGGGATAACCTCCCAGCACCATCACCACCTTGTCCTTCACGTCGAGGTTGGCGTACGAGTCGTATTCGTACTCGTTGTCGGCGATCTTCATGCCATAGCCGGCAAAGACCAGCTGGCCTTCGGCCGTGCCGCTCTCGGTCGAGGGCATGGGGCTGAAGTCGGTGTTGAGGACAAATTCCTCATCACCGGCCTGAAGGGTGTTCTGGTCTTCCAGCACCTTCACCTCCGCCACGAAATCGAAGGGCCAGGAATAACCGTCATGGCCTGCCAGGGGAACGAGGCCCTGGTCTTCGAAGATCCTGGAGATGTAGTCGGCCGCCTTCTTGATCCCCTCGCTGCCGGTCATCCGTCCCTCAAGTTCGTCGGAAGCGATGTACGTGAGTTTCTCTGTCAGTTCGGTGGTGCTGATCTCGGGGAGGAACCGGTAGTTCAGGTCGCCTGAGGCCTTTGCGCGGTAGGGGGATTGTGCCAGCTGCTCGCGGGCGTACTCATCATCCCAGTCGGCGATGAAAAGCTGCGCCTTGCCGTCGGAGGTCCGGGCCGAGGTCCAGACCAGCTTGGTGCCGTCGGGACTGAATACCGGCAGCCCGTCGAACTTGTCGGTGAAAGTGACCCTGACCGGCTCTTTCAGGCCGTGCACATCGGTCATGTAGACCTCGAAGTTGGCATACCCCAGCTTATTCGCCGCCCAGACGATGTAATCGCCCGAAGGATGGTAGAACGGGGCCCAGCTCAGGCACCCGAAGTCGGTGATCCGCTGCTCGTCGGTGCCGTCGATGTTCATCGTGTAGACATCCGCGGTATGGCCATCCTCGCTGAACCTCCTCCAGATGATGCGCTCGCCGTCGGGAGAGAAAAACGGCCCGCCGTCGTACCCCGGCACATCGGTCAGCCTCTTTTTGTTGGAGCCGTCGGCATCCATGATGTAAAGTTCACAGAAATAGGAAGGGTCCACTTCCATCTTCTGCTGTTCTTCTTTCGATAACTTGCGGCCGTATACATCTTTGTTGGTGCTGTATACGATCAGCTTCCCGTCGGGGGAGTATGAACCTTCTGCATCATACCCCTCGGCTTCGGTCAGCCGCTTGATGTCGGACCCGTCGCGGTTGGCCGTGAAAATGTCCATGGTGGTCTCATAGTCCCATGCATACCTGCGCTCTTTCCCCGTAGCCCGGAAATCCAGTTCTTCCTTCTGTTTCTTCACCGCATCGGGATCGAGGTGACTGGAAGAGTACATCACCCGGTCGCCGGTCCACTGGAAATAGGCACAGGTGGTCTTGCCCGTACCGGGCGATACCCGGTGGATGTCGCCGGTCTCGAAGTCAAGGATGTAGATCTGGTAGAACGGGTTATCCGCTTCGCGTTCGCTCTGGAAGATCAGGTATCGGCCGTCGTCGGAAAAGTAACCTTCGCCGGAGCGGTTGCCTTCGTAGATGAGCTGGCGCGTATTCTTCAGGAATTTATCTTCGAGGTTGTCGGTGTCCTGCGCCATTGCCGCGAGGGCTGTCATGGCGACGAGGACCGTCAGTGCATATTTTTTCATTCGGTTGTATTTTGAGTATAACATGAAGCTGATGTATATGTTTTAAAAAGATTTGCAAAATTAGGGTTTTTCGGTGGGAATTTTGAACCTTGCCGATCCCGATTCCGTGATTGGATGAATATTTTTATCTTTAGTGATCTAAATCACCACGGATATGCGATCCAACATCAACCCCGGCCTTGCCCTGGTCATTCTGGTCATGGCCCTTTACCCGGCGCCCGTTGGCGCACAGAACTATGTCACCACCCTGGCAGGCACCGGAAGCGCCGGTTTTGTCAATGGCGACACCAGCATCGCCAGTTTCAACAGCCCCTTCGGGATCTGTCTCGATGCGGAAGGCAATGTCTACCTGGCGGATGCCTATAACCATTGCATCCGCAAGATCGCCACCGACGGGCAGGTGAGCGTTTTCGCGGGATCGGGCACGGCCGGCTACATGGACGGTCCGGCCGAGCTGGCCAAATTCAACCAGCCCCTCAACATTTGTTTTGACCCGGAAGGCAACATGTACGTCTCCGATTTCCTGAACCAGCGGATCCGGAAGATCTCCACCAACATGCTGGTGAGCACCGTGGCCGGCACCGGGGTCGCCGGCTGGCAGAACGGTCCGGTCGACGAGGCGAAATTCAACTACCCGCGGGGCATTTGCCTGGACGATACGGGTAACATCTACATCGGCGACAGCTGGAACCACCGCATCCGCAGGATATCGACCGACGGCACGGTCATGGACTGGGCCGGCGGCGGCACTGTGATGGGTGTGCAGAGCGTGGGCGATTACATCGATGCCGGCGATACGGCGGCGCGGTTCTACACTCCCTGCGAGCTGAGCATCGACCAATACAACAATATTTTCGTGGCAGATGCTTACAACCACCGGATCCGTAAGATCGCTCCCGACCGGATGGTTTCGACCGTGGCCGGCAGCGGTGGCTTCGGGCCCAACGGCGGCGGCTTTGGCAATGGATCCGTGAATGAGGCGCAGTTCAACACCCCGACGGCCTGCCACGTGATCCCCGATGGGACCGTCTTTGTGGGCGACGGCTCCAACCAGCGTGTCCGGGAGATCAGCATATATGGTTACGTGACCACTTTTGCAGGTTCCGGGACCGCCGGCTTCGAGGACGGCCCCGACTCCCTGGCCGCGTTCAACTTCCCACGGGGCACGGTGCTCGACATTCCCATGAACCGACTCTATGTGGTGGATTTCAACAACCACGCCGTGAGGATCATACACCTCGTCCCCGTTACGGGGACCGGTGAAACCGCCGCCGCAGGGCAGCTAAAGGTCTTCCCGAACCCTGCGTCAGGAACGGTCACGGTCGACCTGAGCGATGCCCGGGATTGTACCGGGATCAGGATCAGGAATGCCTCCGGACAACTGGTCATGGTGCTGTCGGCTGATGGCCGTGAAAGCCTGGAGTTGGGCCTGCACGACCAGCCGGCCGGCATCTATTACATCGAGTTCATGAACGGCGACCGGCGCCTGGGGACGAGGAAGCTGCTGCTTGGTGACGGAATGTAATTTAGAAACATGCTGTTCCTTGCTTTCGATGTCCTTAAAAATGTTCCAATTAGGTGTCTAAATTGCACTGGTGCGGGTCGCCGGGGCGGAGGGATTTTTGTCGTATGCCGCCAGGGTCAATATAAAATGGCTACATTTGAACTGGCCAACGCTCAGCCCTTGAAATATGGATGTTGAAATTCTGTCACGGATCCAGTTTGCCTTTACGGTATCCTTCCACTACATCTACCCGCCGCTCAGCATCGGCCTGGGCCTGATCATGGTGGTCATGGAGGGCATGTACCTCCGCACCGGCAACCGGATGTATGAGAACATGGCCAGGTTCTGGACGAAGATATTCGCCCTGATCTTCGGCATCGGCGTGGCCACAGGCATCGTCATGGAATTTGAGTTCGGCACCAACTGGGCCACCTATTCCCGCTATGTGGGCGATGTGTTCGGCAGTGCCCTGGCCGCAGAAGGCATTTTCGCCTTCGCCCTGGAGAGCGGGTTCCTGGGCGTCCTTCTCTTCGGCTGGAACAGGGTGAAGCCCAGGGTCCATTTCATCGCCACCCTCGGTGTTTGGTTCGGGTCCATGTTCTCGGCCATCTGGATCGTGGTGGCCAACAGCTGGCAGCAGACGCCGGCAGGCTATCACCTTGTGGGGGAGGGGATGAACGTCCGGGCCGAGATCACCGATTTCTGGGCGATGGTCTTCAATCCGTCGAGTGTCGAAAGGCTCCTGCACGTCTGGATAGGCGCTTTTATCGCAGGCGCTTTCCTCGTGATGAGCGTCCATGCCTGGTACATCCTGAAGAACCGGCATGTGCGGCTTTCAAAAAGGGCTTTTGAGATCGCCCTTGTGGTGGCAGTTATAGCCAGCCTAGGCCAGTTGGTCACAGGGCATAAGTCTGCTGACGGGGTTGCCCGCAACCAACCGCCCAAGCTGGCGGCCTTCGAAGGACATTACCAGGGCGATGGGCCGGCCGACCTGTACCTCTTCGGCTGGGTCGATGAGGCGGGACAAAAGGTCTACGGGCCGAAGATCCCGGGCGGGCTCAGCTTCCTGGTCCATTTTAATTTTGAGGAACCCATCCCCGGCCTCAACGATTTCCCGGCCGACGAAGTGCCGGGCGCCGTGAATGCGGTGTTCCAGTTCTATCACCTGATGGTGGCCCTCGGGCTCTTTTTCATAGCCCTCACCCTTTTCGGGGCCTTGCAGTGGTGGCGTGGCAAGCTGTTCAGCCACCGCTGGCTGTTATGGGTCTTCGTCATCTCGGTGATCCTGCCCCAGCTGGCCAACCAGTTCGGGTGGTTCGCCGCAGAAATGGGCCGCCAGCCCTGGGTCGTTTATGGGCTGCTCCGGACCTCCGATGCGCTGTCGGCAGCCGTGACCGCCGACCAGGTGTTGTTCTCGCTCATCATGTTCGCACTCATCTACCTGCTGCTCTTCCTGCTTTTCATATACCTCCTTAACAAAAAGATCAAGGCGGGACCGTATGACGAGTCGGAAGGGGATGACCGGCCGAGGCAGAGAGGGATGGCGACGGTGGTGGAGAATAGTGATTAGTGATTAGTGAATGGTGATTAGTGATTGGTGAGTTGGATAGCAGATAAGAGAAGAGAGAAGAGATTTGAGATAAGAGATAAGCGATAGCAGATAGCAGATTTTTGAGATGGAAAAGGCGGTGGGATCAGGGGAGGTTTGGTGGTTGGAATTTGTGTTTTGGAGCTTTGTTGTTATTTAGGTTATGTATTTTGGGATTTATTTAAGATTGTTTTGAAGGTTTATGAAACTAAGAATAGAACTGGATTAGAAGAATGTCAACATTTCTCGGCATAGACTACCCCACCCTCTGGTTCCTCGTCGTAGGGGCCCTGTTCTCGGGCTACGCCATCCTGGATGGCTTCGACCTGGGTGCCGGGGCCTGGCACCTGTTCTTCCGGCAGGAGAAGAGCAGACGGATCGCGCTCAATGCCGTCGGCCCCGTGTGGGATGGCAACGAGGTGTGGCTGGTGATCGGGGGAGGCGCCCTGTTCGCAGGGTTCCCGGTGCTCTATGCCACCTTGTTCTCGGCCATGTACATCCCCTTCATGCTTTTCCTGCTCTTTCTCATCTTCCGCGCGGTATCCATCGAGTTCAGGAGCAAGGAGCCCATGAAGTGGTGGAGGAACCTATGGGACGTTTCCTACAGCCTTTCAAGCGCCATGCTGGCCCTCCTGCTCGGCGTGGTGCTGGGGAATGTGCTGCAGGGCTTCGCCGTCGGCCCCGGGCTTGAATTCACGGGCCACTGGCTGGAGTTCATCAACCCCTACGCGGTCATGGTGGGGATCACCACCCTGGCGCTGTTCATGATGCACGGGGCCATCTACCTCACCATGAAGACCGAGGGAAGGCTTTTTGCCAGGGTCACAGGCATGCTCCGCAATTCCATCATTTTCTTCATCGTATCGTTCAGTATCGTCACCCTCTACACCCTGATCTACATCCCGCACCTGTCGGATGACTTCAAGAACTCGCCGGAGCTCTTCATTGTCCCGTTGCTTGCCTTTCTGAGCATCGCCAACATCCCTCGGCTCGCAAGCAAACAGAAGTACATGCTGGCATTCCTGTTCTCAGCCGTCACGGTCTCCCTGCTTCTGGTCCTGGTGGCCGTGGAGCTTTACCCCGTGCTCATCCTTTCCTCGGTGGACCCGGCCTTTGACATCACCATCTACAATGCGGCCTCTTCTGACAAGGCGCTGGGCATCATGCTGACCATTTCGGCCATCGGAGGGCCCCTTGTCCTGATCTACACCATCTTTGTGTATAAAACATTCTGGGGCAAGGTGAAACTCGACGAGACAAGCTACTGATCCCCGGCGGTCGCCTGTTCGATTGTACAATCGACGACGCATTTGCTGACAACTTTGAAGGCGTTCAAAATGTCATTATTTTTGAAACGGTTTCACAATTAAATTCGAACACAATGGCTATCAAATTGCGCATGCTGCTTGCAGCTTTGTTTTTCACCCTTTTCTCATGGCAACTTTCCGCCCAGGACAAGATCGCGGGTCTCGACCCCCCGGCCTCGGAATATCCTTACTGGATCGACTGGATGCAGGATGGATCGGTCAATTTCTACGACGTACAGGCCGCCTTCGAGGCCTACTGGGAGGGCCGTGAGGTTACCAAGGGAAGTGGCTGGAAGCCCTTCAAGCGCTGGGAGTGGTGGACGGAGCGCCACATTTACCCCGACGGCACCCGGCACGAACCCGACAGGGTCTTCAACGCCTACATGGAATACCTCCAGAAATACCCGCAGGCCAAGGATTCGGAAGGCGACTGGATCAACCTGGGTCCCATCGATGTCCCCAGCAAGGGGTACGAAGGCCTGGGCAGGATCAATGCCATTGCCTTCCATCCCGCCGATCCGGATATCGTATATATCGGGGCACCGGCAGGAGGCTGCTGGAGGAAGGACGGCCCCGGCCAGTGGTTCAGCACCACCGATGAGCTGCCCACCCTGGGCGTCTCCTCCATCGTCGTTGACTGGAGCAACCCCGACCGGGTCTTCATCGGCACCGGCGACCGCGATGCGGGCGATGCGGCCGGTATGGGGGTCTTTAAAAGCGAGGATGCCGGGGAGACCTGGCAGCCATGGAACAACGGCATGGGTAACACCACGGTGGGCCGGATGATCCAGCACCCCGACGATGCCGATATCATCTATGCCGCTTCCGGCAGCGGGATATGGAAAACCACGGATGCCGGGGCCAACTGGTTCCAGGCACACTCAGGCGGCTACAAGGAGATCGTCTTCAAACCGGGTGATCCCTCCACCCTCTATATCGGCGGCGGGGCCTTCGTATGGCGCTCGACCGACGACGGGGTCACCTGGACCAAGATGGAGAACGGCATCACCACCGGAAGCCGCTCCGTGATCGCTGTTACCGAGGACGACCCGGAATATGTCTATGTGCTGCTCTCCAACGGCGACAGCTACAAAGGCCTCTGGCGCTCGACCGACGGCGGTGATTCCTTCACCAATATGTCGACCACCCCCAACATCATGAGCTGGGGCTGCACCGGCGGATCGGGCGGACAGGCATGGTACGACCTGGACATCGCCGCTGATCCCAACGATAAAGACATCGTGTATGCAGGCGGTGTCAACTGCTTCAAGTCTGTCAACGGCGGCGTCACCTGGGAGATCAGCTCGCACTGGTGGGGCGACTGCAGCGTGCCGGCGGTGCATGCCGACCTGCACGTGCTGGAATACAACCCTCTCGACGGCAGGCTGTATGCCGGTAACGACGGAGGTATCTACTATACGGAGAACGGCGGGACCTCCTGGCCCGAGATCACCGACGGCCTGCCCATCAGCCAGGTCTACCGCATCGGTCAATGTGCCATCGATCCTGACAGGATCATCAATGGCTACCAGGACAACGGCACATCCACATACTATGGCGACCCCAACCTCTGGGAAACCACCAACGGCGGCGATGGAATGGAATGCGCCTTCGATCACACCGACCCTGCATATTCCTATTCGACCATCTACTATGGCGCCATCTACAGGCACTACAACAACGGATCTACTCACCAGGTGGGCGGCATGGGCGTCCATGGCATGGACGAGGAGGGGGGATGGATCACCCCCTTCTGCCTGCACGAAGGCAATTCCAACGTGATGTTCGCCGGTTTGAAGAACATCTGGCGGGCCGACAATGTGAAATCCAACACCTTCACCTGGAAAAAGCTGACAACATCGGGGGGTGGCAACATCAATGTCGTGGAGCACTCTCCCGCCGACCATGATCTCCTCTACTATGCAAGAAGCGGCCAGCTATACCGGACTGACGAGGCGATGGAAGATCAGCCCGAATGGGTCACCCTGACCAGTTTCCTCCCCGGGGCTGCGAACATCTATGATGTGGAGGCACATCCTCTCAAGCCCGATGTGGTCTATATCACCCAGGGCTCCCAGGTGCATGTGTCGGAAGACCGCGGGCATACCTGGACCACTATCACGGGATCGCTGCCTGCCATCAACATGAACTCCCTGGCCGCCTACATCAACAGCATCGACGGGATCTACGTAGGTTCCGACGCGGGTGTCTACTACCGCGATGCCTCCATGAGCGACTGGCAGATGTTCAGCGACGGCCTGCCCGTGGATGCCTCCATCAACGAGATCGAGATCTACCACAACCCCGACGATCCGGAGGAGGATGTGATCAGGGCGGGAACCTATGGCCGTGGACTGTGGTCCTCGCCGGTATGGCACGGTCAGCCGGTGGCCGATTTTGAGACGGACGAAACCACCGTGCCGACAGGATGCGAGCTCAGCTTCCGGGACCTGTCGCTGGGTGTGCCCACCAGCTGGGAGTGGACTTTCGAGGGCGGGACACCCGCCACTTCCTCCGCGAGGAACCCGGAAGGCATCATCTTCGAGGAGGAAGGGGTGTACTCGGTGACCCTCACTGTTTCGAACAGCGAAGGATCGGATACCAAGACCATGTCGGATTACATCACGGTGAGCGCCACCGCCCTGCCCGAAGTGATCTTCATGGCCAGCGATTCGGCCGTATGCACGGGAACGGTGGTCACCCTCACCGACATGAGCTCCAACTGCCCCGTTGAATGGGAGTGGTCGTTCGAGCCCTCGACGGCTATCTTCGTCAATGGCACCAATATGCATTCCCAAAGCCCGCAGCTGGCCTTCAATGACAACACCACCTACTCGGTCACGCTGACGGTGTCCAACAATGCCGGCTCCAGCACCCTCACCAAGGAGGATTACATCAGCATCGGCGGGATACCCCTCCCGTTCGCCGATGATTTCGAATCGGGCTCGCTGGCAGCCATGTCATGGACAGTGGAGAACCCTGACTACAAGAAGACCTGGGGCATGGCCACCGTGGGCGGCAACGGTCCCGGCGACCAGGCGGCCTTCATGAACTTCTTCGAGTACCTCGTCCCCCCGGGCCCCCGCGACCGGCTCATCAGTCCACCGCTGAAACTGGAGGGATACGACGAGGTGTACCTCTCTTTTCAGCATGCCTATGCCAAACAGCACCCGACGGTGACCGACTCGCTGATCGTCAAGATTTCCGATGATTGCGGTGAGTCCTGGACCCGGATATTTGAAGGGGGTGAGGACAACAACGGCAGCTTTGCCACCCACGAGCTGATGACCGATCCCTTTGTCCCCGCCGTGGCGGAGGACTGGTGCGGAGCAGGATGGGGAGCATCCTGCACGGTGATCAACATCTCGCAATGGGCAGGGAAGGAGAATGTCCGGATCATGTTCGAAACCTATAACTATTTCGGGAACAACCTCTACATCGACAATGTGCTGGTCGGGCCCATGACAGCTATCGACGAAGGGGCAGCGGACGACGAGGTCAGGATATTCCCCAACCCCACCACCGGCATCGTGAATGTCTTGCTGCCCGTGCAAACCCAAAGTTGCTCGGTCTCCGTTTACAACAGCCAGGGTGTCGAGCTCCTCGCTTACCATGAGGTCCGGGGGGGAACGCTTACGGCAGACCTCGGGCGGTTCGGAAAAGGGATCTACTTTATCCGAATCATCCAAAGTGGAAAGGATTCGGTAAGGAAGGTGATTTTGGAATGATCTGCCCCGACAGCAAATTTCCGGGGGCTGTCTCAAAAGTTTATCGTATTGACACAGCCCCTTTTTTGTTCCCGGACCTTGGCCAGGCCCAATAAAAGGGGTATCTTTATGAAAACTCCCGCATCATGGAAAAGTGGTTATTCCCTGCAGTAATGATCTTTGTCGCCCTGTCCTCGGGTGCCCAACCCTACGAGGCCGACTGGCGTTCGCTCGACAAGAGGCCCATCCCGTCCTGGTTCGAGGAGGCCCGGTTCGGGATCTTCATCCACTGGGGCGTCTATTCGGTGCCTGCCTACAGGCCCCTTGAGGAGGCCCGCTATGCCTCCTACGCGGAGTGGTATTATGCCCGGGTCATGTTCAATGAGGAGAGCGGCGGCAAAGCCTTCCATGACAGGAATTACGGCCCGGATTTCGAATACCGGCAGTTTGCCCCGCTCTTCAGGGCCGAGCTGTGGGACCCGGCGCAGTGGGCCAGCCTCTTCAGGGAGGCCGGGGCCCAATACGTGGTGCTCACCGCCAAACACCATGATGGATACTGTCTGTGGCCCACGCAAAGCCCCTACAAAAAAGACTGGAACGCCATGGAGGCGGGCCCGCACCGCGACCTGGTCGGTGAACTGACGGAAGCCGTCAGGAAAGAGGGGCTCCGCATGGGGCTGTATTACTCCATCATCGAATGGGAGAGCACGAAGACCGGCAGGACGAAAACGGGCTACTTCATCCCTGAAGAACTCGTCGAGAAATACGGCATCCCGGAAGACAGGTACGTCGACGACCACCTGATGCCCCAGATGAAGGAACTGGTCACCAACTACAAGCCCTCCCTCATCTTCGCCGACGGTGGCGAGTGGGACGGTTCGGAGAAATACTGGAAAACGAAAGAATTCCTCGCCTGGCTGTACAATGAATCACCCGTAAAAGAGGAGGTGGTGGTCAACGACCGTTTCGCCAGGGGCATGCCCGGCCATCACGGGGATTACTATTCCAGCGAGTACCAGGATGCCAGCGTCGGCGAATCACACCCGTGGGAGGAGAGCCGCGGCATCGGCGGATCCTACGGGTACAACAGGGCCGAGAACCTGGAGGATTACAGCACCTCGGCCGAACTGATCCATGAGCTCATCGACATCGTGAGCCGGGGTGGCAATCTCCTGCTGAATGTGGGGCCCACCGCCGATGGCAGGATCCCCGTCATCATGCAGGAAAGGCTGAAGGACATCGGAAAGTGGCTGAACGTGAACGGGGAGGCCATCTACGGAAGCGGGCCGAGCGGATTCTCCGGGGTGAACGGGGTCGACTGGCTCAGGTTCACTGAAAATGGAAATGCGACCTACGCTTTCTTTTCGGCCTGGCCCGACCAGAAGATCGAGATCACCATCCCCGAAGGGATCAATATCAAGGACGTCTGCATGCTGGGGGTGGAGATGAAGCCGGCATGGAATGTCCGCGAAGGAAAACTGATCGTCTATATTCCGCCCCTCAACGTGAACCAGCTTCCCTGCCAGCGGGCCTGGACCCTGAAGGTGGAAACGTTCTGAATCGCCGGGACCAGGATCAAGGGTGGCCGGGGGTGCGGATCCGGCACATGGCAGCATGATTTCTTGTTCAAATACCTCGGATCTTGCGTAAATTTGCGCATGCCCCCGCGACAGGCGTGAAGGACCCGGCTGATCGGGCGCGTAATGCCGGGGGCCATAAGAAAAGCGGATGATCGGTTTTTTGACAACGAGTACAGCGGATAAGAAGTCCGGGCAGCGATTGTTCCTTGTCCTGGCCCTATTCTTCATCGTCAACCTCCTGCAGTCGGCCTTCACCTCCATATCGAAGGATGAGGCTTACTATTGGATGTATGCGCAGCACCCGGATTGGGGATATTTCGACCATCCCCCCATGGTGGCCCTCTTCATCCGGCTGGGAACGTGGATCGCCGGGGGTACGCTCGGGGTGAGGCTGCTCGCAGCCCTAATCACCACCCTCACCATCTTTGTCACCTGGATGCTCGTTCCGGCAGAGGATCGCCGGGACCCCCGGACGCTGCCGGTCTTTTTCCTGGTGGCCCTGTCCATGCCCATTTTCAATATCTATGGGTTCATCACCACCCCCGACGTGCCCCTCCTTTTCTTCTCGGCCGTCTACCTGCTCGTCTTTCAGCATTTCACCCGGAAGCCCGGCATCGGCAGCGCCCTCATGCTCGGCGGGGCCGCGGCATTGCTTATGTACTCCAAATACCATGGAGCTTTCGTGATCATATTCAGCCTGATACCCCATTACCGGCTTCTCTGGAACAGGTATTTCCTGCTCGCCGCCCTCATCGGCATCCTCCTTTACGTACCCCACCTGCTGTGGCAGTACCGGCACGACTTCATCTCCTTCAGGTACCACCTGGTCCAGCGCACCGACGGATTCATGGGCGGCAAGCACATTATCAACTACATCCTGAATGCCGCGGTGATCCTGAACCCTTTCCTTTTCGGCCTCTACCTCTACCTGCGATTCATCCGGAAGGGGACCGGTGGGGTGCCGGTCACGCTCCCTTTCGTGCTCTGGGGATTCCTGCTGTTCTTTGCCTTCACCTCCCTCCGCGACCACATAGAACCGCAGTGGATCGGCGTGGCCACCATCCCGGTCACCGTCATCCTGGTGCATGGCCTGCTCAAGACCGGAAGGGCGTATGCCTATCTCCGCACAGCGGCCGCAGTGAGCATCCTCCTCATCGCGGTCCTTCGCCTCGCCCTGGTGCTGCCGCTTGACATCAAAACGGAATTCCATACCCAGAAGGGACCCTATTACGAGATGATCAGGGACAAGGCCGCTGGATCGAAGGTGATGTTCGTCAATTCCTATTCCGATGCCGCCCGCTATACTTTTTACACGGACGAGCCCGCATTTTCATACAATTGCTATGACTACCGCAAGAACCAATACGACATCTGGGACTATGAATCCACCTGGCACCGGCAAGAGGTCTTCCTGAACACCGGGTATGCTTATCCCTGGACGGACACCTCCATGGTCATCGAGGGCAAACGGATCTATTACAAGCACATCCCCGGGTTTCCAATGATAAACAAGACCACCGGTACCATTGTTTCGGTCGGTGCCGAAGTGCCAAGGCAAAGCATCCGGACCGTCACCTTCACCGTTAATAATCCCTATCCTTATCCTATTCTGTTCAGCGACAGCCTCAACCCGGTCAGTTTCTGGATGGTATACCAGACAGGCAGGACACGTTTCCTTACCAGGATCGGCACGGAGGAGCCCGACACCCTGCGGCCCGGGGAACAATTGGAACTGAAAGGGTACTATTACCCCACTGCCCCTGCGGGACAATATGAACTGGCCGTGGGTATACAGCCCGGAAAGATGAGCCCCCTGCTGATCACCGACAAGGTCACCGTTACCCTCGATCAGGAACACTGAGGGACCAATTAAAGCAGCCCGGGGCGACGTCTTATTTCGCCAGGATCAAGTAGAGGTACACGGCATAGATGAGCACCATGACCCCTCCCTCCAGCCTGTCGATCATCCGGCCTTTTCTCGTGAATACAAAGAGGAAGACAAGCAGGGTCGCCAGGATGTTGACCATCAGGTCGAGGTTGGCTCCCGGCTCCAGGGCTATGGGTTGAATGGTGCTGCTGGCACCCAGGATCAGGAAGGTATTGAAAAGGTTGGAACCGATGATGTTCCCGATGGAGATGTCCACATTCTTCTTGATGGCCGCCACCAGCGAGGTGGACAATTCCGGCAGGGAGGTGCCCAGCGACAGGATGGTGAGCCCGATGATCCTGTCTGGAATGCCGTATTCCGTCGCAAACCTGGAGGCAAAGTGTACGATGGCCTGGCCTCCTCCTGCCAGCATCACCATGCCTGCGGTCACCAGGAAAACCGATTTGCCTACCCCCATCTGTTTCAGGCGGACCAGGTGTTCATCCTCGGGCTCGCCGCGTTTCATCGCGAACCACGAATAATACATGAACACGAAGAAAAAGCCGAGCAGCAGGATCCCGTCGGTGCGCGAGATGACAGAGTCGGCTGTCCCGTCGAGGATGCCGTCATTGGCGATCACAAGAAGCACCACCGCCGAAAGCAGGCACAGGGGTATCTCGATCCAGATGGTGGGCGATTTCACCATCATCGGGTAGACCATCGCTGAAAGCCCCAGGATGATCAGGATGTTGACAATGTTGCTCCCCACCACATTGCCGAAGCTGAATCCCGAGTTGCCCGATACGGCGGCCAGCAGGTTCACCACCAGCTCCGGCGACGATGTGCCGAACGCCACGATCGTCAGCCCGATGACCAGGTTGGAGATGTTCTTGCGCTTGGCAATGGCCGAAGCGCCGTCGACAAGCCATGTGGCGCCCAGGATCAGCGGGATGAACCCCAGTACGGAAAATAAGAGATTGATCATGAATCTGGTTTTATTCCCTCAAAAATAGGAATTCCGCGAGATCCGAAAAGGAAAATTCTTTTTCGGGCCAGGTCCGGTCCGCCATCCGAACGGAGCGCAATAAGTGCCTGGTGGAATTGTAAATGCAAGGATATCTTCTTATTTTTGCAGCGCAAAAAAAATGATCGACAAAAACAAAAGAGACATGATCGGATTGACTATTCGCGCCATCATCGCCCTGGTGCTGGTGCTGGCTTTCCAACCTGCGGAATCGCAGAACTACGAAAAATACAGGGGGAAGCAAATTACGCGCATCAAAAAGAGCTTTAAGGACATCGAGGAGGCCGATAAACTTTACCCCGAGCTGAGGGCGCAGGGACGCCGGATCAAGAACAATTTCGAGGAATACCCTGAAATGCCCATCAACCCGGATGAAATAATCCACCAGGCACCAAAGAAACCGCTCAACTTCCTCAATCCCGCCAAGGACCCTTCGCCGGTCCCTGATGCCGATTTCCTCGGGCTGGACGACAGCGGCGGCTCCATCCCCCCGGACGTGAACGGTGCTCCCGGACTGGACCACCTGATGGTGACCCTCAATACTGATTTCAGGATCATGGACAAGGAAGGCAACCCGATATCCACGGTGGGATCGGGGGCATTCTGGCTGAACACCCCCGGAGCGGGCGGCGTCTTCGATCCCAAGATCTCCTACGATCCGTTTGAGAACAGGTGGCTTCTTGTGATGCCCAGCAGTTCCGACCCCGCCATTTCCAAGCTGCTGATCGCAGTGTCGGAGACTTCCGACCCCACCGGCAACTGGTACATGTACAGCTTCGATGGCGATCCCGAGGATACCCATTGGTTCGATTATCCCAATTACGGGTACAGCAAGGATAAACTGGTGGTTTCCGGCAACCTTTTCGGAGAGGGTGGCGTGTATGTGGCCCTGTATGTCTTCAGCAAGGAAGACTTGTACAATAACGCCTACGAGATCGAATACACCCGTTTCAAGGTTTTCGATGGGTTCACCCTTGTCCCTGCCAAGACCTACGATGCCGATGTGGAGGATGTTTATGTGATCCATAACGCAGGGGGCAACAGCAACGGATATGGTTACATGAGCCTCCGCAAGGTGACCGGTCCGCCCGAGGACCCTGAGATCGTCAACATCGGCCTGGCAGGCGTTCCCGAGCCCTGGAGCAACAACTCGGGCGCTTATGCCGGGAACTTTGCCCCGCAATTGGGCAGCGAGGAGAAGATCAACACGGTGGATGCACGGATGGAGAACATGGTGTACCGGAACGGAAAGCTTTGGGCCACCCACCACGTCTACCTGCCTGCCGGACAGAACCCCCAGCGCTCCGCAGTCCAGTGGTGGAACCTGTCGCTCGAGGGGGAGGTCCTGCAATGGGGCCGTGTGGATGATCCCACCGGCGAAATGTTCTTCGCCTTCGCAACCATTGCCGTCAATGCCAAGGAGGATGTCCTGATCGGCTTCGGCAGCTTCAGCGAGAACCAGTATGCCAGCGGCAGCTATGCCCTGCGCTATGCCGAGGACCCGCCCAACACGCTCCGCGACTTCCATCAATACAAGGACGGGGAGGCGCCCTACTTCAAGACCTTCGGCGCATCCCGCAACCGCTGGGGGGATTATACCTCCACCTTCGTCGACCCGGCGGACGACCTGGATTTCTGGACCCTGCAGGAATATGCCGCACTGCCCCCGGGCAGCCAGGATGAATGGGGAACCTGGTGGGCCTACCTCGACCTCCATGCCGTGCCGGAAGCCGACTTCACCTCCAACATCACCGAGGTGCCGTTGAACAGCGGCGTGAATTTCTTCGACCGCTCCAGGTTCACGCCCACTTCCTGGCTCTGGACCTTCGAAGGGGGAACACCGGCCACTTCCTCGGAACAGAACCCCCAGAACATCGTCTATTCCGCCGCCGGCCTCTATGATGTCACCCTGGTGGCCTCCAATGATGAAGGTTCCCATACTGTGGTCATGGAGGATTACATCGACGCAAACACCACCATCCTCCCCGAGGTCCATTTCGCCGCCAGCGATACCGTGCCCTGCCTGGGCGATGTCGTCACGCTGGAGGACCTGACCGTATACAACCCGGTCAGCTGGCTCTGGGAGTTCAAGCCCGACCTCGTCACCTTCGTCAATGGCACCGACGAGACCTCCCAGTACCCGGAGGTGGTCTTCGACTACCCCTACACCTATGAGATCACCCTCACCGCCACCAACAACAACGGGACATCCTCCCTCACGAAGGCAGGAATGATCAGCGCCGGCGGGCTCGCCCTTCCCTTTGCGGAGAATTTCGAGAGCCGGTCCCTGTCCACACAGAACTGGACCGTGGAGAACCCCGACGACAAGAAGACCTGGGACCTCCGGTTCATCGGGGGCGACGAGCAGGGTGAAATGGCAGCCTATGTCAACATCCGCAACTACAGCGGATACCAGGAACGCGACAGGCTCATCAGTCCGGAGTTGAATTTCTATACCCACAAGGAGATCACCCTCGAATTCCAGTATGCCTACCGGCAACGGATGGCCAACATCACCGATTCGCTGATCATCTCCATCTCCGCTGACTGCGGTGCAACCTGGACCCGGCTGCTGGCGCTGGCCGAAGACCTTGAACCGGGCAGGATATTCGCCACCAGCGAGGCCTCCGCCGACGAGTTCATTCCGCAGGAGGCGGCCGACTGGTGCGGCAGCGAGGGTAATCCGGAATGCATCAGCATCGACCTGTCCGACTACTCCGGCCAGTCCAACATCCAGATCATGTTCGAATCCTTCAACGGCTATGGCAACAACCTGTTCATCGACAACATCCTGATCGATGGGACCCTCATCGGCACGGAGGAGCATGTTGCGGACAGTGATGCAGGTTTATCAGTCCATCCCAATCCTGCCAGCGGGACCGTCAACTTCACCTATCCGAAGATTGACGGCCAGGTGACGGTCAGCATCTATTCCATGACCGGGCAGATCGTCCACCAAAACAGGCAAGGTGGAGCGGGGGCCGGCCGGATCGACCTCTCCTCCCTCCAGCCCGGTGTGTACCTCCTCGAGGTCCGGACCGAAACCGACAGGATGCACCGGAAGATCGTGCTGGAATAGCAGTACCTGGGCCAGGTAAAACATCATCAAGGCTGATCTCCAGCGAGAGATCAGCCTTGTTTTTTTCTGTCCCTGCTTCTCCAAGCTCACCCTTCTCCAAGCTCACCCTTC
>CAYLTG010000017.1:0-2200 GCA_964386225.1 uncultured Bacteroidales bacterium
ACGATGACCATGCTGGCCATCATGAAACACGGGGCTCAATACGAGCTGTTTGCCCCCGACATCCCGCAGCACCATGTCATCAACCACATCACCGGCAAGGAGATGAAAGAGACCAGGAATGTGCTGGTGGAATCGGCACGCATTGCCCGTGGGGCCATCTCCGATCTGAAAAAATACGACCCCGCGGCTTTCGATGCGCTCATTTTTCCCGGCGGCTTCGGCGCTGCCAAGAACTTGTGCGACTTCGCCTTCAAGGGAGCCGACTGCACAGTGAATGAGGATGTTTCGAACGCCGTCAGAAAGACCCTGGCCGCCGGCAAGCCCATCGGGGCGCTATGCATCTCACCGGTCATCCTGGCCCGTATCATCGGCGATGGCGAGATGACCATCGGGCAGGACAAAGGCACGGCCGAGGCCATCGAGAAGATGGGTGCACGGCACAAGAGCACGGGGCATGGTGAGGTGACGGTGGATGAACAATACAAGGTGTTCACAACACCCTGTTACATGCTCGACGCCACCATTCTGGATATCGAACAGGGGGCCTACAATGTGGTGGAGGCCATGATGGAAAGCATGTGATGGGATCCGGGTTTTGACACCGGATCCGGATGATAAAAAAAAGGGGCAACTTCTGCTGCCCCTTTTTTCATTAACTAAACTTTCATTACTTCACGATGATCCGATTCAAGGACCATCCATCAACGGATTCTATTTGCAGCAGGTAAATTCCGGCGTCGAATTCCGACACATCGAGATGGTAAACCTTGCTGTTCAGCACCTCGCCGGTCACCACCTGGCCTGTCTGGTTGAACACCCGCACCTGCCTGAGTTCGGTTTCCGATTTCACGGTGAGCATCTCGCTGGCCGGGTTGGGGAATATCTGCAGATTGCCAGCGTTAAGTTCGCCAACACTGCTGATAAGGACGGTTGCGGTGTTCGACGCTTCGGACTCACCCTCATCGTAGACCGCGGTCACGTAGTATTCATGCAACCCGAAAACGGCTGCTCCTTCATGGGTGTATGTCTCCTCAGTGGTGTAATCCAACAGGTCGAAACCTCCCATCTCATAGGAGTAGTAAATATTATACCCAAGCAATTCGTCCGTTGCAGGTACGATCGCATCGATGGGTTTAACCACTGTCACGCCGCTGTAATCGGAAGGATGCACAGCGTTGTTGACAGCAGCACCGGTCACGACCGGCAGGCTGCTGACGCCGGCGCCGATCTCGGCCACCTTGCCGCCCGGATACTCGACCACCGCCCGGATGAGGTAAGCCTCATTCCAGGAGGCCCAGCTCGGGCTGGTGTTGTTGAAATCCCAGCTCCTGCCGTTGTTCAGGGTGGCATCATAGCCGAGGAAGGTGGTGCCGTTGATCGACCCGAAGCCCACCACGAAGTCACCGTCGAAGGTGATGTCCTGTGCCGAAATATCGACCTCGAGCCAATCCTGATCGATCGCCGTGACATTCTCTTCATAGATGATGTCCAGGCCCGGCTGGCTGCCGTCCCATTCGAACAGCGTGGCGTTGAAATCGTTGTCACCTGCCTGGATCGTGGTGTAGAACTTCATCGTCAGCACCTTGCAGGGCCCTGCCGGTGACATGTGGGTCGACATCGTGTATCCGTTGTAGCTGTATGCTCCGGTATTGGTCCCATTGTCATAGATCAGTTCCTCGATGGTGCCACCGGCCGGAGCATCCCATGTAAGGATGATATCGTCATCTTCATCATATGCCTCCAGGTTGGATGGGGGGGTTAACACAGGGGGGATGATCTCATATCCCTCCTCGAAGCAAACATCATCGTAATAAGCCGCATCGGTGGCCGCTGCGCCGAAATAATCGATGCCCCCGATGGTGTTGGCCGTCTCGAAGGAGAAGACGACCTCCTCACCGAACCACACTTCTCCCAATCCGTTGTCCACATCGATGTTGATGCCAACCCAGAACCACTCGTCCTGGCCATAGGTGAAGTCGGTGGTCGTACCATCGACGACGAATTCGCCGGCCCCGCCGTCATTGAAATAGAGCTCGATGACCCAGGCCACGCCCGGCGTCGGGTCGGACTGTACGTTGAAGTATCCGGTCGTTCCGGATGCCACGTACATCATATGTGAATACAGCCAGGCGCCGGTGGTAATGGCTTCGTCGCCGAACTGGAAGACCAGGTCGACGTTGGGATCCACGATGAAGGAGTT
>CAYLTG010000017.1:2300-38486 GCA_964386225.1 uncultured Bacteroidales bacterium
CTTCGTCGCCGAACTGGAAGACCAGGTCGACGTTGGGATCCACGATGAAGGAGTTGTCCGGGCTGCTGGACTGTGCGTCGGTCACCAGGGCATCTTCCGAGGATCCCGGGTTGTTGGACCAGGTTGTCCAGTATCCGCCCAGCTGCTCGGCCACGTATCCGCCAGCGGTAAGGTCGTCGAAATCCTCGCAGTTGGGGTTTCCGCCACCTTCCGTGATCTCGATGGTGAAGTCGGCCATGTTGCCGTAATTGATGCCGAAACAGGATTCAGGGATGGGCGTCTGCCAGTTGGTCCTGTAGCGTACCGTGAACTGTCCGAGCGGAGCATCCGCAGGGATGGTAACCGTGGTGGTGTAGTCCACCCCAGCCTGGTCGATTATGAATTCGTTCACCAGCAATTCATCCGTGCTCATGTAATAGTCTTCGTTCAGGTCGACCCATACATACAGGTGCTCTCCGCCGTAGCCGCCCTGCACGGTGAGCTCGTAATCCATCCCTGCCGATACGTGATGGACCAGGTCCGTATAATCGTGGTACCAGGTATAGGGTTCCCCGTCGCAGGCGATGACGGGCACGTTCACATCGGCGAGGTCCCAGTAAACAAGGCCGTCGCCCAGGTCACAACCCGACTGGTAAAGCCCTTCCAGGCAGTATTCGCCGCCACCCGACCCTGCCGTGATGATCACGTTGTCCATGCTGAAGAAGGAATAGCCGGAGGTGTTAAGTTTCCAGGCAAGGTACACTTCCGATTCTCCGTTTAAGGTGGTCAGATCATATTCATACGTTTCCCAGTCAGCACCCACAGTATGGTCTTGGAGCTCCGTAAAAGTGGACGGATCCGATGGATCTGCAACTGTTCCGAATGCAACTGGGGGATCATTAAAGCCCTCGCCCAGGTCATAATACAACATTTCAGCAGGTGTGATGTCAATAAGGGGCGTTATAATCATGATCGGGTTATTCGAACCGCTTTGCCTGAAGAAGATCACCTTGCCGTCATACCAGTAAAGGAAATCCGGGTTGGTTGCGAAGGAGGTCCAGTCGGTTGGGATCCCCGTATCGAACATCTCGAACCAGTAAAAATCGGGTGCTTCCATGGTCACGGTGACGGTCACCGCCTGGTCGATCACCTCCAGGGTACCCGTGGCATCATAGAACCCGGCAGCAACAACCTCGTAATCATACGTACCGGGGAACACGCCGTCATAAAGCACCTCGCCGGAGGCATTGGTGACCAGGGTCCCGTTCCCTTCCAGGAACACCTCGGCCCCTTCGATGGGATTCGACTCGTCATCCTCAACAATGATCGTTACATCGAAGGCATCGAAATCACCTCCCACATCGGCCGATTCGCTCTGGATGAGGCTCTTGTCCGAATCATCCTGAACAAAAACCACCACTTCAAGATCATTGGGCTCTTCCATGAAGGTCTGGCTCATGTCGAAGGACTCGATGATCGTTTGCGTCGTTCCGGGCGTGAGGGCGGGCAGGGTGGTGCCAGCTGCGTCGGGCAGCATCTTGAGCATCACGTTGTAAAATTCGGTCTCGCCATTGGTCGTGGCATTGCCGACCGTGACCTTTTCCACAACGGCGATGTGCGCCGTGAGGCCGGCCGCATAGTCGGAAACCACGTCGATGTTGGCTTCGACCGTGATGGTATAGTTTTCATCGATCTCGGCCGTGACAATGTCGATGGTCATGGCTGTGGGTAACCCGATATAGGAGTCGTAGAGGTCCTGGGTCATGTCGCCGGGGTAGTGCTGATCAGCATTGATATAAAGATCCGGCACATAGCCGACGCCATAATAATCCCTACGCACGCCCCCTTCTTCCGTGTAATAGGGGTCGCCCGAACCGGGCCAGTCCATCTGGTATTTGATAAGGGTGTGTGTTCCCGGATTGGCCTCAAGTACGCCGTCCAGGATGGGATTGGCGGCGGCGCAGGGGCCGCAGGTCGAGCTGGTGAACTCCTCGTAGAGGGGCTTGATGAAGATCACTCCTGCCAATGACTCCAGGTCTTCGGACAACATATCGTTATCGGGGTTTTCATCACCGGAAAGCAGCGTGGTGAGCTCCACGACGAAATTGCCCTCGGTGGCAGTCCAGGAAGGAAATGTAAGATCCTCTGTCCCAAAGGCTGAAAGACCACTGACGGCTAACGTTTCATAATACACGGTGACGCTTCCGTTTTCCAGGATCTCGAGGCTGACATCAAAGGAGATGGTCTCCGTTCCCTTGTTGGTCACCAGGCCCATGGGGATGACCTCGTCGCCCACCGCAACCAGCGCAGGAACGTTGAGCGAGGTGGCTTCAGCATCGTAAGCGATTGATTCCATGAGTTCCACATCATCCAGGCTCCAGGCATCGAGCTCATAGGAATCGCCGTCGAATGTGAAAGCAAGCTGGAAATTGTCCGATCCGACATCTCCGTTGTCGATCAGCACATATACCGATTCCGGGCCGGCATTGGCCCCCGGATCCAAAAGGCTCCATACGGGATCCCAGGTGGAACCGCCATCACTCGTGGTTTCGACATAAAGCGTGTAGTCACCCGCGGCACCATAATCGTCCAGAAAATGTTTAAAGGACAACATGAGACTGGTGTACCCTGATGTAGGAATGACAGGGGTCACGAACCTGGATACCCCGACAAAGCTCGGGTTCCAATAAAACCGGGCTTCAGGTGCCACACCCCCGGCCGAGTTGTTTGGAGCGGATATCCAGTTGGTCTGTCCGTCCCCAACGACAGACCAGCCGGCCGGTGGGAAACTGGCCCCCGAAAAATCCTCTGCAAATATGGAGGTCTTGTCAACGGGGGACAGATTGATCTTTTCGGAAACACAATACTTGTCCGGCAACGGCATGTGCAATTCCTGTGAATAACCGATCAACGCCGGCATGTTGAACAACATGGCAAACAGCATTGCAATTGTAAATTTTTTCATGATGGAGATGTTCGTTATTTATAAATTGTTTAACCTGTTCTCTTTGCGGTGAATATTTTGATCACCATAGGAATATAACCATGAGAGAAAGAGATAAAGATAGATATTCTTTCATATCTGGTGTCTTAGAAAAGAAAATTTATTGTTCTTCCGGTATGGGATTCAGAGGCGTCGGGTAGCGGCACGGACCCGGTTGCCCAGGTTCATGACATGCAGAATCAAGGATACCTTTCCACGGCCATGCGGATGGCCTCGATGTGGTCGAAGGCGAGCTCGGGAAGGTCATCCAGGTCAAACCAGCGGGCATCCATGGCGTCATCACCTCCCTTTACGGTTGAACGGGCCAATTCGGCGTGCCCGAAAAAGGTCACGGAAACCGTTCTGCCACGCGGGTCGCGGCCCAGGGCACTGAAGGTATGCATCTGCTGCAGGCCGGTGACCCGGAGGCTGGTCTCCTCCATAAGCTCCCTTTCGATGGCCTCCTCGCAGGTCTCCTCCATGTCGACGAAGCCGCCCGGCAAGGCCCACATCCCCTCAAAAGGATAGTGTTTCCGCTGGATCAGCAGCACTTCCCTCCGGACTCCGTTCTTTCTGAAGACAACGGCATCGACGGTGAGCGCAGGCCTTGGATAGTCATAGGTGTACGGCATAATGCAGCTTATTTGATCTCGCTCCCGTCGCTGAACTCCTCGGTGGGGGAGACGAAACAGAGCTTTCCTTCGCTGTTCTCCGCCATCAGGATCATCCCGTTGGATTCGATGCCTTTCAGTGCCTTGGGTGCCAGGTTGACCAGCACGCTCACCTTCCGGCCGATGATGTCGGCGGGCTCGTAATGCTCGGCGATGCCCGACACCACCGTCCTCCGGTCGAAACCGGTATCGATGGTGAGCTTGAGGAGTTTCTTGGTCTTGGGCACTTTCTCGGCCTCCAGGATGGTGCCCACCCGGATGTCCAGCCTGGCGAAATCCTCGTATTGAATGTCCTCCTTCGGGGGGTTCACCTTTGCCGAGGCCTTTGCATTCTCCTTTTTCGTGTCGAGCAGTTTCTGTACCTGTTTCTCGATGGTCCCGTCATCGATGGGTTCGAAGAGGAGCACGGGCTTGTCCAGGACATCGCCGTCCCTGAGCAGGTCGGTACGGCCCGCATCCGACCAGTTCAGCCCGTGCAGGTTCAGCATCCCCGAAAGCCTGTCGGCGGTGAACGGCAGGAATGGCTTCGCGATCACCGACAGGTTGGCGCAGATCTGAAGCGAGATGTTCAGGATGGTCCTGACACGCGCCTGGTCGGTCTTGAACAGCTTCCAGGGCTCCGAATCGGTGAGGTACTTGTTGCCCAGCCTGGCCAGGTTCATCATCTCGCCGAGGGCCTCCCGGAACCTGAAATTGTCGAGGCTGACGCCGACGCGCACCGGGAAATCGCAGATCTGGGAGAGCACCGACTTGTCGTAGTCGTTCAGCTCCTCGATGGCCGGCACCCTGCTGTCGAAGTACTTCTGGGTGAGCACCATCGTCCGGTTTACGAAATTGCCGAAAATGGCCAGCAGTTCGCTGTTGTTGCGGGTCTGGAAATCCTTCCAGGTGAAGTCGTTGTCCTTGGTCTCCGGGGCATTGGCGGTCAGTACGTACCGCAGCACATCCTGTTTTTCCGGGAACTCTTCGAGGTACTCATGCAGCCAAACGGCCCAGTTCCTCGAGGTGGATATCTTGTCGTTCTCGAGGTTCATGAACTCGAAGGCCGGCACGTTGTCGGGCAGTATGTAGCTCCCCTCCTGTTTCAGCATGGCGGGGAAGATGATGCAGTGGAAGACGATGTTGTCCTTCCCGATGAAATGGATGAGCCTTGTCTCGGGATCCTTCCAATAGACCTCCCAGTCCTTCCCGCTCTTGTCCGCCCATTCCTTGGTGGCGGAAATGTAACCGATGGGCGCATCGAACCATACATACAGGACCTTGCCCTCGGCTTCCTCCAGGGGCACCTTCACCCCCCAGTCGAGGTCGCGGGTCACCGCCCGTGGCTGCAGTCCCTGGTCGATCCAGGATTTGCACTGGCCGTAGACGTTGGTCTTCCAATCGTGCTTATGCCCTTCGATGATCCAGTCGCGCAACCAGGGCTCATATTTGTCGAGAGGGAGGTACCAGTGTTTCGTCTCCTTCATCACCGGCCTGTTGCCGCTCAGCACCGACACCGGGCTGATCAGGTCGTTGGGGCTGAGCGAGGTGCCGCAATTCTCGCACTGGTCGCCGTAGGCCTTTTCAAAGTTGCAATGGGGACAGGTCCCTGTGATGTAGCGGTCGGCCAGGAAATGGCTGGTGGCCTCGTCGTAATATTGTTCGGAAGTGCGCTCGATGAACTCTCCCTTGTCGTAAAGTGTGGTGAAGAACCCGGAGGCGGTCTCATGGTGGACCTTGTTGGAGGTACGGGAATAGATGTCGAATGAGATCCCGAACCGTTCGAACGAATCTTTGATAATCCCGTGGTACCTGTCCACGACTTCCTGGGGCGTGACGCCCTGCTGCCGGGCTTTGATGGTGATGGGGACCCCGTGTTCGTCGGAGCCGCCGATGAAGACCACATCCACCCCTTTGGAACGGAGGTACCTGACATAGATGTCGGCCGGCACGTATACCCCTGCCAGGTGACCGATGTGGATGGGGCCGTTGGCGTAGGGAAGGGCCGAGGTGACGGTATACCGCTTGAATTTTCTGCTGCTGTTGGTGTCCATCTTAGCGTAAAAACTTGTATTTTCGGCAAAGATAAGCATTTGTCATTCCATTATGGCCCGCATTGCCGGGGATGAATAAAATAGTCGGACGACCGCATGATGATCACTCCCCCATACCTGAAAAGTGGCGACCGGGTCGCACTGGTGGCCCCTGCCGGAAAGATCGGCACGGAGGTGGTCCGTGCGGCCATGCGCACCCTCGGCGAATGGGGTTACGAAGTGGTCCCGGGACGGCATGTCTTCGACAACCTGTTCCAGTATGCGGCTTCTGACCCCGACCGGCTTTCCGACCTGCAGCAGGCCCTCGACGACCCCGATGCAAAGGCCGTCCTGTGTGCCCGCGGAGGATACGGGACTGTGCGGATCATCGACAGGATCGATTTCGGCGCATTCCGGAATAAACCCAAATGGATCATCGGCTTCAGCGACATCACCGTTCTCCATGCCCATATCAACAGGCACCTGGGCGTTGAAACACTGCATGCGACCATGGCTGCCGGCCTGGCCGGGGAAGGGCCCGCCGGGGAGACATTGCGTGCGGCCCTCGCCGGGGATAAGCTGGTATACCGCATGGAAAGCCATGCCCTCTCGCGGGAAGGCAACGCCACCGGGCAACTGGTGGGCGGCAACCTGGCCATCCTGGCAGGGCTGACCGCAACCGCATCGGACATGACCACCGAAGGCAAGGTGCTGTTCATCGAAGAGGTAGGGGAACACCTCTACCGGATCGACCGGATGATGTGGACCCTGAAGCGGGCAGGCAAGCTCGACAGGCTGGCCGGACTCATCGTGGGAGGAATGACAGACATCCCAGACGAGGCCGGCGAATTCGGAAAAGATGCGTATGGGATCATCGAAGAGCACATCCGGGATCGAAAGTACCCGGTCTGCTTCGGCTTTCCGGCAGGTCACCAGGCCGATAACCGGGCGATGATCCTCGGACGGACCGTTTCGCTTGAGGTCGGCGGCACCTCGTGCGTGACCTTCTGATCCTTAATGATATAACCAAAACCAAACACCAATTATGGCCCAACACAACGAAACCGGCCGGACCGGTGAGGAACTGGCTGCCGGATACCTGGCCGACCAGGGATACCATATCCTCGAACGAAACTGGCGCTACGGGAAAGGTGAGATCGACATCGTCTGCACCCGCGGCCCCTTCATCGTATTTGCAGAAGTGAAGACAAGGAGTACCGGGTTCTTCGGTCAGCCCGAGGAATCGGTGGACAAAACGAAAAAACGATTTATCATCCGGGCGGCCAACGCGTATGTGCTCATGAACGACATCGAAAAAGAAGTGCGCTATGACATCCTGTCGGTGATCCTGAGGGAGCATAACCATACCATCCGGCACATCGAGGACGCATTCTATCCCACCCTCTAGGAGTGGAAGACCAGGAGAGGGACATAGGAGTGAAAGATCATTTTCCTGGCAATGCTGGGGTTGAAGATCCGTTCGAACACTCCCCGCTTGTGCGTGGTGAGTGCCAGCAGGTCGATCTCCTTCCGTTCGATGTAGTCCTGCAGCCCCTGGATGACCTCCTCATGCGGGATCACGTCGCAGATGAACCTGTATCCCTCGTAGGATTCCTCGAGGTGCCTCTTCAGGTTGCCCATCCGGGCATGGTCAAGGCTTTCCGAATCCTTGCCGGAGATATGCACCACGTGAATGATCATGTTGAAAGGCCTGACCAGCGTCATCAGCTTGCGCAGCGAGATGAAATCAGAATCCTCGAAATTGGTGGCATACAACACCCTTGATATGTATTGCATGCCGGTGAAGATCGATTTCTCGGGGATCAGGAGGACCGGTATGGCAGCCCTTTCGATCACCTTCTTGGTAACGCTGCCCAGGTAGTTCACCGCACTTTTGCCCATGCCCCGCGTGCCCATGATCACGATGCCGGGCCTGAAGGAGTCGATGTGCTTCAGGATGACACTCTCCGGGATGCCCCTGTCAAGGGACGTGCTGATCCTCACAAAATTCAGTTTCTCCTCTTCGATCTTCTTTTTCAGTTTGTCCCTGAGCTCGTTCATCTGCTTCTTCGCCTCCTTTTCCACCCCGAGGATCACATCGTCGATCATGTAATTGAAAGTTTGGCCTTCCATGTATGGCTCCGAACTGATGATCGGGTTGAAATAGGAATAGAGCAGCCTGACCTCGGCCTTGAGCTTCTGACCCAGGCCCAGGGCAAAGGAGCAGGCGTTGACGGAGGTTTCCGAGAAATCGACCGGGACGAGGATCCGGCGGATGGCTTTCATCTTATGCAAAGCCTCCTGCTTTCCCGGTCCCGACACGTCCTTCATATGCTCGATGATGGCCACTGCCTGGTCGGCATCTTTCTCGTGGATCCTCACCTGCACCCCCGCGGCGATGTCGCCCTGAATGAGGTTCATGTGCGATAGGAAACACTCGATCCCTTCCGATTCGAGGCGGGCCTTGATGAGCTGCGCCCGGGAGTATGGACAGGTGGTGACGGTGATGACTTGGTCTTTCATGCCGGTAAGGGTTTTTAACCTTATAAATTTAAGGAAAAACCGGCATTATTCCAAATCTTTGTACTCGGGGATATCGGGAAGGAAGGAATACGAACTGTTTCGGTAATCAAGTTTGCAGCAATAGTGGTCGAGCCCGTTGGTCACCACCAGGTAGTTGACCTGAAGGGTCATGTTGTAACGGACGATCTGGTCGAACACCTGGCTGGTGATCTTCACCTGCGGGGCCTTGCACTCCACGATAAGAAGGGGCATGAGCTGGCGGTTGTAAACCACCAGGTCGGTCCTTTTCAATCGCCTGGCCACCTGGAGGGAAGCCTCCACCGTGATGAGCGATTCGGGATAGCCTTTTTCTTGCACGAGGTACAGGACAAAATGCTGCCTGACCCACTCCTCCGGGGTGAGGGTCACCATTTTCTTCCGGAACCGGTCGAAGATCCTGGTCTTGCCGTCCTTCTCCTCAAGGCGGAACTCGTATTCGGGCAGGTTGAGCGGTTGCATGACGAAATAGTTCCCAAAAATAGGAATTCTCCCCTTGAATCAACCGGATCGACTATGCATTTTCCGGCACCGACATACCTCCAGGGGACTGATCATGCGGTTGTTAACAAAATTTGAAAACTGTTTGTGAATGATAAAAAAATTCCTACCTTTGCACCCCAATTTGTAAACCGCTGTGTTTTAGCGGGAAAATGAAACCCGGGAAGCTTGAACTACTTGAAACAATTTAAGATCCCTTTCAAGGGCCTGAGCCTGGGGAAACATTTGTACGATTGGGACCTGGACAAAAAGTTCTTTGAGGCGAATGAGAATCCGGATGTGCTCGACTGCCGGCTTCATCTGAGGCTGGAGCTCGACAGGCAGGAGCGGATGCTGGTCCTGCAGTTCACCATTCAGGGACACCTGGAGGTGGCCTGTGACAGGTGCCTGGACCCGTTCGAGCTGCCGGTCGACATCGTGGAGCAGTACTACATCAAATTCGGCGAGGAACGCATGGAGGAGTCGGAGACGGTGCTGGTGATCCCCGAGGGAGAATACCAGGTGGACATCGCCAACCTGGTCTTCGATTATGTGTCGCTGGCCATCCCCATCCGCAAGGTACATCCCGAGGATGCCGACGGCAGGCCGACTTGCGATCCGGAGACCGTGGCCAGGCTGGAGGAACTTACGCCCCGCGAAGGAACGGATCCCCGCTGGGACGCCCTGAAAGACATTAAACTTGAGAACAACAATTAAACGATAAGAAATGGCTCATCCGAAAAGAAAAATTTCGAAAACGAGAAGAGACAAGAGAAGGACCCATTACAAGGCCAAAGCGCCCCAGCTCGCCAAAGATCCGGTGACTGGAGAGGTGCACCGCTATCACAGGGGCTATTACATCGACGGCGACCTCTACTACAGGGGGAAACTGGTCTATTCGAAAACAGAGACCGAATAGTCGTTTTTCCTTCCTCTCTTCGAACATAAATTCTGTTGATGAAGATCGGCCTTGACGTCATGGGTGGGGATTATGCCCCTTCAGCCACCATTGAGGGGGCGATCCTTGCGTTGGAAAAGGTATCTTCCGGAGACAGGATTTTTTTATTCGGCCCCCAGGAGCTCACAGAGGAAATGCTCCAGGAGCGGGGCGCCGACCCTTCGGCCTTCACCATTGTCCATTCTCCTGAAGTGATCGGCATGGGCGACAGGCCCATCAAAGCCTACACCCAGAAACCCCAGTCGAGCATCTCCATGGGCTTCCGCTACCTGAAAGCCAAGCAGATCGATTCCTTTGCCAGCGCCGGCAACTCTGGCGCCACCATGGTGGGAGCCATGTACAGCGTGAACAATATCCAGGGGGTCATCCGGCCCAGCACCCTCACCGCCATCCCCCGCGAGAACGGAGGCATGAACGTGATGCTCGACATCGGGACCAATCCCGACATCAAGCCCGACATCCTCTACCAGTTCGCCATCCTCGGCTCCATCTACTCCCAGGGCGTCCTCGGCGTCAAGAACCCCAAAGTGGGACTGCTCAACATCGGGGAGGAGGAAGAAAAAGGAAACCTGCTTTGCCAGTCGGCATTCCGGCTGATGCGCGATTCGGAAGATTTCAATTTCTACGGGAACATCGAAGGCCGCGACCTTTTCAAGGACAAGGTGGACGTGATCGTCTGCGACGGGTTCACCGGCAACATCGTCCTGAAACAGATCGAGGCCATGTACCGGCTGATGGTCAAGCGAAACCTGGTGGACGACTACATCCGGAAATTCAACTACGAGAATTACGGCGGGAGCCCCATCCTCGGGGTGAACGGCTCCGTGGTGATCGGGCACGGCATCTCAAGCCCCAGGGCCATCATGAACATGGTGCTGCTGTCGAAGGAGATCCATGAGGCCAAACTGACCCGCAAGATCAAGCGGGCCATGAACAAGTATATTCAAAGTAAATAATTTCTTTTACTTTTGAACCCAGAACAATCCATCACTGATCAAGAATGAGCAAAGTAAGAGCTGCCATCACAGGCATACAGGGTTATGTACCGGACTATATCCTTTCCAACAAGGAACTTGAGACCATGGTCGACACCACGGACGAGTGGATCCTCACCCGGACCGGGATCAAGGAGCGTCATATCCTGAAGGGCGAAGGGCTGGGCACCTCCGACATGGCCGTGGAAGCGGTGAAAGGCTTGCTGGCAAAAACGAATACCGGCGCCGACGAGGTGGACATGCTGATCTGCGCCACGGTCACCCCCGACATGGTCTTCCCGGCCACAGCCAACATCATCAGCGACAAGGCAGGCATCAAGCATGCGTGGAGTTTCGACCTGAACGCCGCATGCTCCGGGTTCATCTATGCCCTGAGCACCGCCTCCAAATTCATCGAAACGGGTTCTTACAAGAAGATCGTCGTGGTCGGGGCCGACAAGATGTCGAGCATCGTCGACTATACCGACCGCACCACCTGCGTGATCTTCGGCGATGCGGCCGGTGCCGTGCTGCTCGAACCCGACACCCAAGGCTTCGGAATCCAGGACGCCATCCTCCGCTCCGACGGGTCGGGAAGAGTGCACCTGCACCAGAAAGCGGGCGGATCGGTCAGGCCACCTTCCATGGAAACAGTGGCCAACAGGGAACATTATGTGTACCAGGAAGGCCAGGCTGTCTTCAAGTTCGCTGTGTCGAACATGGCTGACGTTTCGGTGGAGATCATGGAGAAGAACAACCTCACATCCAAAGACATCGCCTGGCTGGTGCCCCACCAGGCCAACCTCCGCATCATCGATGCCACCGCCCGCAGGATGGGACTGGAGAAAGAAAAGGTGATGATCAACATCCAGAAATACGGGAATACCACCAACGGCACCATTCCCATGTGCCTTTACGAATGGGAGAGCCAGCTGAAGAAGGGGGACAACATCGTGCTGGCAGCCTTCGGGGGCGGGTTCACATGGGGTTCCATCTACCTGAAATGGGCGTACGACGGGAATTAATGAGTTGCTGAATTAATGAGTTGCTGAATAATCCCCTGATTATTCGTAAGTCAGCTGCTGAACCCTTCGTTTACAAACTGATGATCAACAACCTAATATCTGATCACCACCCTCCGCATCTGCAAATTGACTTATGTACTGTGATCGGTTAAGTCAGCTACGCTTTCCGGATATGTGACATTTATTATTCTCTATTTTCCATGTTTGGAAAATGCAAAACGGAAAATCCCCATTGGAAAATGATTTTCCGCTCCTTGCGATTTACTCTCTACACACAAACCCGGTGACCGGCCCCCTCCAGCACCTTCCTGACATCTTCCAGGCCGTGCGTCTCCATCAGTTCGGCCCTGAGGTGGGCGGCCCCCGGAAAACCGGAGGTATAGATCTTGAAGAACCGCTTGAGAATATTGAAATGCTTCTCGTCCTGCCAAGTATCGGTATAGAGGGAAGCATGTTTCCACAAGAGCCGGAGGCGCTCCCCGGGGCTCTTTTCATGCACCTCCTTGTTGAAGAACCAGGGGTTGCCGAAGATGCCCCTGCCGATCATCACTCCTTCCACACCGGTCTCCTTCACCCGCATCAGCCCTTGCTCATAGGTCATGACATCGCCGTTGCCGTGTATGAGGGTCTTTGATCCGGCGCGGTCCCGCAGCTTTACCGCTTTCGCCACCTCGTCCCAGTTGGCCTCCCCCTCCGATTGCTGTTTCTGGATCCGGCCATGGATGGTGATCAGGACCGGCTCGGTCTCCAGCAGGTGGCCGATCCATTCTTCCGTGATGACCTTGCTAAGCCCGATGCGGGTTTTGACGCTCACCGGGATGGCGGAGGCCTCCTGGGTGGCCCGGATGATCTCCTTGGCCAGCTCCGGCTGGCCGATGAGGGCTGAGCAGGCCCCCTGCTTCACGATCTTTTTCACAGGGCACCCCATGTTGATGTCAATGCCGTCGAATTCCCCATCCTCGCAGATGATGCGTGCGGCTTCCCTGAATTTCTCGGGTTTGTTGCCCCAGATCTGGGCCACGATCTTCACGCCGGTCTTTCGGAGCAGTTCCCTTTCACTGGGGTTGATCTGCAGCCGGTGCCTGACCTTGGGTCCGCCCACCTCGTGGCACAGCCCGTCGGTGGAGGTGAACTCGCTGAACAGCACCTGCAGGCAGTCCGTGTCGGAAACGCTGAGCACCACCTCCCGGAAAACAGTGTCGGTAACGTCTTCCATGGGGGCAAGGGTGAAGGTGGGTTTTTTTATATGGTTCCAGAAATTCTCCACAGCCCGGCAAAGTTAACCCTTCTTTGCAAATCCGCCGACAGCACGTTCTATAAAAATAGTAGGATCAGCTGGTAGAACCCGGCGCTGAGCAGGAGTGTGGCAGGGATCGTGAACACCCAGGCGAGGACAATGTTGCCGGCGATACCCCAACGCACGGCCGACAAACGCCGGGTCATGCCCACCCCCATGATCGAACCGGTGATGGTGTGGGTGGTGCTGACAGGGATGCCGAACAACGTGCTGCCGATGACGGTGAGGGCGCCGGCCGTCTCTGCGGAGAATCCATGGACGGGTTTCAGCTCGGTAAGGTTCATCCCAAGGGTGCGGATCACCCGCCAGCCGCCTGCCAGGGTGCCGAGGGCAATGACCGTATGACTGGTGAGGATCACCCAGAGTGGCACATGGAACTCACCGGTCAGGTAGCCTGTGCTGAACAATAGCACCGTGATGATGCCCATGGTCTTCTGCGCGTCATTGGCGCCGTGCCCGAGGCTGAAGACGGCGGAGGAGACCAGCTGCAGGATCCTGAAGATGGAGTTGACCCTGTGGGGCCGGGTTCTCCGGAACAGGAGCATCACCGTGACCATCAGGATGAACCCCAGCATCATCCCGATGAGGGGGGAGAGCGCTATGAAAAGGACGATCTTCAGCATGCCCGCCCGGAAAATAGCCTCGGTGCCGACAGTGAACAGCACCGGTCCGACCAGGCCCCCGATCAGCGAATGGGACACGGAAATGGGCAGCCCGAAGTAGGTGCAGGCGTACACCCAGCTGACAGCCCCGAGGAGGGCCGACAGGACCACGTACTCGTTGATAAACTGCGGATCCACCACACCCTTGCCGATGGTGCCGGCCACCTTGACGCCGAAGATGAAGGCGGCCGCAAAGTTGAAGAACGCAGCCCAGGCCACAGCGGTAAAGGGTGAAAGCACCTTGGTGGAGACCACGGTGGCGATCGAGTTGGCTGCGTCGTTCATCCCGTTCAGGAAGTCGAACAGCAAGGCGATGACAATGGTGATGATAACGATCGTCAGCATGATTCAGGGATCAAACCATTTTAATGAGGATGGTCCGGCACACATCGGCCACATCTTCGATACGGTCCATGGTCTCTTCGAGGATGTAAACAAGCTCTTTCTTCTTGATGAGCTCAATGGCATCCTTCTCATGCTCAAAGAGTCCCTGGATCAGCATATGGTACAGGTCATCCCCCTGCTTTTCCAGCTCCGTGATCCGGTTGCAGGCTTTCCGGATCCGGTCGTGGTTCTTCAGGTCCTTGAGATGCGAGACGGCATGTTGTATTTCCTGGCATCCCAGCAGGATGAGGGATGGGAACTCGGGAAACTCTGCCTCCATCTTCTTGGGCTTGTAAAGTTCCAGCCGCTTGCTGCAGCCGTTGATGAGGTCCAGGACACCTTCAATGGAGCTGGAAAGGGCATGGATGTCCTCCCGTTCGAACGGGGTGATAAAGGTCTTGTCCAGCTCATCGAAGATCGTCCGGGTCAGCTTGTCGCCTTTGGTCTCGATCTCCTTGATCCTGCGGTAATAGGTATCGCGTTTCCCCTCGTCATCCTCGGTGAAGAGCTTGTTCAGGTTGACCGCTGCCATAACCAGGTTGTCGGCAACACCTTCGAACATGGGATAGAATTTCTTCTCCTGGGGTACCAGTTTCCGGAAAAAAGTTCTTACTGCCATTCGGGTTGATATTCTGTATTAAAGTTACACATTTCCCGGATACCGGTTACCATGTCCCGGGGCTAATGTTTGTTTATGGGACCGGTTCCGGCACTCCCCTGCTGTCCGGCATTCACCTCCGTTTTTGCTGCCGGGCCCTGCTTGTACCCGGGATGTGGATTCCAGCCCACCGTGCCCAGCATGACGAAAAACCCGAGTGTATAGGCCAGGACCACATGCCATCCCCTCTTCAGGTAATGGAAGGTATTCCTGGCTTCCGGGTAAATATTTGAAAGGGCCACACCTGCCGATGATCCGAACCAGATCATGGAGCCGCCGAACCCGACGGCATAGGCCAGGACGGCCCAGTCATAACCGCCCTGATCAAGGCAAAGCTTGGTAAGGGGTATGTTGTCGAACACCGCCGATACAAATCCGAGGGTGAATGCTGATTGCCAGGAGGCCGCAGGCAGCTCTTCCACAGGCATCAGTGACGCACAGGTCACCAGCGCCATCAGGAAGACCGTGCCTTTCCAGACGTGTTTCACCTCCGACCATGGCGTAGCCGTGAACAGGCTTCCCAGCAGGATGGCCGCCCAAACCCCCGCAGCGGGAAAGTCCAGCAAATAATTGGTGAGGATGGCCCCCAACAGGATCATGCCGACCACCAGTATCTTTTTCATGTCGATCCTCACACCGGCCGTGGCATCCTTCTGGATCCTGTTATACCTGTCCTGTTGGATCGATCCCACAAGGCCAAAAATCACAAAAGCTGCAGCCGATGCAATGAAAGCGGGTAAAACCCACAGGGGGTCCACGCCGTCGATCCACATCAGGGTGGTGGTGGTGTCGCCCACGACACTTCCTGCTCCCCCCGCGTTGCTGGCCGCGACTATGGCAGCCAGGTAGCCCAGGTGGACCTTCCCCTTGTAAACGACCATGGCAATGGTGCCCCCGATCATTGCGGCCGCGATGTTATCGAGGAATGACGACAGGACCATCACGATCAGCAACAGCATCAACCCTCCGCGCCAGTCGTTCGGGAGGAACCGGGGCAAAATGTCGGGTATCTTCGAGGATTCGAACTGCCTGGCGAGGATGGCGAATCCAAACAAGAGGCCAAAGAGGTTGAGCAGAATGCGCCATTCCCCGTTGTGACCGGCATCCCCGAAAACATGGGTTGCAAGGTTGAACGACGGATCGAAAAGAAATTTGAAAAAGAGGATGCCCACGAGACCGGTGAGGGCCACCACCATGGTCTTCCGGTGGAAAAGGGCCACCCCCAGCAAGGTCAGGGCAAAGAGTATGAACTCGAACCGGATGGGCCCCAGGGAGGGGATGCCCTGGGCATGATCCGGGGTGGCAGCCGTTACGGGAACGGTGAAAAGGAAGGAGGCGGCCAGTGTGAGGGCAGCTCCTTTCCGGGTTAGGATTCCTGGGTACATGTATTTACGTTATGGATCCACACGGTTGTTTCCGGAAGATCCGGATATCCGGTGACGATTTAAGACGGAAAAGAGCCGGATGGTAACAGCGGCCGGAACAAAATAACCGGGCCGGCCCTGGCAGTGGCGATCCTTCAGGAAGGACCGCAAGCCCGAGGACCGGTGGGATCAGAAGCCCGTCAGGTCCATCAGCACGGTGGGCAGCAGCAAGAGCCAGCCCAGCACGATGAGGATGGCCATGAAAGGCAGGATCCACTTCACCCACTTGTCGTAGGGAATGCGGGCGATGCCGAGGGCTCCGATCAGGACAGGCGAGGTGGGGGTGATCATGTTGGTGAAGCCGTCGCCGAACTGGAAGGCCATCACGGTGGCTTGCCGCGATACGTTCACCAGGTCGGAGAACGGCGCCATGACAGGCATGGTCAGTGCCGCCTTGGCGGAACCCGAAGGGATGATGATGTTGATGAAGGTCTGGATCACGTACATGACGCTGACGGAACCCACCTTGCCCATGCCCGACATGCTGTGGGACAGGCTGTAAAGGATGGTGTCGATGATCTTCCCGTCCTCGAGGATCTCCAGGATGCCGCCGGCAAGGCCGACGACGAGGGCGGCAGAAAGAATATCCTTTGCACCGTCGATGAACAGTTTGGTGATATGATTGGCATCATAGCTCATGGCCAGGCCCGAAAAGATGCCCATGGCAAAGAACAGGGAGGCGATCTCCATGAGGTACCACCCATAGCCCATCACCCCGATCACGAGAAAGATGATGGTGAAGGCCAGCAGGTTGAGCACGAAATAATGCCCGGACCTCCGCAGGGCCGGGATGCTCGTAATGGCAAAAAGCACCGTGGCCACCGGGATGGCCGGCAGGGTCTTCACCACGTTGCCTATCCTGAGGTCGGAGGTGGGGAAGTAATACGAGAAAAGGACAAAACAGGCGAGGAGGAAGCCGTAAACGAACCAGGCGGCCCGGGAGGTCTGGTAGGTAATGTCACCCGTCTCTCCTCCGCCTCGCTTGCGCCAGTATTCGTCCAGTTCAAACATGATGGACCTTTCCGGCTTTGCTTTCACCCTCCTGGCATACCATAGCACGAAGGTGATCCCGATGGAATTGATCACAAGCCAGCAGAAGATACGGTACTCCAGTCCGGAGAATAGCGGCAGGTTGGCAATGCCCTGGGCGATGCCGATGGTGAAGGGGTTCAGCACGGCCGAAGCAAAACCGAGGTGCGCCGCCACATACACCATGCTGATGCCGACAATGCTGTCGTACCCCATGGAGATGGCCAGGGGCACCACGATGATGACAAAGGCGATGGTCTCTTCGCTCATGCCGAAAATGGCCCCGAACAGGCTGAACATCACCATCACCAGGGTGATGATGAGGTTGTTGACCCCCACTGCCTTGAAAAACCTGCGGTGCTCCAGCCGTTTGGTGAATTGGAGGAACGAGAGGATCCCCACGTCGATGGCCTTGCTGGCGTTCATGATCCAGAAACCGCCGCCGATCATCAGGATGAGGATCACGATTCCGGATTGCCTGACGAAACCATTGAAGAGGGCGGAGAAGATCTGCCACGTCTGTACATTCCGGTCGACGTAATGGAACGAGTCCTTGTCGATCACGGTCTGCTCGACACCGCCGGTGACTACCGTCTGGCGCTCAAATTCACCGCCCGGGATGATCCAGGTGAGGACGGCGGCAATGGCGATGATGAGAAAGATGATGACATAGGTGTGGGGGATCTTCTTGAACATGGGCCTGAAGTTTCGGGCAAAAATAAGAAATTCGCCCTTGTCAGCCGGTAAAACGAATCCTGATATGAACGATCTCAGGCCGGTTGCCCAGCCTGACCGGCGGGCCCCAGCCGCCGTAGCCGGAGGACACATATACGTGCATGTTCCCTTTTTGCTTATATCCCCAGCTCACCTCGTAGATCGCCTTCGTGAGGTAGTTGAGGGGCCAGAGCTGTCCGTGGTGGGTGTGTCCTGACAGGGTGAGGTCGACGCCGGCCCGCTCCTTCTCGTCCAACTCAAAAGGCTGATGGTCCAGCAGGATCACCGGTTTCGAATGGTCGACGCCCGCCATGATCTCATCCACCGTTTTCCGGCCCATTCCCGAAAAGCGCGGACGGTCCCGGTCCTCCCTGCCGACAATGGTGATCCCGTTCCCAACCTCCACAAGGGAATCCCGGACCATGGCGATGCCATGTGCCTCGAGGTACTTCACCGCTTCGGCAGCCCCGCCGATGTATTCATGATTCCCCGTGATGCCAATGACACCCAGGGGTGCTGCGAGTTGGGAGAGCGAGGCGCCAAGATTGCTGCGGATCACAGGCCCGAGGTCCTCATCAACGATGTCGCCGCCCAGCAGGATGAGGTCGGGCTTAAGCCCGTTGATCCGCTCCACCATCTTCCGGGTCCGCCGGGGGCCGACCAGGGTGCCCATGTGGATATCGGAGATGAAGGCGATGCGCAGTTCCTGAATCCCGCTCACCTTCTTGGGGATGTTGATCTCGAGGGTCCTGACCCGCGGTATGTAGGCATTGAAAAAACCGATGACCAGAAGCACGGCGACCAACGAACCGCTGCCCGCCAGCATATATTGCCGGAACTGCAGGGTCTTCCATGCTTCGGGGATGAACGGCACGATCGCATTGGCCAGCCTCACCAGATCGATGGTCATGGCGATCAGCAGGAAATAAAAAAAAGCGGCCAGCCAGAAGGAGCCGATCCATGTCAACACATCCGAGAACACCGACAGGTAGACCCGCTCCATCACACGGGCGATCACATAGGAGGCGGCCAGAAAGATAAAGACCCCCCGGAACCAGCCCCTTCCGGCGACACCCTGGGGGAACGCTTGTATCCCCTTGCTGTAAATATAGAAGCTGAGCAGGGAAAAGACGGAGATGACGATGGAGAAAAAGATCAAAAACTGTATGTTGCGCATGATGTTTCCTGAAAGAAGGAGAACAAATAAGAATTCAAAAGGTTGGGAAGAACTGAAACGGTATCGGAACCGAACCCGGTTCAGAACTTCTCGTCATACTTCGTCCACAGGAGATCGCCCAGTTCCCAGGCCTTGTCCACCACCTTATCGCCCCAGTCATTTGTGTAATTGGTGAGGTATTCGATGGTTTTTCCGGATTTTTTCTCGTTGTAGAGCCCCTGGGCTTCTTTTTCGACGGCAGCCTGCCGCTCGAACAGTTCGGCCTGCCAGGGTCCCCATACCGCATCGATGTCCTGGTGCATGTCGCCCCAGCGCTGTGCCGCCAGGGTCCCGAGCCGGTTGAAGGCCCACCAGGCCGACTCCGTGGTATAGCCGTTGGGCCTGCCCGGGGTCTTGTAGGAAGAGGGCAGGTCGGTCACGGAACCGTACACGGGGATATAGATGGAAGAGGCCACGTTGTCCATGGCCAGCCAGGCCACGCCGCCGATCTCGTCGGGCAGCCAGCTGCGGCACTGGATGATGGTGGCGTACATGGTGTACCAGCGGGCGATGGTACGCTCGCCCAGGAACCGGATATCCCCGGTCTCTTCGTTCACGCTGTACCACCCGCCGCTCACAGGATGGAGGTTTAGCTGATCGTAAGGCATGAAAGGATTGGCCAGGGGCGAGATGCGGGTCTTGCCCTCCTTGCCGGTGTCGGTGATCAGCCGTCGCATGTCATAGGGCGTATCCTGGTAATAGTCCTTGAAGACCGTGACAAGGTCTGCCAGGGTCACCTGCGTATCCGGCTTCACGGAGAAAGGAAAGTCCTTGTCATCGGGATGGAGGCCCAGGGAGGGGGCCAGCAGGTCGAACACCCGCCATTCGCGACGCCGGGAGGCCACCGATTCGCGGCTGTGTGGTGCATAGACATAGTTGAAACGGAAGGGCTCACCTTCCTTCCAGTAGCCGTTCTCGGCCGCCGCGGTGAAAATGTTCTCCGAAGCCATGAAATGATCCGGGTCGGCAAGGTCGATCTCCTTGATGGTGCTGGCATTGGCATTGACGGACACATGGTCGTCGGGGACGCGCTGTGCCGCCCATATGGCTCCCGTTTTCCCCTTTCCGGGCCCTACGATCTCGAAATGCCACACCTCGTGCTTGTCGGCGATGGTAAGGCATTCGCCGGCGTCGTTCCAGCCGTATTCTTTTGTCAGCTCATCGGCCATCCGGATGGCATCGCGGGCCGTGGTGCACCGTTCCAGCATGAGCTGGCAGAGGCGCTGGCAGTCGATGAGGCCATAGTCCGACTGCAGCTCGTCCCTGCCGCCGAAAGTGGACTCGCCGATGGCGAGCTGTTTCTCGTTGAGGCAGGGGTAGGCCGTGTTGATGAACCCATAGGTCTCCTTTACCTGGGGGATCGCCCCGATCGGCTTGTGGTAGTATGTGGGCATGGCCAGGGAGTCGCTCGCCATCCGTTTGTACATGGTGACGGTAGCCCCGTCGGCATGCGTTTTGGCTGGCTGGACGTCCATCCATGAACGGGTCCTGTGGCTGTCGTCGGTATGGGAGGTCATCACCGAACCGTCGGCACTGGCCAGCTTGCCCACCGTGATGGAGGTGCATCCTTCCGGGAAACCTCCTTCCCAGTCCGACCTGTCCGCCTGGCCAAAGGCAGGCTGTAACAAAAATAACGAGAACAAAATGCACACTGAAATGATGCGAGGGGTCATAACGGCTTTTTTAAAGGTTAATAGTCAAATTTATTCCATTCGAACAGGTTATAATGGCTGTCCTTCATGCCTACCCTTCGGTAGACGGCCTGCGCCGGAAGGTTGTCCTTGTCGACGTAGAGCTTGAGCCCGGCATAGGCATCCGAGCCGAGGACCATGTCCCGGGCATATTCATACATCATCCTGAATATCCCTCTCCGCCGGTATTCCGGCACCACGAACAAGGATTGGATCCAGAGGAAAAGGCTGTTCCTCCAGTCGCTCCATTCAGGGGTCAGCATCATGGAGGCCACCAGCCGTCCGTCATCCTCCGCGACCAGGTAAAACCCCAAGGAGGGGTCATCCATAACGCGGCCCACACCACGGAGCAACAGCTCCTCGTTGAGGCGGATGCCTTCCGTTTCTTGGGCCATCAGCTTCTGAAAGCCGGCGATGGCCGGGATGTCGGCGTGTGTGGCTTTTCTGATCTTCATGGTCGTTGTGTCATCGGGTAACAAAGCTACTAAATAATTCCACTTTCTCACGGCCTGATGACCGGGCTTGCCGGCTATTGCCTGATGAGCTTCGAGACCCTTACCCGGTCGCCCTGCCTCACTTCCAGCAGGTATACTCCCGCCGGCAACCACGACAGCTCAAGGCGGTGGCGCCGATCGGCCAGCATTTCTTCGTGTACCACGCTCCCGGTTTCATTCCTGAGGACCAGGCGCCCCGGACCATAGGATGCCGAATAAAAGGGATTTTCGATCACAAGGTATGTTTCGAAGGGATTGGGGAAAACATGCACGGGCAGCCGGTGTTGATGGCTTTCCGCGACCACGGCCGTCGAATCCATGATCGGCAGGTATGTCACAAGACCCAGGGCGGCGTCATCGGGTTGATGGAAAATGACCGCCTCCACCGAATCGAGGTTGTAGCTGCCCCAGTAGTTGTTCTGGGCATACATGTCGTTGGGCGTGTTGTTGTACAGCGCATACAGCACGCCGCCGTTGCCGTTGCCGGTGATGAGGTTGCCCCCGGGACAGGTGGAGTCGGGCCCCACGTGGCCCAAGTCGGGCAAGGCCGTCCCCGTGATCGTGACCCCCCAGAGGTTGCCGTGGATGTCGTTCCCGTAAACCTTCGGGGTGTTGGAGATATTGCCCCAGATATTGATCCCGCTGCCCCCCTGCATGGGCAGGTTCTCGATGGTGTTGTCGTAGATCTCGTTGTTAGAGATGGACGAAAGGATGTTGAAACCGTACACAGTGATGCCGTACCTGTTGTTGAAAATGTTGTTGCTGTCGATGATGCAGTCGATCGAACCACCGGCCAGTGTGGCCACGGCGATGCCGCCGGAGTTGATGTAATATCCTTCGATGTGGTTCCCGATGATGCGGATGGGGCCGCCGGGATTCGAGGTCCCCAGGTTCACCTGCGGCATGTTGGCATTGCCCGCGTTGTTCCGGTACATGTAGCAGTCCCTGATCAGGGGGGAGGACTCGCCGTTGGCGCTCGACATCACGGCCGGACCGGTGTTGTAAATGAAGTCGCATGCCAGGATCTCCGGACTGGCATGGAAAAGGTCGATGGTCCCGGTGGTATTCGACTGGTCGTTATGGCGGAAAACGCACCCGGAAACCAGCATGTCGGAATAGAGGATATCCACCCCGCCGCCATATTCGACGATACAATTCTTCAGGAGCGAAGCGCCTGATTCCTCGAACCGGAAGCTCCTGTAATGCGCCAGGGTGTCCATGGCCGTGAAGAGGATGCTGTCGGGGGGATCGGCGACGAAGACTCCGCTGACGGTGATCAGCACGCCGGCATCGAATTTCAGCACGGCATTCTCCAGGAGCGCAATGGTGTCGGTGGCCGTGATGACCAGGTCATCATGGATGAAATAATCATCCCCCTGCTTTGTCACGATCCCCGCCGAAACGGCCACCAGGTCGTCGAGGCCCCAGTGAATGCCGGTGCCCGGGGTGGTATACTGTGCCTGGAGGCTGAACACCATCCCGATGAAAATTGCGGCGGATAAACAATACTTTTTCATTATGTGTTATTTTTGCAACGGATTGCGACGAAAGTACTAAAAAAGCGATCACCCAGTAACGAGGAAGATGCATGAGCGAGCTGATCAAACATGAATGCGGGGTGGCCCTGATACGGCTGCTTAAACCGCCTGAATACTACCTTTCAAAGTATGGCACCAGCTTCTACGGGTTGAAGAAGTTGCACCTGCTCATGCAGAAACAGCATAACCGCGGACAGGATGGCGCGGGCATCGCGGGGATCAAGATCGACATGCCGCCCGGCACGAAATACATCAGCAGGTTCCGCTCCAACTCCGAAAGCCCCATCAAGGACATCTTCAAACAGGTGAACGACCAGGTGGACGCCATCGCGCAAAAGAACGAAAAGCTGCTGCGGGATGTGCACTGGCTGAAGGACAACCTGGACATGACCGGGGAACTTTTCATGGGGCACCTGAGGTACGGGACCTTCGGGAAGAACGAGATGAGCAACCTCCACCCGGTGATCCGCACCAACAACTGGAAGACCCGAAACCTTGTGCTCGCCGGGAATTTCAACATGACCAACGTGGATGAACTGTTCAAACGACTGGTGGAATACGGGCAATATCCCGTGGAAACGTCGGATACCATCACGATCCTGGAGAAAATTGGTCACTTCCTGGATGAGGAGAACGAATCGCTCTACCAGAAATTCAAAAAGGAGGGGTTCACCAAAGTGGAAAGCACAGGAATGATCGCCGATCAGCTGGATGTGCTGGAGATCCTCAGGAAGTCATCTGTCCACTGGGACGGCGGCTTTACCATCGTGGGCATGTTCGGGCACGGTGATGCCTTTGTCATGCGCGACCCTTCCGGCATCCGCCCCGCCTACTACTACATGGATGACGAGGTCATCGTTGCCACCTCGGAGCGGCCCGCCATCCAGACCGCCTTTAACGTGCAGACCGACGACATCCGTGAACTGAAGCCGGGGCATGCGCTGATCATCAAGAAGAACGGCGACGCCGGCGACGCCGAATACAAGGAACCGCTGGAGAAGAAATCCTGCTCCTTCGAACGGATCTATTTCTCACGGGGGACCGACCGCGATATCTACCTGGAGCGGAAAAAACTTGGCAAACTGCTTGCACCCGAGGTCCTGAAGTCCATCGACCATGACCTGGAGAACACTGTTTTCTCCTATATCCCCAATACCGCCTCCGTGGCTTTCAGGGGTTTTGCCGAGGAGCTTGACAGTTTCTGCGACACCATAAAGAGGGACCGCATTCTGCAACTGGGGGGCCATGTCACGCCTGAGGCGCTGGAGAAGATCATGAAGCTCAGGCCCCGCATCGAAAAGATCGCGGTCAAGGACATCAAGCTCAGGACCTTCATCACCCAGGACACCCAGCGCGACGACCTCGTCGGCCATGTGTATGATGTGGCATACGGGATCGTAAAAAGAGGCAGGGACAACCTGGTGGTCCTGGACGACTCCATCGTCAGGGGGACGACCCTGAAAAAGAGCATCATCCGCATCCTCGACCGGCTGGGCCCCAAGAAGATCATCATTGCCTCGTCGGCCCCGCAGATCCGTTATCCCGACTGTTATGGGATCGACATGGCCAAATTGAGCGATTTTATTGCCTTCAGGGCCGCGATCGCCCTCTTGCACGATACGCACCAGGAAGATGTCATCAACCGCGTGTACAGGCTCTGTAAAGCGCAGGAGAGCCTGCCTAAGGAAGAGGTGGTAAACCACGTGAAAGAGATCTACAAACCTTTCACCGCCAGACAGATATCGGCCAAGATCGCAGAAATGCTCACCGAAAGCGACATCCGGGCCGAGATACAGATCATCTACCAGACCATCGAGGACCTGCACGAGGCACTTCCCAATGACAGGGGCGACTGGTATTTCACCGGTGACTACCCCACCCCGGGAGGGAACAAGGTCGTCAACAAATCCTTTATCAATTACATCGAAGGGAAAAACGAAAGGGCCTACTGACCTTTCCCGAATGCGGCTGCTATCCTTTGCGACGTGCCCTGGAATTCTTCCTGTGTAAGCTTAAGTTTTGGGTTGCTGAAATTGATCTCGTTGCCCTTGCCCTGCAAGGGGATGAGGTGCACATGAGCATGGGGCACATCAAGGCCGTATACGACCACCCCCAGGCGCTTGCAGGGCACCGCCGCCTCGATGGCACGGCCTACTTCCCTGACAAACCGGAACAACCCGGCATAATTGGCGTCATCCAGATCAAACAGGTAGTCGACCTCCTTTTTGGGGACCACCAGGGTATGTCCCACTGCCAGGGGATTGATGTCAAGGAATGCATAAAAGTGGTCATCTTCAGCCACTTTGAAGGAGGGGATTTCCCCCTGAACGATTTTTGTGAAGATACTTGCCATATGGGTTTGATTACCTTGTGATTTCCACGATCTCGAAAGGAATTACCCCGGCAGGCACCCGGATCTCCACCACATCACCCACTTTCTTGCCGAGCAGCCCCCTGGCAATGGGGGATGTAACGGAGATGCGGGCTTCTTTCATGTCGGCCTCCTGCTCGGGAACCAACGTATATTGCATTTGCTTGTTGTTCTTCAGGTTCTTGATCTTCACCGTGCAGAGCAACAGCACCTTGGAGGTGTCCAGTTTGGATTCATCGATTACCCGGGCATTCTGCACCAGCTCCTGCATCTTGGCGATCTTCATTTCCAGCATGCCCTGTGCCTCCTTGGCAGCGGCATATTCCGCATTTTCCGAGAGGTCGCCCTTTTCGCGGGCTTCTGCGATCTGTTTTGAAATGTCAGGCCTCTCGACCCTTATGAGATGGTCAAGCTCGTCTTTCAGCCTTTGCAATCCTTCTTCCGTGTAATAACTAACCTTGCTCATAACCGATTTATTGAATTTTATAATGATTGAGATGCGATGAATAAAGAACAAAAGACCCTTATCGCTAAGGGTCCTTTCATCAGGTCTTTTTGTTCTTCGTTATGTGATCCTGTCCTTACAACGTAAAGCGGATGCCGATCGTGTGGGTTCCCTGGAACTGTACTGTCGGCCTGTAGGCATAATCAATGCCGAGTACAGAACCACTCTCCTTGTTCAAGGGCACCTGCACGGTGAAACCGCCGCTGAACCCGCTGTTGGCATTCGACCTGTCAGGGTTCTCCACATCTTCCCAGATTCCATCCTCATAGGTGTATCCTGCCCTCAGGAGCACATAGTCCCGGAACGAGAACTCGCCACCAAGCATGAACTGGTCCTTGGTAAAGGAGTTGGACGTAAAGTTACCGGCAAGGGTGAACCTCGACCTGTCGAACAGGAAGTCGTATGCGGCACCGATATTCAGCTGGGCCGGGAGCTCGAAGGCTGCATTCCGCTGCGTTGTGGTAAATTGATTGTCATTATTGGGTATAAAAGTCTTCAGGGAGAAGCCGTCACCCGAGAACTTCATTTTCGGGCCGACGTTCCTGAGCGAGATCCCGAACTTCACGTTCTCCAGTTCACCGGTCACATACTGGATGCCGGCATCGATGGCGATCCCTTGTGCAGAAGCGTCGGCGATGGACTCGTTGAGGATCTTCAGAGTCATTCCCCCGAAGATGCTGTTTGAAAAGGCCTTGGCATAAGAAAGGCTGATATTCAGGTAGCGTGGGGAGAACTGCCCGATGCCCCCTTCCGGAAGGTCGATGGTGGTGATATCGATCTCTCCGAAATTCATGGACATCACACTCAGGCCGAAGACCCCTGACTCACTGACACGCTGGGCGATACCAAAGCTCATCACGCGGATGTCGGAACCCCTCATCCAGTCGGTGTAGGCAAAGATAAGCTCGGTCTTGGGCGTAAAGGCCAGCCCGGCAACGTTGTTGTAAATCCCTTCCAGGCCTTTCACATTGGCCGTATTGACACTGCCCCAGCCGGCACCCTGTGCCCAGGGATTGATAAGCAACTCAGCAGCACCTGCCTGCCCCGACCGGTCCTTGTTGCCGGCCATCGAGGTCATGACAGGCAAAGTGACCATGCCCAGGATGAAAAGTGCAATCAGGTATTTATAAAAGTTCTTCATGCTTACTGTATTTTTTATATTCATACCTTTTTTAGAATTCATTGAAATCTTCAACACGCAGCGATCCAAACCACTTGACGATCCGCTCGTCGCCGGTGTTTTGATCCTTCACATGGATCAGGTAGATCCCGCCGGCAATGGGGATACCTGCCGAGTTTTTGAGATCCCAGTCGAGGAAGGTCACCGGGTCGTCCTTGGTATACTGCCGGATGAGGGTACCGCTGATGTTGTAAATCGATACGGTCACCTTTTCAGGCAGGTTGGTGATCTTGACCCGGGTATCCAATGGTACACTTTCGTACCCGTGCCCGATTGCGAATGCATAGTAGGGGTTGGGGACCACGTTGATCAGGTCGAGGTCGCTCTGTGCCTTTTCAGGATCATTGTAGGCAGTTGCCACGCCTTCGGTCGAGAACCGGTATACGGGATAATGCTTGTTTTCGCCTTCGCCGTATTTCTTCGGCAGCGGGGCTTTGGCAAAATACCGCAGGTAGGGCCTGACGATGTTGATCCGCACACGGACCTCATTGGACAGCCATTCCACATTGTCGACGCTCAGCGGGATGCTGACATATTGCGCACTGGCGTAGATCAGGCTTCCATAGATCTGGAAGAACGGGCTGGAACCGTCGAGCTCGCCGATGGAGTTGGCCAGGGTCGCCCCGGCATCATACGCACCGAAACGGTAGGCGATGGTATCGCCGCCGGAGGACTGGATGAACTCCCCGCTGCCCATGATGTAGATGTAATGTTTTCCACCGAACAGGGGTTCTCCCGACGGGAATTCAAATACGTTCGATGTGGGATTGAAGAGCATGTCCCTTCCGTTCTGGGAGGAAAGCCATGAATCTTCGCCGAACATGATGTTCATCCGCTCACCGGTCTCCAGGTTCACGGCGTAGCCCGGGAACCATCCCATCCCGAAGGGATAGATGTAGTTGGGATCGTCCGGGTTGAGCGACTTCTCGCTGCTGGCGGGCCAGCCGGATGAATTTCCGTCCTTGTCGACAGATGCTGCCTGCCGGAGTCCATACTTGTAGCCACCGTTCTCTGCCAGGAGCGGGTCGGGGCACATCTCAATCACCGGGCTGCGGGTCCATTTCGACTTGTCGGGCGTAAGCACGACCTCCACGCTGTAAAGGTTCTTCAGCGAGTTGGACAACGATTTGGAAGTACCGCTGTTGCCGAACGCGGGTGCCGCACCGGTAGCGTCCTGACCGTTGTATGCGGTCAGGGCATAGGGGGCCCAGGTTCCGCCGATCAGCTTTTCATAATGCTCTTCCGGATCCCACGGGTTGGCCTGGCTTGCCCAGTCGTCGCCTGCATTACCGGAACGGATCCAGTTGATGGGGAACCCGATGATATCCTGGTCCGGTACACCGCTCAGCCATTGCCTTGAACTGTCGGAATAAGAAATGGAGGCGTGGACAAGGCCATTGTTCGTGGCCGGGAAATCGTAGACCGAGCTGTGATCTTCGTCATTCATTTCTCCCACCTTGTACGGACCGGGTTGGAAGACAGGTCCGAACTCGACGGAGATACCCAATTCGGGGAACAACTGCTCGTATTCGATGTGGGTGGCCGTATCGGAAATGAAAACATCTCCTGTTCCCTCATCGGTGATCTTCCACCTCGGCGTGGAGAACACGCTCAGGGTATCGCCACCCCCAACCATACCGTCGGTATTGGTGCGGTTGAAGAATTTGGCACGCGTGATGACGGTGTCGAAGGTCATCAGGTAATTGGCGGCCTTGACATTCAGGGGATCGATGATCCTGACGTTGACAGGTCCTTTTCCGAATTTGTACGTGGGTTGATACACGATCGGATAGTTCTCGTCGCCATAGCGGATGGTGTCGCCGCTGGCGGTGATGCCGGCAGCCGGCTTGCTGAGCAGTTCCTCGATCGATTCATCCGTCAGCTCGATCTCCTGTCCGCCGTTGCCATGCCCCTCGATCCTGGTGATCTGGGGTCCGTCGCCGTACTTGCCGTTCATCACGATACCGTTGACGGTCTTGTGCGGAATGGCGGTATAGACCTTGATGTTCTTACGGCCTGCCAGGTAAGGCTTCTTCTGGCCGTCGAGCGCCAACGGGTCGTTCTGGTCGTAATCCTTGAAGTTGTTGTACCCGTAAGCGAGGACACTGAAATAATACTGCTTGTGGTTCACCAGGTTCCTGTCGCCCGTTGCGAAGGCATCCTCGGTGATCTTGAAGGAGTGGACAATGCCGTTGTCAGCCTGGATGGCCATGATCTTGGGCACGTTGCCACCGATGGCCTGGTTGAAATCATAGTTGACGAGCTGGCCGATTCCGTTCTTCTTGTCGAACTGGTAGATCAACCGGACCTTGTCCGGGTCGTCGCGGCTGTCGGAGACAGTGACCGACGCATCCCTCAGTTGGAATATCTGGTATCCTTCAAACACATAGAAGGGATCAAATTCTTCCGGGGTGCCGATCAGGGAATCCGGGGTCTGGATCTGCGGGTCCCGCTCCTTGTAGGATTCCTTGTAGTTGTTCGAGTTTCTGCTGTTGGAGATGTACACGATGATCTCCCTGTCCAGTTCACGGAACGTGAGGTCGGGTGCATCGGGGCCGTTGATGACCTTGAAACAGTTGTCGAAGAGGGCCTGGCATTTGTCATCCACGACCCTGAGGAGCTCGACGGATGCCCAGGGGCCGCCGGAGATGGCATTGGCCCAGGGAATACCCACGGTGATGTAGTTCACGGCTCCCGGCTTCAGGGTGAACGGTCCTGCCGACTGCATGAAACGCCTGTCGTTGGGGTTGTTGCCAACGACCTCTTCGGTCCAGTAGAGGCCTTCCTGGTTGAAGCCGCCATTGGGCGGGAGTCCGCCGGTACCCCAGTTACAGGGGTCGGAATCGCCCGGGAACATGAAATCGCACTCGGGTCCGAGGGCGCCGGAGGTAACGTGCGCGTTGCCTCCGTAAAGCATCTGGGTGTTGTCGTTCCAGATCCCGCGGAGGAAGTTATAATATTGGGGTGCTTCCGAGGGGTCGGTCATGTAAGCGGCACCGCCGTTGTTGTGGTATACGAACCTTCTCATCCCGAAACGCTCGTCATCGACGATCCCGTTTCCGAAGTTGACGCCGTTGATGGCAGCCGCGTCGACGCGGAAGTTGCCGGTGGCAGAGTCATTCCTGCCATAGCTCAGGGTCACCCAGGACCCGTCGAAGCTGACGATGCTGCAGTCGTTGATGGAGGGTCCCAGAAGGCCGTCGCCCTTGTATGCCGGGTTGTCGCTGCTGTCGGGGTCCATGTAGGGGCCCTGGAAGAAGTCGACGCCCACGGCGGGGGGCTGCTCACCGTATGCTTCCGGTCCGCCCTCGTCGACGGGCGTGCCGTTATAGCAATAGCCCAGTCCCCTTTCCACGTCGCATCCGATGTAATCGTTCCAGGCATAGCCCAGGTCGGTGTCGATCCAGGGGCTGAAATAGGTCTGGGTCAGCTCATAGGTGGAGCGGTTGATGATCTCATAACTGTAAAAGGTCATGTTGTTGATCTCATCGTTGGTGGTGAAGCCGAACGCCTGGGCACGGATCTCCATGCCGATGGGCGAGCCCTGGGTCTCGTTGTGTACGTTACCCTTGTCGTTGAAGACCCACCACAGGGTCTCATCGCCTTTCAGTACCTGGTCGACCAGGATACCGCCGAAATAGTCCTCATAAAGCTCCGATTCCATGGTCGGCGTGGGAATGTAGTCCGGGTCACCGACAAAGTTCAGGGGACACAGTTCATTGGTGATGTCATAATAGGGATAGTCTCCCTGGTTGGGATCATAATCGCCGTTGCCGTCCACATCGCGGAAGGGGGCCATGTAATAGCTCTGTCCCTTGGACACGTCGCCGTGCGCGGGATATTCGAGGATGGATGTGGGGATGGAATAGCCGGGGAAGTCTTCCGACTTGTTGTCGCTCTGGAACCACTGGATGAACTCGTCGACTTCGGCCCGGTTGATGAGGAAGAACTTATCCCATTCCGAACAGGTCTCCGGGTCGATGGCGGCCGTTCCGTCGATGGTCAGCGGTCCCGTGTAATAATCCGTTCCGCTCCCACGGTACCGGATGGCGGCCAGCTTCAGCTGGTTGTTGATATCGAGCCCGCCGATCCAGAGGGATCCTGAAAAGACCGAGGTCTTTGACGTTTCCGCCGGGATATAATACTGGGAAATGTTATCGAGATTCCACCACATGTCCCCGCCGGTATTGATCCTGGCCCGTACGTTGTTCACATGCAGGAACCTGAACCCGGAGGGGTCGAGGCATCCGGCGGCCGTGGACTTTATGGACTTCGTATCCTTGTACTCGCCGAACTTGTATTTTTCTGCCATACCCGAATAGGACACGGCAAACAGGAACAGCGAAACAAACAGAATTCGGAATATATTTCTCATAGTTAACTAATTTTTTTAATTATTCTCTTTTTCACAGGGTTAGAAGTTGAACATGACCCCGATCCGGATCTGCCTCGGGGAACTGTAGTTGAATGGAGTGTCGAGAGCCAGGGCATACAGCAGCCTGTAGGACTCGGGGTTGGTCTGCTCGCTGATCTCACGCTGCCATTCGGCTGCAGCCAGGTAACCGTCGTCATCAGGAACGCCCGTGGCGGGATAAACGCCAAGCACGTTCCTGGTGTTCAGCAGGTTGAGCACCTGCAGGAACACGTTGATGTAGGCATTCCTGTTGCCTTCCGGTTTCAGGTAGATGTCTTTGTCAAGCCTCATGTCGACCCTGAACTGCCACGGGAGCCTGGAACCGTTGATGGTCCCGGCCAGCACGCGGGTACCGCCGGTACGCTGGCTGGTGATGTTCTCCTGGGCGGTGTAGGGTGTACCGGAACCACCGGTCACGAGGAAGTTGACACCCGTGTTCTGAAGCAATTGAACGTTCTTTTCCCTGTCGGTGCCTTTCCTCCTGGTGATGGTAGGCCCGTTGTAGTTCTTTCCGTCGCTGAAGCGATAGTCGATGGAGATGTTGAAATTATGCCTCCGGTCCCAGTTGAGGGGGTTGAGGGTCCTCAGGTTGGGAAGTCCCGAATTGATCAGGGCTGCGGAAGTGGCACTGTTGGAGCCGGTACCATCCGCAAACTGAAGGGTATAGCTTGCCTGCATCCGGGTGTTGCTGTTGGCCCTCCTCAGATCGTAGGTCACTGTCAGACCCTTGGTGGTACCAAAGTCGATGTTGTTGAAGGAGGTATAATCCCTCGGATAGGCACCCGTAAAGCGGTAGATCTGGATGTCGTCACGCATCTCCCGGTAGAAAGCGATAAGCTTAAGGGAGGACTTGTTGGTCAATTTCTGCTGGAACCCGAGCTCATAGTCGATGGTCTTTGTCGGCTTGAGGTTGGGGTTGTTCAGGGTGGCCCCGCCCAGCGTATTGATAAAGTAATAGTCGGCCGGGTGCGAGCGTTCATTGCTCAGCGGCCGCTGGGTCAGCACGTCATAGTGGGCGAAGAACAGGGCCTCGTCGGAGATCGGGAAGGAGAAAGAGATCCTGGGCATCACGGTCCACTGGGGATCATAATCCTTGAACGCGGAGGAACTGATTGTCTCCTGGTCGGGATTTACGAGATAGGGCGATACACCGGCTCCGGCATCGAGGGTCGTGGGATCCTGGATCTCCACACCTTCCGCGTTATACCAGGTAAGTTCGCTCCGGTAACCCATGATCTTGGTGGGGTTGGCCACATTGTCCACATAGACCACATAGTCGCTGCCCATGTTGCCGGGGTGTGTCACCTGCTGGCCGCCGAGGGTGCCCACCTGGTCCACTGAATAGGCTTCGTAGAGCAGGAAGGGATCCTTCAGGACGGGCTGGTTGGCATCGAAGCGGTCCACACGCAGACCGACGTTGAAGATGAGGTCGCGAAAGGCGAACTTATCCTGGATGAATCCGGCCATGTAGATGGGTTCAAAAGCCGCGATGGGCCTGGCGAAGTCGCCGCGCTCATCCCGGGCCGTGAAGAAATCGTCCAGGCTGGGACGGTCCTTCAGCTTGTTCCCTTTGTAATCGTATCCATAATAATAGGCGGTATAGTTCCCGTTGTCGAGAAGTTCATCGGCGCTGAACATGTCGATGGAATAGAGGTCTCCATCCACGTTGGCCACGTGCATCACACCGTCCTTGTCATAATAGTTGATGGTCTTGTTGTCGAAGTCATAGGAATCGACAAGGATGAAGTCAAGCCCTTTTTCGTCAAGTCCGAGCTTGGTACGCAGGCTCTTATCGAACCTGAACTGAAGCTGTTCGGCATACCTCCTGTAATAATTGACCGTATCCTGGAAAAAGCCGTCCTCGCTGTACACCGGCATGGGATTATCCAGGTCCAGCTCGCGGATCTGGTTATTGGTGATGAGCCGCATGCGGGTCCAGAGGTTGGTGGCGTTGTAGCTGAAAGCACGTTCGGTCCGCTGTTCATAGAGGAACCCGAACTTCACCTCGTGGTTCCCGACGTCGGCGGCGGCCGAGGCATTCAGGGAGATCAGGTTGGTCCTGCTTTCGAAGTAGCGGGTCTGAATGGTGCCCGGGGCTGCAAAGAGGCCGTAGAAACCGCCGGCCTGCTGGCCGTTGAGCAGTCCACCGCGGAGGGTGAGGTCGGTGGCACTCCTCCAGTTGCCGGTGGGGTCGTTGAGGTCGCCCTTGTCCGGGAACAGTTCATAGATCATGCTGGTATAGCGTGCCATGTAGGGGTTGTAACTTTTCGCATCGAAAATATAAGCCGTATCCGAATCCCAGCTGTTGAGGAGGTATACGTTCTCATAGTTCACACCGTCGATGCTCACTTCTCCCAGCTCATAGGTAGGCCGCTTGTAGGTGGTGTATTTGCCCAGGTAGCCATACTTGAAGAGTTCATCCTTGTGGTATGGGTCCATGTTGCGGGCGTTCACCTCGGAATAGTCGGCCTGCAGGCTGTAATACACGTTCTTTATGAGCGACGAATTCTCGGAGTTGCTCGGGAAGCGCTGGGTGAAACGTCCGAACACCCGCCAGGTGTTGTTCATGGCCATCTGGTTCCGGTCGTAATTGAACATGGAATTGCCGAAACTGAAGGCATGCCCGTCGGAATAGTTGAACTGTCCGCCGAAGGTCAGGGTGGTATTCTGGGATGTCCTCACGTCGATCTTGCCGGAGATGCTGGCCCCGTACCTGGAGGTGTTGGGGGTCGCTTTCCTGTTCTCGATGTCGTTGGGAAGAACAAATTCACCGTTGGAGAACGTACCGCCGCCGGATAGCCCGGAGGGCCTGAGGGGGGTCTGCTGCAGGAACTGGAGGGTTTCGTCGGTGGCTATGTTGACCCCGTTGGCGGTGGGTCGGGAATCCTGGTTGTAGTTGAAGTCACCGGAGATGAAGAACCCGAGGAGGGAGGTCTGTGCCTCTTTCTTGCCTTTGATGAGCGGGCCCTGCATGTTGAGGCCAAGGCGGTTGTGACCGAAGGCATCGAGGAACTGGGAGGTCTCCAGCTGCACCCCTGCGCCGAAGGTCCGGCTGGGGCCCTTGGTGGTGACGTTGATGATACCACCCCTGGCATCCCCGTACTGGGCGGGCAGACCGCCAAGGTATACCGATACCTGTTCGATGGCACTCTCGGGAAGGTTTGTGGACCCGATGACGCGGATACCGTCGATGAACATGATGGTCTGGTCACTCCGGGCACCCCGGACGTTGCCCCGCTCCCCGTCCTGCGAGAACACACCCCCGATGGAGGTGGCGATGGCGTTGGCATTCCTGTTGGGCATCTTTTTGATGTCCTCGGCTGTGACACTACCACCGGACACGGTCTTGTCCTTGTCGATCAGCGGAACTTTATAGGAAGTTACGACAAATTCTTCAATCTGCTGGGCCGACGACTCCATCTCGACATCAAAGAAACGGATCTGGTCGGAATTGATTACCATGCCCTGTACGATGACGGTCTTGTACCCCACATAAGTCGCCTTCAGGTCGTACGTACCCGGCTGCACCGGCTTGATGGTATAGTTCCCGTCGAAATCGGAGGTGGCACCGCCTTCCAGCGTACCACCCACTTCGAGCACCACGTTGGCGAATGGAATCGGCTCCCTCGTGTCCTTATCAATAATCTTGCCCTTTAATGCACCCGATTGTGCAAACACGAAAAGATTTGCTGATAAGATAATCCCAATAGTTAATAGTAAATGTCTTAACATACCATATAAATTTATGTTAGATTATACACTGTGCTTCAAAAAGGGGGTAAAGTTAACAATATTTAAATTTAAACTCCAAATAATTTTAACCGCCACCCGCCTAGGTAAATCTTATTTATAATCAATATAAGGAGCCTCCAGAATGGCTGAATAAACAACCGCTTTTCTGAGGTCGAACTCGTCCGGATCCATCCCCGTTTCAAGGGGTGAAAACTGCCAGTTTTCATCTTCCTCCTCTTCCTCCATGAGCACCCTCCCGAACTGTGACTGGCCCTCTTCTCCATAATCAGACAACTCGGCACTCAGAAAAGGTGTCTTTGCCTCTTTTCTTGCTTTGTATGCCGCAACGGTCTCGGGCTGCTCATAGGGAATTGGTTCGAGGGGTTCATCCGGATCGTCTGCTTCGAGCTGAAATCCTTCGCCGGCCAGCAGTTGCTCCAGAAACGTTGGTTTGTCCGCCTTTTTTTCAGCGTTGTAGGGTTCCTTCCTTGCTTTCTTTTTCTGACCTCTGGAATAGAACGTGTACAATAACCATAAAACACCGATTATCAGGGGTATTAAGTCTTCCATACACCGTGGGTTGGTAACACCATGCTTTTTAGTGAGCGTAAATATATGACAATTTTTTCTTTACCAAGGTGGAAATCAGTTATCGGCGGCAGAAAATCAGTTTTCGGCATCCGGGAGGGGATGGCCGGCGCAGTGTTCAGGAGGGGAGGACGGAACCTCAGAGGTTGTTGATGATGTCCACGATCTTCTCCCTTTTCCTTCTCGAGACCGGCACCCTGCTGCCGTCGGTCATGACGATGTACCCCCCGTCATGCTTGTTGAAGCTTTTGATGTACATCACATTGACCAGGTGAGACTTGTGGGGACGGATGAAATTGTGGTCCTTCAGGAGTTCCTCATTCTCCTTGAGGGTCTTGGACACCAAAAGGGTGGTACCGTTGGTAAAGCAGAAGAGGGTATAGTAGTTATCCGATTCGCAGCGGAGGATGTCCTTGACCTTCACCACGTTGATGCGGTCGGAGGTGGCCAGGACGATGTTGGGCGATTCGGACTCGGGTTTCCTGATGTTCTCCAGCAAGACCTCCACGCTTTTCCTGGTATCGCGGGCCTCCTGTCGCTCCTCGGCCTTTTTTACGGCGGCGACCAGGTCGTCGGGGAAAATGGGTTTCAGAAGGTAGTCGATGGCGCTGAACTTGATGGCCTTGATGGCGAACTGGTCGAAGGCGG
>CAYLTG010000018.1:0-9486 GCA_964386225.1 uncultured Bacteroidales bacterium
TTGATGATCTTCTTGTCGATCTTGAACTCCACCCGGGCCTTGTCGGCCACCACCTCCACCCCCTGCAGGTTGGTGCTGGCAAGCTCGAGCCGGATCACGCCCAGGTCAGCGGCCGGCGACCGGGGATTGAGGGCCAGGTCGCTGACGTATTTTCTCTCATACCCGATGAAATTGGCGATGCCATAGAACCGCCCGTAACGGAGCCCCTCGAGCCGGAACATCCCCTGCATGTCCGTGACCGTCCCGGCGACGAGGGAGGAGTCCCGTAAGCTGTACAAGACGAAATTGGCATATTCCATGGGCTGCCCGGAGGCGGCGTCGACCACCTGACCGGTCACCACGCCGTCGGCAGGCATCCCTGCCGGCCCGCCGCCCTGGCCGCCCCCCGGCCGCTGGGCTGCGGCAACGGTGCAGAACGCCAGGGACATCCACAGTATGATCGCTTGCTTTTTCAACATAGTAAAGACAATTCATTAAGCGCGACCAAATGTATTGCTTCCCTGATATAAAATGAAAAAAATTCAACCAACCGCCGCAGGCAGCCTACCAATTTACCGCCGGGGAATACGAGCTGCACGGGGATGTGTGCTCCCCGCCCGGAGCTGAACGGAGGGGCATTGAGCCAGGGGAGAATAAAAACAGGGTCGCGGATGGGGGGCGTTCAAAGATATTTCATAAATTCGGAGTGCAAAAACACAGCTTATGACCCTCATCGAAAGCAATGATTTTTTTGAGATCTCCACAATCGAGGAGATCGCCCTGCTGGACATCAAAGAAAAGGTGTTTGAATCCATTACCGACCTGAACCTCAGCGGCAGGCTGATGAACTTCATCTCCGGCCTCGACCATGACCCGTCCATCAAAGCCCTGGTTTTCTTCAACTCCCCCGACAGTATGAACGAGGAGAGTTATGACCGGTTTATCCGGAAGATCCTGGTAAAAGGCAATCCCTGCGACGAATCATCGCCTCCCGCCTTCACCGAGCGCAACACGCGGTTCAGGGAGATCAATGTCCTCAACAAGCTCATCCGCACCATCGGCTCATTGCAGACCCTGGTGGTCAGCGGCATACAGGGCACCGTGGTCACCCCTTTCATCGGCGCCTCCCTGGTGGCCGATTTCCGATATGCCTCCAGCGATGCCACCTTTGCGATGGTCCACAACAAATACGGGTTGCACCCCTCGGGCGGGCTCCCCTTCTTCCTGTCGAGCTTCCTGCACCATTCCAGGGCCATGGAGGTGCAGATGAGCGAATCCCTTTCCGCCGAGGAAGCACTCCGGCTCGGGCTTGTCAACAAACTGCTCCCGAAGGAGGATTTCCGCGAGAGCCTGTTGCAGGAGGTAAAAAAATACACCCGGCTCAGTTACTGCACCATACGCGACACCAAGAGGCTCACCAACTATCGCAGGAAAGACCTGGAGGGCTATTTTGAGTTCGAGGCGAGCCTGCTGAACCTCTGATGACGCCCCCCATTTAATCTGCCGCCCCGCCAACCATCTGCGGCAAGTTTTGTTATGAATGAATACAGCCTGATCCTATGAAGATACATCATTTTATTCCGGGCCTCCTTTTCCTGCTGTTGGCGGGGACTGTTTCCGCCCAGGGGGCTGACACCCTGTCGCGGAAGGAGGAGCGCAAAGCCCGCGACCGCCACCTGGCGTTCGGTTTCGGGTCGGCCTTTATCCGTGTCATGGACAAGGCCACCTCCCCCCTCACCTACCAGGGGCTGCAGCTGGTCGCCGGCAAACTCGATTACCAGGTGCACTCGGAACGGATCATCAAATCGCTGGAGGCCGACTTCAGCTTCGGCTACCTGAACACACCCACCGAAACACCCTGGTACGACCCGACCAATACCAGCTACTTCCTGGCGATCAGGTACAACTGGATGTGGCACCTGGCGGCCCTGGCCGGAAACAGGATCCATTTCTACCTCGGCCCGGAACTGAATATCAACGGCCATTTCCGGGTCAACTACAAATACGGGAATTCGGCCTTCACGTTCGACAACTACAACGGCATCGGTGCTGCCGCCCGGTTCGAGGTGCCGTTCAGCTGGAAAGCGCGGGACGTGAAGGTGTGGTTCATGCACTTCAAAAGGCGCGACCGGGACCTCCGCCTGGCCTGGCAACTCTCCTCCCCCTTCGTAAGCTACCTGGTCAGGCCCACCTATGTGACCATCACCAATTTCATCGACCCCGACCTGCAGGCGCGGATCACCTCCGAAAATACCGGCGGGGGATTCCTCGTCCCGCTGAGCGTGCGCTCCCAGACCGAGCTCTACTACATCCTGAACAACAGGAACATGCTCAAGCTGAGCTACATCTGGAACTTCTACCACCATGATCCGGGCTACAATAAAGTGCAATCGGCCTACCATGGCTTCCTGTTCTCCTTTGTGTTCAAATTCAATCCCAACAAGTGACCCGATGAAAAGAACGACCCTGTACCTATTCCTGTTCCCGCTCCTGCTGGCCGGCTGCGAGAAGGCCCTGATGGAAAGGCCTCCCGGAGATGATCCCGTGGCGAATTTCGAATCCCTCTGGAACACGGCCAACGACAAATACTCCTTCTTCGAATACAAAGGGATCGAATGGGATGCCGTGTATTCCGAATACCGGCCCCGGGTGAACGACGGGATGACCAACTACGACCTGTTCCAGGTGCTGAAGGAGATGCTGAACGAGCTCCGTGACGGTCACGTGAACCTCACGGCCCCCTTTGACGTGTCGCGCTACCCCTTTACCTTCAACGCCCCCGAGAACTTCAACTTCAGGCTGCTGCAGGACAATTACATCGGATGGGACTACCGGATCACCGGCCCCCTCATCAACACCACCTTCAAGCGGAGCAACAAGACCATCGGGTACATCTATTACGGGTCCTTCTCCAGGACCGTGCAATATGCTGACATCGACTTCGCCGTGCAAAGCCTCATCCATGCCGACGGCATCATCCTCGACATGCGCAGCAACGGTGGCGGCAGCGTGAATAACATTTACACCATCGGCTCGCGCTTTGCCGACGAAAGGAGGTTCATTTATTCCTCCGTCCTCAAGAACGGCCCCGGCCGGGATGATTTCGGCGAACCCGCCTATGTTTATATGGAGCCCGGCGGGTTCTACCAGTATACCGGCAAAGTGATCCTCCTCACCAACCGGGGCTGCTTCAGCGCCACCTCCTTTTTTACCCTCGCGATGAAAGCGTTCCCCCATGTGACGGTCGTGGGCGACACCACCGGCGGCGGACTGGGGTCCCCCGCGGGATTTGAGCTTCCCAATGGCTGGGGGTACCGGTTTTCCGTGTCGCGCACCTTCGATCCTCAGGGCAACAACTGGGAAGACGGCGTGCCGCCGGATATCACCGTCTGGATGGACCCGGAGCACGAGGCCGCAGGGATCGACGACATCATGGAAACGGCGATCGACCTGATCATCCATGAGTGAATGCGCGAATGCGTAAATGTGCAAATGATCCCTGGTCGAACCGTGGCACCGGCCGACGAACATGCCATTCACCCTGTTTACCGAAACATTACCCGATTGAACGAAGTAACGATGACCGACTTCCGAAGGAGGAAAGGCCACCTTACACCAGTATACCCCTGCACCCCACCTGCAATTTCAAACCACCCCCTTTCAGTTTTCTGCTTTTCACCCTGTTAAAGCTATTTACTTCCAATAACCCCTTGTTAATAATCCTTTTGATATTTTCACACGATTCCATTCCGGCACTCCCCCTTTTCCTGATAGTTTTGCCCCGGACCGATCCATGGGATTCCTGAATATTGAAATAAAGGCGCGCTGTGCAGCACCCGACGAGGTGGAATACAGGCTGATGCAGGAGAATGCAGAATACCGCGGGCTCGATCACCAGGTGGACACGTATTTCAGGGTGCCGGCGGGACGCCTGAAACTGAGGGAGGGGAACATCGAACATGCGCTGATCCATTACCACCGGGAAAACCTGTCCGGGCCCAAGGCCTCGAAGGTCAGCCTCTACAGGCCGTCGCCGGATCCCGCACTGCGCGAGGTGCTGGCATCCGCGCTCGGGGTGCTGACGGTGGTCGACAAGCGACGGAAGATCTTCTACATCGGCAATGTCAAGTTCCACATCGACCTGGTGGAAGGCCTTGGCAGTTTCGTGGAGATCGAGGCCATCGACCGGGATGGCACCATCGGAAGGGAAAAACTGCAGGCGCAGTGCGACCATTACATGAAGGTCCTCGGCATCCGGGATCACGAGCTGGTACCGGTGTCGTACAGCGACATGCTGCTGAATGAAAAGAACCTGGAATAACGTATGCGACAAACGATACTACTCATTATCCTGTCCCTGTTCATATTGCCGCTTTACGGGCAGCAGGGTGAATACCTCACGGCGGAGCTGAAAGCCGGCGAAGGGGCCTATTCCCTGCTGGAACGCCACGGCCTCGACCGCACGGGCCCCACCCTCGACCGGTTCAGGGAGATCAACGGCCTGTCGGACCTCACCCTCCGGAGGGACATCCCCTATAAGCTTCCGGTCAAAGTGTATACCTACAACGGGACCAGCATCCGGTCCACCATCGGCATCAACGACTACGATCAGGCCGTCAGGATTCAGAAATACAACGAGGGACTCGTCCTGGCGGGGATCAAGTCAAAGGACTACCGCGAGGACAGGGTGCTGTGGGTCCCCGACATCCTGCCCGAAAGCGGCAGCGCCCCTGCCGTGGCGAAAGATGCCAGCGGCACCCGCAAGAAATACCCCATCTTCGGCAAGGAGTACGAGGAGGTGGAGATCAAATCCGAAAAACTTGCGGGCATGGTCTACTATGTGGTGGCCGGCCATGGCGGACCCGATCCCGGGGCGATCGTCAGCTACCAGGGGCACACCCTTTCCGAGGACGAGTATGCCTATGACATCTCGCTGCGGCTGGCCCGCAACCTGATGGAGCACAGCGCCACCGTGTACATGATCACCCGCGACGAGAACGACGGCATACGGAACGACTCCTTTCTGCCCATGGACAAGGACGAGGTGTGCTACCCCGACCTGGAGATCCCGCTAAACCAGATCAAGCGGCTCGACCAGCGCGTGGATGCGATCAATACCCTCTACAGGAAGCACAAGTCGGAAGGGGCCGGGAAGCAGCGGGCCATCATCATCCATGTCGACTCCCGCGGCAAGGGGGAGCGGATCGACATGTTCTTCTACCACAACCCCAGGAGCAGCCAGGGAATGGAACTGGCCACCATCCTACGGAACACCATCCAGGAAAAATACGACCTGCACCAGAAGGGACGCGGGTATTCGGGGACCGTCAAGGCAAGGAACCTGCACATGCTGCGCGAGACTTACCCGGTTGCCGTCTATGCAGAGCTGGGGAACATCCGCAACCCCCTGGACCAGAGAAGGTTCATCATCGAGGACAACCGGCAGGCGGTCGCCAACTGGCTGTGCGAGGGACTCATGCGGGAAGATTAGCGGTGCCGCTGGATGTAGGCATTCACAAAAGATTCGAAAAGGGACGAGATGCGGTTCAGCATTTCCGTGTCCACCCGGAATTCCGTATCGCCGATGAACCGCACCGGGACGACCTTACGGGCGGTGCCCGTCAGGAAGCAGGAGTCATACGCTCCGATCCCGCTGGCCGGGATCCTTTCGAACAGGACAGGGATCCCGCTCTCCCTGCACACCTCCAGGATCTTCTTCCTGGTGATCCCGGGAAGGATGTGGGTGTCGTCGGTGGTACAGACCTCCCCGCCGCGGATGAAAAATACGTTGGACCGGCTGGCCTCGGTCACCAGGCCTGCCTCATCCACCAGGATGGCCTCGTAGGCGCCGGTCCTGCGGAGGAGCTCCACCGACCGGTCGCGCAGGTCGCGGTTCCACATTTTCACATTGGGGTTGTGGCGCACCTCATGCATGAGGACGGTCCTGACCCCCGCCACATACTCCCCCGGTCCGGGCAGGTGGGGCTTCATGATGTAGGCCACGAAGAAATCGAAGGCCCCTGCGCCGAAGATCAGCTTGACGGGCCCGCTGGTGTGGCCGTTGAGGCGGACCAGCTCCTTCACGCGGGCGGACAGCTCGCCGGCCTGCAGGGGCATCTCCCGGCCCAGCAGGCGGAAAGAATTTTCCAGCCGCTCCATGTAATCCTCGAAAAAGAGGGGCACCCCTTCCTCCACCCTGATCACCTCGTACACCGAAGGATTGGTCTCGATCAGCTTCAGGTAGGGATCGATCCCGTCCACATCCCGCACCCGGTCGCCGGCCAGGAACCGTTTACCCAACACCTCACCCATGGCCGAAAAGATCGTTCAGGGCCGGTCCCAGGTCGGGAAAGCGGAAGGTGAATCCCGATTCCAGGAGGCGTTTCGGTTCAACATACTGGCTTGTCAGGAGCAGCTCCTCCCCAAAGCCGCTGGGGATGAGCCTGACGAGGAAGGCGGGGATGTGCAGCCAGGAAGGCCGGCGCAATGCCCTTCCCAGGGCACGGCCGAACGCTGCGGCACGCTGGGGGTTCGGCCCGACCAGGTTGAAGACCCCGCTGGCGGAGCCATGCTCCATCAGGTAATGGATGGCCGACACTTCATCCTCCACATGTATCCAAGGCATCCATTGTTTCCCATTGCCGAAATGCCCCCCTGCAAAAAGCCGGTAGAGCGGCAGCAACGGCCCCAGGAAGCCGCCCGAAGCCGAGAGGACCAGGCCGGTCCGGATGTAAAGGGTCCGGATCGCGGGGTCCACCTGCAACGCCTTTTCCCATGCTTCGACCACCTCGGGAAGGAAACCTTTCCCCGGGGCCGAATGCTCGTCCAGGTGCTCGTCGCCCCTGGAACCGTAGAAACCGACGGCCGATGCCTGAACGATGAACCGGGGTTTGTCGTCGGCGCCAGCTACGAGGGAGGAGATCAACTTCGACACGGTCAGCCGGCTTTCCAGGATCAGGCGGCGGCGCGACCCGGTCCAGGGCCGGTCGCCGATGCCGGCACCCGCCAGGTTGATCAGGCCGTACACACCGCGGAAATGGCGCAGGAGTTCCTTCTCATCATAGGAGACCACCTGCCTCCCACTGCCCGGTTGGACCTTCGCCGGCCGCCGCGATACCACTACCCACTCCACGCCCTCGCCCGAAGGATGGGCCATCAAGGCCTGCCCGATGAGACCGGTACCTCCGAAGATCAGTACTTTCATGATGAAATACGGGTTCTATGTGGTTGTTCCTCTTTCATGACAACAAAAAAGCAAGCCACCTTCTGACTTGCCTTTCGATCGCAGGTTCCGGGGCTCTATTGATTGAGCATCACCGGCATCACCAGCATGAGGATGTCCTCTTCCTCATTCTGCGGATCGACCGGGATGAGGATGCCGGCCCTGTTGGGGGCTGACAGTTCGAACCTCACATGGGTCGAATCCAGGTTCGTAAGCATGTCCATCAGGAACTTCGAGTTGAACCCGATCTCCATGTCCTCTCCTTCATAGCTGCAGGTGAGGCGCTCCTTGGCCTCGTTTGCATAGTCGATGTCCTCAGCCGACAGGGTGAGCTCCTTTCCGCTGATCTTCAGCCTGACCTGGTTGGTCGACTGGTTGGCATAGAGGGCCACGCGGCGGATGGAATTGATGAAGGGCGAACGCTCGATGGTCAGGATGTTGGGGTTGTCCTTGGGGATGACGGCATCGTAGTTGGGGTATTTGCCGTCGATCAGGCGGCAGATCAGGTTCACCTTGTCGTAGCTGAAAAATGCGTTTGTCTGGTCATATTCTATCACGACCTCCGCGTCGTCGGGCAGCACGTTCTTGAGCTGGTTGAGCGGCTTTTTGGGCAGGATGAACGAGGTCACGGCGCCGGCAGAGGCGTCCTTCCGTTTGTACCGGACCAGTTTGTGGGCGTCGGTGGCGACGAAGGTCAGGTCCTCCGGCGACAGTTCGCAGAACACGCCCGACATCACCGGCCTGAGCTCATCGTTGCCGGTGGCGAAAAGGGTCTTGTTGAAGGCGCTGCGCAGCACCTCCGAGTTCACCTTGACGGTGGTGGCCTCCTCGATGACCGGAGTGGACGGGAACTCGTCGCTCTTGTGGCCGGTAAGCTTGAACTTGCCGTCACCGGCCGAGATCTCGATGCCAAGGGTGTTGTTGTCGATGGTGATGGTAAGAGGCTGCTCGGCGAAGGTCTTGAGTGTATCGAGTAACAGTTTGGCCGGTATGGTCACCACGCCCGGATCCTCGGCCATGTCCAGGTCGACATGCACCGACATGGTGGTCTCCAGGTCTGATGCCGTGATCCGCAACGTCTTCCCATCCAGTTCAAACAGGAAATCATCAAGAATCGGAAGGGTGTTGCTGGGGTTGATCACACCGCTGATCAGCTGCAGATTCTTCAACAATACCGTACTTGATACAATGAACTTCATATTTGTGTAATTATTGATTTAGTCCTTAATGATTGTGGTAAAAATATTAAAATTTTAATTGCAAGCCGGAATTGCCGGAATTGATTTCTTAACATTTTTATAACACCGGAAGGGCCTGCAATGCACAAAAGGGGCCGGTCTCAGAACCGGCCCCTTCGATCGTGGAATATGGTTTACCTTTTCCCTATCCCAGCCACTCATTAACTAAATTACGGGGTGAACCCGCCCATTCCTTCATCGGCCTCCATGCTGCCTGTTCTTGACCAGGTTCTTCACCAGCTGGAGGTTGTATTCTGAATTGATGCCGAGCTGGCTGGCAGCCAGGAAGTGGTTCTCGGCACTTTCAAAGTCGTTCTTGTAACAGGCCAGGATGCCCATGTTGTTTTCCACTTTTCCGTTGGCGGTCGAGATGAGGGATGCCTGGTACAGGTACACCTCGGCCTGGTCAAGGTCCTTCATGTTCATGGCGGTCACGGCTGCATTGTTGAATGCCCTCCAGTCGCGGTCGATGTGGATGAAGGCATAGTGGTAGATCTTGAGCTTGTCCTCGGGGACCGGGGCGAGGCTGGCCGCGAAGAGCAGTTCTTCGTAGGATAGGTCCTCGGGATTGCCGATGGCAATGCGGACGAGCTCCATGTCGGTACGGCTGTTCTCGATATCAGCGGCCATGGACAGCGACTCCCTGAGGTAGAACAGCTCCGTGCCTGCTTCGGGAAGGTGCTGGACACCGATCATATCGGCAGATGAGATATCGGCATTGTCGGCCATCAATTTGTCCTGCTGCTGGTCGTCGATGCGGAAGAAGATCTCCAGTTCATCGTCCACGTTCAGATCCACCGCGGCGAAGCGCACCTGCTCCACGAGGGGCCTGGGCTCCACCCGGTCAGGTCCGATGCTGACCTCCAGCTCCTCTCCCTCCTCCGGGAAGATGGGCGCGATGAATGCGACATTAACCGGATCGACCTGGGGGGCCGGCACGATCATATCCTGCTCCAGCCTCACCTCCAGGGTCTCCTCGATCATGTCCTGCATTTCCCTGTCCAAATGGGCCACCTCCACCGCTGCCACCTGGAATTCAGGCACGAG
>CAYLTG010000018.1:9586-37521 GCA_964386225.1 uncultured Bacteroidales bacterium
GACCCGTCGAATTTGGCAAGGGCTCCCTGCTGCGCCTGCGTGGCTGCCAGGAGGGTCTTGTTTGCATAACCTTCCCGCATCTTTTCGGCAAATGCCAATTCGGCGCGGGGCACCTCGAAATTCACCTTGTCGGTATTGATCCAGTTTATATTCTCCGCATAATCCGAGAGGGTATCAGCGGCCACGTAGGAGGTCCTGAGCCTGCCGTATACCTCTTTTGTCTGTGCCACCTCTCCCTTCACCGAATGCGACTGCACCTGGCCGGCATCCAATTTCAACTGTTTCAGTTCCTCATTCTTGACCTTGATATGCTTGCCGATGTTCCAGGCGATGAGATTGGCCTGGTCGGCACGCTGCCGGTACTGGTAGATCTCTTCCTTGAGCCGTACCGCCTGCTCGAGCTGTGCTTCGAAGTCGGTCTCACTGGCGGCCAGGGGCAGGTTGGCGATGATCTGGTCATAGGCTGCCTCCAGGCTCTTGGCCTTTTCCATCTTCCCTGTGCTGATCATGTTGGCCCGGTCGCGCTTGTTGGTGAGGTCGCGGATCAGGTCCTTCATCTCAGAGACCAGCAGGAACGCGGAATCGGCCAGCTTATTGATATAATTCCTTTCGTTTACGAGGTCGGCCGCTTTCTGCTGCGGGTCCACCTCGGGCACCACGGCAGTGGTCCTGCGGTCGGCAGGCACCTGGGTCGTATTGGCGGCCACCGACTTGTCCGGATTGCTGACGGCACCCTGTATCCTGGTCTGGATGGACTGCTCGGCAAGGATGTGCTGGTCGGCAAACCCTTCGGTGCTCATCCGGATGCGGTACACGTTGATGTTGTTGCCCAGGTTGTCGCGGTTGGAGGAGAAAAACGCCCCGTTCCCCGAATTGTCGGGAATGAAAAGGATGTCATCGAAGGGGCTGTTGATACCTTTACCCATGTTCTCGGGTGTACCGAATTCCTGGGTCTGGGGGTCGAGGGTCGCCTTGAAGATATCGTAACCCCCCAGTGAATTGTGCCCTTTGGAGCTGAAATAAAGCGTGTTCCCGGCATCGTCGATCACGGGATAGGCCTCATCGAACGGGGAGTTAACCTTGTCCGACAGCGGCTCCGGGTCGCCCCATTTGCCATTATCCTGGAGCGCGACCCGAAAGATGTCGCGTTGCTGGGAACTGTTATCGGCGTAGCCTGAAAAGAACAGGATGCCCCGCGGTTCGGTCACATATACGAAGCTGTTCTCGCCCGAGCTCTTCTCCCGGGAGGTCATGAAATTCTCCGGCTTGAGGATCAGGGATCCCTCCAGCTCATCGGCACGGTAGGCCCGGTGGAAGTTCTCCACCTGGAATTCGTTGGTCGAGATCACCTCGTCCACCAGGTTCTTGTGTTCCAGGTTCATCCCGTTGAGGCAGGCATTCACCTGCTCCAGGATGCGCGGGCGGTCGGGTGACTTCGGATCCAGTTTGGCCAGGTAGAGGTTGTAGAACTTCATGGCATTGGCAAATTCCTCGTTCTGGTAATAGGCCAGCCCCAGGTAATAAAGCAGGTCGGGATGGTCGGCCATCGACCGCTGGGCGATGGTCAGGTATCGGATGGGCCTCCGTTTGTCGGAGCGGTCACCCATGAGTGTGCACACTCCGAATCTGTAATTATACTCCGGTTTCTCAGGATGCACACTCACGAGCTGTGCATAAAGCGGCAGTGCATCCGCCCAGTTTTTCTGGTCGAAAAGGGTCTGCGCTTCCCTGATCAGGTCTTCTTCTGTCAAATTGGAATCCTGTCCCTCAACAGCAGCAACGGCCGCGAAAAGAAGGAAGAACAAGATTAATTTCCTAACGGTTGCAGATAACATAGTGTCGTTCTTTTTTCCTGACTCTGGCAACATATCAAACCGTACTTGATCCAAAGTTCATAATTTCTCTGGGCGCAGGTTAATCAAGGTTTATACCAAACGACACAATAGATTGTATTACAGATACTTACAAAGGCGGATCCACATACACCTCCTCATCCGTAAGGAAGCATCAATCAATCTAATAATTTGATAATAAGGTAATTACATATTACACAGGGATGCGGGGGGCCGGCAGGTTTATCCGATATCGGAAAAAAGGGTCGGGGATGGGGCCCGGGGATCAAGGAAAGTGACTGAGAACAGGGGCGATTCTTCTTCGTCAGCCCTGCTCCTGCTTTTCCTTCTTCTTCACCGTGAACTTCGATTCCTCGCCGCGGATAAGCCGGCCGATGTTCTTCCTGTGGGTGATCGGGACGAACACGGCCACGAGGATGCTCAGGATCATGAGGGACGGGTAGTCCTGGTGACCAAGGATGAGGATCTCCACGACGGGGAAGGTCACGGCCGCCAGGATCGATCCCAGCGATACGTACGACGACAGGATAAGGGTGACGGCAAACACAAGGATGGCAACGAGCGAGGCCAGGGGGAACAGGGCGAGGCCCACGCCCAGCAGGGTGGCGATCCCTTTTCCGCCGCGGAACCCGACGTAGACCGGGAATACATGGCCGATGACGGCCGCCACGGCTAGCATGATCTTGAAGTCGACCAGGTCGGGGAACCCTTCCCAGCCGGTGTAGAAGAAATTGGCCATGTAAACGGCCAGCCAGCCCTTGAACACATCCACGATCATCACCGGAAGGCCCGCCTTGAGGCCGAGCACGCGGATGGTGTTGGTGGCCCCGGCATTGCCGCTGCCCTTGGTGCGGATGTCGATGCCGTAAAAGATCCGTCCCACCCAAACGGCGGTGGGAATGGATCCGATCAGGTAGGCCAGGAGGACCGCGATAGTGATATTGATTGCCATAGGATCATGTTTATTCTTGAATTCGCCTCAGGAAATCGGTCTTCTTGCGCAGGTTGCTGATGATGAAGCTGTATTCCTCGCCATCCCGGTTCTTCTTCACCGTGCGCTTGTCGTCCTTCATTTCCCGGATAAGGGTGTTGTACTCGGCATTGGATGCGATGGTCTGCATCAGGTTGTTCCTGTAATTGAAGAAATACCATCCCCGGCCGTTGTCGAACTCCAGGTAGATGTTCAGCACGTCGCCGGTCCGTTTCCGCTCGATCTCCACCACCCCGTTCACGTACTTGTTCAGCTGCTCCTTGCCGATGCTGGCGATACCGATCTTCCCATAGGAGATGTAGGACCGGGTGGGATAGTTCCAACGGAGCTTCAGGTCACTGAACACGATGGCCTTCTCCAGTTCCTCGGGATATTTCCTGAACTTCCCGAAGAGGCTGAGGTCCGCCATCTCCTTCTCGGCCCTGTCCTGGCCAAGGATGTCGGTAAGCGCCTTCTGGAAGATGGAGCGGGTCACGTTCACCCCCTGCAGGTTCTTGCTGCCGATCTCGCCCGACATCATCTCCAGCGCATCCGCGTCGAAGGGGAAGTCGACCACCAGGACGATGTCGAACTCGGTGGAGTCGGGGATCATGAGGTAGGTGATCCGGCCATAGGCGTCGGCCTTCACCCGGCCAAGTTCGGCCCCGAGGTCGATTTTGCCCAACCCGCTGAGCACGCACTGCCTCCGGCTCATGGAGAGCTGGTTCCCTTCGATGGTCAGCCCCTTGAGCCTGTCCATCGGGCCGATGTCGAACTTGTCGGCAGCCTCATCGAACCGGATGTGCCCGTTGGCCGTGAAGATGCGCTGGTCGGCAGGCGACTTCCGCGGCACCAGGAACCCCGAGTAGAACTGGTTCCGCTCGCTGGAGAACAGGATGGAAGACTCCACCTGGCTCTTCTTCATGGTGGTCAGGTTCTCGTCGATGTTGAGGTAGATGTCCTTGGGGTTGACCTCCGAATTGAACCGGATCCAGTCCATCAGCTCACGGTTGCAGGTCTCCCGCACCTTGAACCCCCCGTCAAAATTAAGGAACTGGTTGTTAGCCAGCAGGTTCACCTCACCCGTGAAGTAGAAGTCGCGGCTCAGCTTGAAGCCCATGGTATCGCTCACCACACCGTTCCCGATCGTCTGGTAGGTGGGATCCACCATGATCTCGCGCAGGAACACCTGCTGCCTTGTCCCGGTCTCATCCACGTAGTCGTAATTCCCGATGCCGATGTAATCCTTGGCTGCTTTCACATCCACCACCGCGTCGTAGATCTCGTGAAAACGGGTCACCGAGTTGACCAGGATCCGGGCATCGCTGATGGTGCTCATCCTGGCCTCGGGCTGAACGGTGATCTTGCGGCTGGCCGGGAATATGGCCGCATCCGCCACACGGAGGTATTTCACGTCTTCGGCATAGAGCGTGTAATCCCGCAGGTTGTAGCTGGCCGTGGTGGAGATGAACCGCAGGGAATCCTGTTCCGGGTGGATGGAGATGAACTCCGACCCCTGGAGGGGGATGTCGATGAGCTCCCGGATCGGAAGGTCGTCGTACCTGGCCATCTCCACTTCCTTCTCCACGCTGCCGATGGCGATCTCATAGGAATCCATGTACCAGTCGAACTCATCGATCAGGCAGATGTACTGGTTGATGGGGAACTCCACGTAGGAGGCGCCCCCGTTGGAGATGAAGTTACCCATCCGGGTGCTGAAGTCGATGTGCGAACGGTAGTTGTTGGTGGCGAAGGCCGACTGGATGTAATCCACCGATTTGAGGTTGAAGTCGGCCGAATCGGCAAAGATCTCGTGTTGCTTGAACGAGTACATCTTCGAACTCATCTCGGCATCCTCGAAGCTCATCAGCCCGGCACCCCGCAGGCTCTCCGGGCTCAGGACGAGCATTCCCAGCAACTCGGACTGCCCGTTGAACATGTTGAAGGGGATTACCGTGTACCGGATGGACATGTAATCCTCGTAAGGTACCCAATGCTGCCACACATTGGTGGAAGTGACGGCAGGGTATTCCACCGGGGTGAGCTGCTCTTCGATGAGGAAGGTATCGGCAAGGGCATTCATCGAGTCCGGGAAGAACATGTAGTTCTCCGACCAGGAGCGGGAGGTGATGTAGTCGAGGTAGCCCTTCCCGCGCAACCCGTCGTTGCTCAGAAAGATGTCCTTGTAATAGAATCCCTTGCCCCCGTAGAGGGTCAGGCCGGTCTCGGGGGTGGTGGTCTGCAGCCCAAGGGAGTAGTCCCGCTGCACCCTCAGGGTGTCCTCGATGTCAGGGAAAATTCCGGCAGAGGCCAGGTAGCCCGGGAACTCCAGGAGCTCCGTCTTGAAGTTGTCAAGGCTGTCGATGTTGAAAGGGTACAGGTAGAAAAAGAACTTGTCGCGCTTGTAGACCCCGTTATAGATCGACGGTTGGTCATAGTACACATAGGCATCCTTGGTGCTTGCAAAGATGGGGTACTCGGGGAAGTCCTTCAGCCCCGATTTGTTGTTGGGGTCGTCGATGTAAAGGTCCCCGCCAAGGTCGGAGATGACGTTGCGCACCCTGACCTGCTTCCTGAAACCCATCTCATCCCGTTCGAAGCTGGGCACCGAGAACGACATGGAATCGATGACTGGCATGTCGAGCTTGAACTGGTTGTAATTGAAGTCCACCTTCCGGGCATGGAAGTTGAACGTGCCGGCATGGACGCGGCCCGAGAAGGTGAAGTCCATCCCCTGCTTCAGGACCAGTTCCCCGCCGGTGGGGTAAACGAGCACCTGCTGGGAGTCGCTCAGGAACACCAGCGGCACGCCGAAAAGCTTCAGGTTGAAGCTGTCAAGCTCCAGCCAGGCATTGCGGGTGCCGTAGGTCTCGGAGTTGAACTGGATCACGTCGTAATCGATCTTCCGGTTCACCGCATCGATGTAGTCGTAGAGCTTGTCCTTGATCCTGGCCTTCTTCTCCTCCTGCTCATAGATGACAAAACCCCTGTTGGAGAGGTTCACCAGCATGGCGATGATCTGGTCGGTGGGCAGCATCATCTCGTCGGCCAGCCCTACCACGGTCACTTCGCTGACATTGTATTTTTCAGCATATTTCTTGATGGAAACGAGGGGGTTGACGGGGTCCATCCCCTGCAACCGCAGGTACCGAGGCTCGGAGAAATAGCTGCTCGATTCAAAGGTGGCCCTGGCCACCCCGCTGGCCCCCTTGACGGTCTCGAAGCTCATGATGGGATCGTCCAGCTTCCAGTAGATGGCTTCGGCATAGATGTCGAGGTTATGGTAGGAATCATAGTAGGGTGACTTGGAGCTGCCCTCCCCCGCCCTGATCAGCGACAACTCGCGGGTCTTGTCCACATAGTTGATCTTGAGCCCGGGATGGAAGATGGAGTCCTCCTCGATGTATACCGTGGCAGAGGCGAACCCCGAAACGATGCGGTCGGGGTAGATGATGTAGTTGTCGGACTGGATCCGGATGAACTCCCGCTTGTCCTTGGTGATGGTGACCGTGGCATACTCCCCGTCCACGCCGATCCCGATGAGCTTCCGCCCCTGGATCTCGATGCCGCCCCGGTAGTCCACATCCTTGAAAACGGCCTGAATGTCGATCTGGGCGAGGTAGGTCTTGAACCTCGGGTAGCTGGCCTTCTCCTCCGTCACATCGGCCAGCACCTTATCCTCCAGGCTGCCCAGCAGCGGCCGGTCCCAGTAGTTCTTGTGGAAGAACCGCACGGAATCGGCATCGAAGCGGGAATACCGCATGGAGATCTCGTAGTTGCCCAGCAAGGCATAGACCGTATCTTCGTGATAGCCGGCCCGCCGCCAGTCCACCTTCCCCTTCCTGCCCACCCACCTGTCGTCGATGGGGTAATACACCCCCGAGGTCCGGAAGATCACCGAACTGTCCTCGTAGGCCTTGCAGATGAGGTCGGCCTCGCCGAACTCGATGAAGGGCACGGTATCGTATCCGAAGGTATAGTCGAGGTTGCTGGTGCGCCACGAGGTGGCCCTCGACTGGTAGATGACATTCTCCTTGAGCAGGTAATAGCTCGTTTCCAGGAAGGTCTTGATGGGCTTGGTACTCCTCCTGTCGTTCACCAGCTTGTCGATGCTGATCTGCCAGGCCTCGTAGCTCTTCCCCGACTGGTCGAGCACCATCATCTCCACGTTCGAGGAAAGGTAGTTGTAGAAATCGGGATGTGGTTTGAGCCTGCGCTTCAGCATCAGGTTGCAGGTATGTACGATCACGGTCTTGTCTTCCTGCGAGAGGAGCCCGGAGTTCCAGGCATTGGTGAACTCGGCCAGCATGTAATCGCAGGCTTTCTTGTCGTCCTTGTTGGGGACATTCTCGAAAAGGGTGTTGAGCTGCGAGAAGAACTCGTTGGTCTCGTCTGAAAAGGATTTCACCGCCTGGCCCCGGGATTGCCCGGCCCAGATTCCGGCAAGAAGCAGCATCAGTGTAGCGTAACGTCCTATCATATCGGCTCTCCGTAATTTACCCGCCCAGGAAGCGGGCCATCGTCCAGTTGTTCTTGGTGGTGGCGTGGTCCAGCATCAGTCCCCGGGACTTCGCGGCCGCTTCGAGGTCGTCGAGGTCGGCCCGGAAGAACCCGCTCATGAGGAGCACGCCGCCAGGTTTCAGGTGGTCGGCATATACGGGAAGGTCGCGGATGAGAATGTTCTTGTTGATGTTGGCAAGGATCACATCGTACTCGCCCGCCACGGCGCCCGCATCACCCTCAAGAACGTCGACATGCCGGCAATTATTTTTGGCTGCGTTCTCACGTGCATTCTCCGCGGCATTGGGATCGTTGTCGATCGCCACCACATGGGCCGCCCCCATCTTCTCGGCCAGTATGGCCAGCACCGCCGTTCCGCATCCCATGTCCAGCACCCGCCGGCCCTCCAGCTCCTCGTCCAGGAGCTGTACCGCCATCTGAGCAGTAGTCTCATGGTGGGCCGTCCCGAACGACATCTGCGGGTCGATCACAAGCTGGTAGTCCATGCCCGGGACCTCTTTATGGAAGGATGCACGGATGTGTATCTTCCCGGCCAGGGTCACGGGCGGGTAGCTCGACTCCCAAATGCTGTTCCAGTTCTCATCGTCCACGACCCTTGCCGACCAGGACAACTGCACCCCCTCCTGCCGGAACAGCGCCAGGTTCCTCACCGTGCCCGCGTCATAGTCCCTCGTAGGGATATACGCCCTCACCCCGCGGGCCGTTTCCTCGAAACCCTCATAGCCGGCATCAGCCAGCTGTGCGATAAGGACGTCGGTCCAGGGATCGGGGGGTGCGACGGTGACGGTCAGCTCGGTGTAAGTCATGGATATCGGGGTGTGTTTGACCGGTCAGAACGACTGGATGATCCTGATGAACTCGTCGGATTTGAGGGACGCACCTCCGATAAGCCCGCCGTCGACATCCGGATTGGCGAAAAGCTCGGCGGCATTGGCTGCATTGCAGCTCCCGCCGTACAGGATCGTCGTGTTGCTAGCCACCTCATTGCCGTATCGGGCCCCGACCAGGCCGCGGATGTAGGCGTGCATCTCCTGGGCCTGCCGGGGCGTGGCATTGACGCCTGTACCGATCGCCCAGACCGGCTCATAGGCGATGACCACGTTCCCGAAATCGACCTTGTCGATCTGAAAAAGGGACTCTTCCAACTGCTTCTTCACCACCTCGAAATGCGTTCCCGCTTCCCGCTCGGGGAGCAGCTCCCCGCAGCAGAAGATCGGGGCCACATTATGCCTGAGCGCCATGTTGACCTTGGCAGCAAGCATGGGGTGCGACTCGTTGAAATACTTCCTCCGCTCGGAATGGCCGATGATGACAAAGTCCACGCCCATGGAGGCCAGCATGGCCGCCGAGATCTCCCCGGTATATGCTCCGGATTCGTGCTCGCTCACGTTCTGTGCCCCGACGAAAAGGTCCGACTCGTAGGCATGGTCGGTGGCCAGCTCGAGGTAGAGGGCGGGCGGACAAACGACCACGGCCACGTTCTCCTGGGGGCTCTCCCCAAGGAATTCCACCAGGTCGAAAATGAGGTTGTCGGCCTCCTCGAAATTCTTGTTCATTTTCCAGTTCCCTGCAACAATATTAGCTCGCATGTTCTTGAATGATTTAGTTCAGAAATTACGTTCAACAGCTTCAAAATTAGGAGTATTGGCCGTGCACCGGCAGAAAGATGCGGATATTTATCAAAGAGGTTATCAACAAACAGCGGCCCTATTCACCGGCGGGCGTTTCGGGCCAGTCGTTGTAATGCCACTTGCCTTTCACCACTGCATCCTCAAGGAGGATAAGGCCGGGGTTGGAGCGGATCATGGCCTTGAGGGTGATGTCGTCGGCGTAATAGAAATCGGCATCAAGTCCGTGCTCCTCCTGGAAGGCCTCCACCTGGTCGGGCAGGCTGCTGGTGATCACGGCAATGCCGATGCCCCGGTCCCGGCAGGCTGCGATGAATTCCCGGATGTGCCCGATCCTGTCCAGGTTGGCCTCCTTCAGGTTCTCTGCCACCATGATATACTGAAGGCCCGGGTTCTCGACGATGGCCGCCGTGAAATCCGCACCCTCCCCATCCTCCAGGTGGAGGGCATGAAGGGGCGGGTTGGGATCGACCACCCGCTGGCGGACGAACTCGTGGGCGGCCACCCACGCCGAATCGTTATAGGGGTAGTCGGGCGAGAGGTATTCCTCCTCCTCACCGGTGACCGTGTTCCTGTAGGTGAGGTAATACTTCTTCGGAAGGGGCTCTTCGTGGGCCATGCGCCTGCCCACCTTCCAATCGCGGAAGTCAAGCATCGGCAGGTGCCGGATGTTGTAGATCTCGAAACCGAGAAAGGCCGCCATGAACACCGCCACGATGACCGCCTCCGTCCGTCCCCTGAACCAGTCGCTGGTGCGGTGGACGGTGAAAAACACGATGAGCAGCAACGCATTGATGACCAGGTTCTTGTACAACGTCTGCCAGTTGGTGATGAGGAGTGCGTCACCAAAGCAACCGCAGTCGGGGACCGGGTTGTTGAAGGCGTCATTGACAGTGATGACCGTGAACACCAGCATGGTGATCAGCAGCGGCCAGCGGGAGAACTTCATCCGGATATTGAACAGCAGGATGACGCCGAGGATGAATTCCCAGGCATTGAGGACCACGGACAGGACCATCGCCAGCGGGCTCGCCCATTCGGTGCCGAAGGCGATGAAATAATCCTCGATCCGGTACTTGGTGCCCACCGGGTCGACGCCCTTCACGAACCCGCTGAAAATGAACAGCAGCCCCAGGAGCACCCGGGAGAGGTTGACCTGGAAGTTGCCGAACGCATGACGGAATGGGATGACCAGGTATATGGCGGCAAACAGCAGCGTAAAATAAACGAGGTTGTACCCGTCGATGAAGCGGATGAGGTAACCCGACCCGAGGATAAAAATGAATATGATCCAGCCTGCTGCCCTGTTGCGCTTGATTTTCTCCAAAGCCCTTTGATTATTTGTCTGCCCCGATGCCTGCCTCCCGCAACTTGATGAGGGCGAAGACGGCGTAATTGATGATGTCGTTATAATTGGCATCCAACCCCTCGGAAACGAAGGTCTTCCCTTCATGATCCTCGATCTGCTTGATCCTGAGGAGCTTCATGAGTATAATGTCGTTGAGGGAGCTGATCCGCATGTTGCGCCACGCCTCGCCGTAGTCGTGGTTCTTGTCCTCCATCAGGGCCTTGGCCCCGTAGAAATACTTTTCATAAAGGGTGACCGCCTGCTCGGGCTCCATGTGGAGGTCCTCGCTGGCTCCCAGTTCCAGCTGTATGAGTGCCATGACGGAATAGTTCACGATGCCGATGAACTCCGGCTTGATCCCCTCGTCCACGCGGGAGATGCCTTTCTCTGTGATGCTCCTGATCCGGTTGGCCTTGATGTAGATCTGGTCGGTCAGCGAGGAGGTCCGCAGGATCCTCCACGCACTGCCATAATCTTTCATCTTATTGAAAAAGACCGACCTGCACTCGGCGATCACTTCATCGTATTGCTCGCTCGTTCCAGCCATTGTCCTCCTTGGTTGAATGAAAGGCAAAAATAACCATCTTTCCAGAAAGCCCGGGAGGGAGAGTGTAAATAAATGTTAACATACCCTACGAGGGTTAGCTAACCCTCGTAGGGTATAACCGATTTTTATCGTACATTCGCTACGAAAAGAACAGTTTTGAAAGCGATAAAGGCAATCCGCACCACCAGGGGGGACCTGGATCTTTCGGAGCCCGTGGTCATGGGGATCCTGAACATCACCCCCGACTCGTTCCACGACGGGGGTCGGTTCGACTCCCCGGCGCTGTGGCGTGCCCAGGCCGTGAAGATGGCAAGGGAGGGTGCCGCCATCATCGATATCGGTGCAGTCTCCACGCGGCCCGGAGCCGCGGAGGTCAGCGAGGAGGAGGAACTGCAAAGGCTGCTGCCGGCGCTGGAGAGCATTGCGGCGGAGCTGGAGGGGACCTTTCTGTCCGTCGACACCTACCGCAGCCGGGTGGCAGCCCGATGCCTGGAGGCGGGGGCCCACATCATCAACGACATCTCCGGCGGCCGTTTCGACCCCGGCATGTTCCCCCTGGTCGCAAGGACGGGCGCTCCCTACATCATGATGCATATCCAGGGGACACCCCGCAACATGCAGGCGAACCCCACCTACCGGGATGTGGTGTCCGAAGTCAGGGGATTCTTCGCCGACCAGTTGGAGCAACTGCAAGCCCTGGGAGTGAAGGACAACGTGGTGATCGACCCGGGCTTCGGCTTCGGGAAAACGGTGGACCACAATTTCCAGCTGCTCGATGCGCTGGAGACCTTCAAGTTCCTCGGCTGCCCGGTGCTAGCCGGCATATCGAGGAAGTCGATGATCAACAAAGTACTGGGCACCAATCCCTCCGGGGCGCTCAACGGGACCTCGGTGGTCAACACCATCGCCCTGCTACGGGGGGCCGACATACTCCGGGTCCACGATGTCAGGGAGGCGGTCGAAGCTGTCAAACTGGTTAAGAAACTGAAATCGATAAAACAGGAATAATGCACGTACGCTTATTGACCATCATGTTCGCATGGATGCTCCTCCCCGGGGCACAGGCCCAGAAGCCGGATAACCTGGTGAGCCATTACCAGAATGAATATCAGACGTTCAAGGAGTTCATCAAGTATGGGGAAGCCATCCAGGGCGATACCAACATCGACGTGAAGTTCTACTATATCGACATCGCCATCGGGGTTTACAGCCCCTACATCTCCGGCGAAGTGACCATCCTGTTCGAGCCGGTCACCCCGGGGCTCAGCGAGGTGATGATCAGCCTCAACAGCGCCCTCACCGTAGGGGCGGTAGGCTCCGATGCCAGCGACTTCTACCAGGACAACGACGTGATCGTCATCACCCTGGACGGACCTTACGGACCCGGCGAACTCGTGGAGGTGATGATCCAGTATGAAGGCGTGCCGGTGGAGGCCGGCGGCTACAAGGGACTGCGGTACGAGTCCCACAGCGGCGGCGAACCGGTCATCGCCACCCTCTCCACCCCCTACCTCGCCCACTACTGGTATCCGTGCAAGGATGGCCCGGAGGATAAGCCCGATTCGGTATACATGGACATCACCCTTCCCGATATCGAGATCAGCGGCGTGCCCCTCATGGGCGTTTCCAACGGCGTCCTCGAGAACATCATCGACAACGGCGACACCCGCACCTTCCAGTGGCGGCACCGATACCCCGTGGTCACCTACTACGTGATGGCCGCGGTATCCAACTACCTCTCCTTCGAGGAGACCTACACGGGGACCTCCGGGGAGACCTTCCCCCTGGTCTATTATGTGTTCCAGGAAAGCTACTCCTCCGCCCAGACGGGGGTGTCGGGGCTTCCCGCCGTGATGGACTTCTTCTCCGGGGTGTTCGGCCCCTACCCGTTCGCCGCCGAGAAATACGGCATGACCGAGCTGGGGTTCTACGGTGCCATCGAGAACCAGACCAACACCATCCAGAACAACCTCTCCTCCGCCTGGTTCTATACCACCATCCACGAATTGGGGCACATGTGGTTCGGCGACATGATCACCCTCGCCGACTGGCACCACGGCTGGCTCAATGAGGGGTTCGCCACCTACTCGGAAGCACTGTGGGATGAGCACCAGTATGGGTTCACCGGCTACAAGAGCAACATGGCCACCAACGAGTTCTGGGGTGGCGGCACCCTCTACCTCCAGAACGCCGCCGACACCTTCAACACCTTCCAGCCCATCTTCTATTCCAAGGGGGCCTATGCCGTGCATATGCTCAGGGGAGTACTCGGTGACGAACTCTTCTTCGAAGCTTTGCTGAATTACGCCCAGGACCCGCAGTTCAAATACAAGAATGCCAGCACCGAAGACCTCCAGGCCTCTTTCGAATCCTCCTCCGGGATGGACCTGGGCTTCTTCTTCGAGCAATGGATCTACGACGAGTACTGGCCGTTCTATTATTATAACTTCGTCCAGAACACCGCATACGGCCTCTATGTGGTGCTCCACCAGGCACAGGAGGAGCTGTACAACTACAGGCCGGTGTTCGAAATGCCGGTGAGGCTGAAGGTGCTGTTCACCGACGCAACGGATACGGTGATCACCGTTTGGAACGACGAACAGACCCAGACCTTTTATTTCGATCTCGACAAGCCGGTGAATACGGTCCAGGTGGACCCTGACAAGTGGATCCTTCGTAAAACGCTATGGAAACCCGAGATCCCCGTTGGCGAGCAGGAAATTCCGCTGGAGGATGAAATCCAGGTCTTCCCGAACCCGTTCAGCGGAACGCTGTACATCGTCCTTCCGCAGGGCAGTCAAAAGGACTTTGAAATCGAGATATTCAACATGCAGGGGCAGCCTGTCGCCCGGCTTCCACGTGGGCTTCCGGGCGAAGGGCCGGGGATCGTATGGAATGGAAAAACCGACGGGGGCAGGCAGCTTCCGGATGGGGTTTACGTCATTGCCTTCCGGTCGGGCGGGGTGCAATTCTCAAAACGTGTGGTGCTCCGGATGAACTGACGACGGCGACCTTTCCTCCGGGAATTCGCTTGCGGGCCTTTGCAAATTCAGCCCGGACAACCGCCCGGCTAAACTTCAATTTCATCCCGACCTCCTCCGCCGGCACACCCCCTATACTTTTATACCCTTATACACTATACCTAATACCCATTTCACACCTCCACCAACCGAATATCACTCACCCTACTCAAAAAACCCCTCTCCATCGCCTCCCCCGGCGGCCTTCATCATTCAGGATATTCGATCCGCAAATGGTAGATGTTCATCAGTTTCTTCTTGAAGATGCTCTTGATCTTCTTGATGTCGCGGAGGGTGATGTCGGCATTGTCGAACTGCCTGCTTTCGATCTGCTTGTCGATGACCGATTCCACCAGGCGGTCGATGGACTCCTCATCCGGCTTCTTCATGCTTCGGGAGGCGGCCTCCACGGTGTCGGCCATCATGAGCACGGCGGTCTCCTTCGAAAAGGGTTCGGGGCCGGGATAGGTGTATATTTTCGCATCGACCTCCTCCTCGGGGTTCTCTTTCCTGGCCAGGGTGTAGAAGTATTCGGCCTTGCGGGTCCCGTGGTGGGTGCGGATGAAGTCGATGATCTGCTCCGGCAGGTTGTATTTCTTTGCCCGTTCCACCCCGCTGAGCACATGGTCGACGATGATCTCGGCGCTTTCCTCGTAGGTGAGCTCGTCGTGGGGGTTGACCCCGGTGGTCTGGTTCTCCACGAAATAAAGCGGGTCGTTGATCTTGCCGATGTCGTGGTACATGGCGCCGGTCCGCACCAGCAGCGGGTTGCCGCCGATCTCGTGGATGGCCTCCTCGGCCAGGTTGGCCATCTGCATGGAGTGCTGGAAGGTGCCGGGGGCTTTCAGCGCCAGCTCCCGGAGCAATTTGTTGTTGGTGTTGGAAAGCTCCAGGAGGGTGATGTTGGTGATGAGCCCGAACATCTTCTCGAAGATGTAGATGAACGGTTGTGAGAACAGGGTCAGGAATGCGCTGCCGCCGAAATAGGCGAAATAGACGTAGTTGATATCGTTCAGGCTTCCCTCCTTGATCAGGGTCATCCCGGAATAGATCACCGAATAGATCAGAAAGATCATCAGCGAGGCGAAGAAGAACTGCGAGCGCCGTTCCAGTTTCACCGTGCTCAGGATGGTGACGATGCCGGCAAAGAGCTGCAGGAAGACATACTCGTAGCTGTTGGGCACCAGGAAGCCCGTGATGATGATGGTGATGAGGTGGGTGAACAGGGCCAGCCGGGAGTCGGTGAACACCCCCACAATGATGGGGATCATGCACACGGGGATCAGGTAGACATATTCGGGCGCATATTTCACCACCATGCTGGTGACGAACACCATGAAAAGGATCAGGATGAGCAGGAGCACGATCTGCTTGGTCTCGGCGAAGATCTCGGGCCTGAAGAAGAAGAGGAACAGGAAAAGCGAGACCATGGTGACCGACACGAGGATGATCTGCCCGGCCAGGATGCCTGCAAACTTGAACGCCGACCCCAGTTTTGACTCGTACTCGATGCGGAGGGATTCGAGCACCTGGTATTGCTCGGCCGACACGATCTCGCCCCTGCCGATGATCATCTCCCCGTCCTGCACGAGGCCCCGTGTCACGGAGACCTTGTCGAGCAAGATCCGCCGTTCATTTTCATACATGGCCGCATCATACACCACGTTGGGCACGATGGCATCCTGCAGGGCCGCGAACAGCAGGTTCTCGTCGAGGTCCTCCTTTCCCTTAAGCGCCTCCCTGATCTCCTTGTCGGCCTGTTGCGGGGTGGCCAGGGCACCCAGGGTGGTCAGCCGCAGCTGGTTCCCTCTGATCAGGTTGACCTCGTCGTTGGGGGCGAGGCTGCCGCCCACCGGGCGCGATTCGATCACGCCGGCGGCCATGGTGGTATCGAAGACCGTCAGCCCGAGGTCGAGGTGTACCTTCTTTCGTTGTTCCTGGCGTTCGGTCTTCCTGTATTTTTGCTCCCACTTCCTGTTGAATCCCCCTTCGAACTCGATCCGGCGCGCTTCGGTGATGCTGTCGTCGATCCGGAAGTAGGGCTTCAACCCTCCCAGGGCGGCCTTGCGCTCGGCTTCCAGCTCCTCCTCCGACTTCAGGATGGAGAAATCGAACGGGGCGATGAGGTCGTCATGCATCCAGGGCTTTCCCTTGGTGAACTCATATTTGAACCGGCCCTCCTTGGGGAAGATGAGGACCAGGACCACCACGCTGACCATGAAGAGGGTGATCTTCGACAACATGGAATAATGGTTCCGCAGGTAGGAAAAGAATCTTTTCATGCATCAGAATTATGTTGCGAAAATAGGAAAAAACACAGCACGTATGTCAATCCACCGGCTGCAGTTCCTCCACAAGGTTCTCATACCCCGTCAGGTATGCCTTTATTGAACCGATGAGTATCCTGGCCTCCACCATCACCGGGATCTTGTTGGCATCGGCGGTGACCCACGCCACCAGGTCCTCGCCCCCCTTGAAGATGGTGCCTTCCACCAGCAGGGCTCTGAACTTATGGCACAGGTAGGCCTTGCCGTCGCGGTTCTCCTTCACTTCACGGCCCAGGTACCGGATGAAGAGGTCGTAGAACTGGCCGTCGATAAGGAACCGGAGCGGGACTTTCTCGCCCGGCTGGCGCCCTTCGAAATCCAGGCTCCTGGCATAGTAAATGGCCGAAAGCACATCGAAGGTGCACGGTTCGATCGCCAGGGTGTCGACGGACCGGGGCCGCTTTGAATTCTCCGTATCGCTGATCACCAGACCGCGCTCCCAGTCGTAGGTGTAGGTGTTGTTCACCGCATATCCCCCCTCGTAGGTATTGCGAAGGAACCAGGCCGGCGCCAGCGTGCCCGCATCCACATGCCCCTGGAACCGGTCGCGCACCTTGTAGAACCAATCGTAGAACCGGTAGGATTCACCATAGCTGTCGAGCTTGTACAGGCTGGCCCCCTCCTGCGTCAGCGTATCGACCGAAAAGGTCACACGCCCGGCATTCACCCACAGCATGCCCCAGTTGTAGGCCACCTCGTATTCAAGCCGTTCGCCGGAGAGGAATGCGTGCCTGCCCGCCATGCACTGGGCATCCAGGCATGCGGGCAGGGCAAGGAAAAGCCCGAGGACTTGGTATTTCAAACGGTCGATCACCTCCCTCACAAAATAAAGGATAAAAGCGGTCGGGCCGCCCCCCGGCACAGCCTATTTGTTAACCGATCCCTGTGGGCTGCAAACGCACAGGGGCGTTCTATGCTTTTTTTTGTATCTTTAGGGTTCACCGCGCTAACTTTTGATTATGATGCCACTCAAGCTGCCACTGCTCTTTATCATATGCCTACTCGCCGTCGCCGCCACGGGCCAGGAACAGGAGCGGAAGAACAAAAAGGGCGACAAGGATAAGACCGAGATGACCGGCGAAGGGGTTCCCGCAGACATCACCGGCGAGGAAGCCCAGGCCCCGGAGGGAGAGGAGGAGGAGTGCGAGGTCTTGCTTCCCTCCATCTCCGGAACATACGAGGGCCGATGCAAGAAAGGCCTCGCCCATGGAAAAGGAAAGGCGGTCGGGAGGGACGTCTATGAAGGCGACTTCAAGAACGGATACCCCCACGGCAACGGGACCCTGACCTACGACAACGGCGACACCTACGAAGGGGATTTCAAAGAGGGACGGATGGATGGCCTCGGATCACTGAAGACCACCGTCGACGGGCGCGACACCGTGCTGAGCGGCATCTGGATCGATGGGGTCTATGCCGGCCCCAAGCCCAAACACCCCAGGGTGACCTATTCCTACGGGGTCGACAGCTATTCCATCAAACGCATCAGGGACGGCAACCGGTTCCTGGTGGATATCGTCCTCAACGGGCTTCCCAATTCCGACCTGGAGGACTTCGCCATCGTTTCCACCAGCGGCACCCAGCTCCAGCTGGGACAGGCCATTGGGTTCGAGAATGTCTCCTTCCCGGTCACCTGCAAGCTCAGCTACAAGTCGTGGAACAAACTGCGGACCGCAAGACACGAGGTGGTCTTTGAGTTCAAGATCGAGGATCCCGGCGACTGGAAGGTAAGGATCATTAATTGATTGGTGATTGGTGATTGGTGAGGGGTGATCAGTAAGGGGTGTGGGGCAGAAATTTTACTCGCTCCTTGAACCCCATACTCCTTCCATCCTATCGGAAAATTCCTTACCTTTATGTTTTGATAAAAGCCCTTTGAAATCCAACCCAGAACCATGAATCAACTTTTTGACGTGCAGGAAGCGATCTTCCGGCAGATCAGGGAGCAGTTGCAGCCCAACCTCTCCTTTGTGCATGAGATCTCGGAACTGCTCGGACTGAGCTATGACAGCGCCTACCGCCGCATCCGGGGCGAGAAGGTGATCAGCCTCGAGGAACTGTACAAGCTGTCGACACATTTCGGGATCTCCGTCGATTCTCTTTTCGAGATCAGGAGTGGCAAGATCGTCTTCGACAGCATGGCCATCGACCCGGAGAAACTGAACCTGAAACAATGGCTGCTGGGCATGCTCAGGAACATGCAGGCAGTGGAAAAGGCTGGAACGAAAAAGATCGTCTATGCGGCCAAGGACGCACCATTCTTCCATTATTTCCACATTCCCGAACTGGCTGCCTTCAAGCTGTTCTTCTGGCAAAAAACCCTTTTCCAGTTCCCGGGATTCCAGGAGAAAAAGTTCGCGCTTGACCAGTACGACTCCGACCTGCAACAGATCGGCCAGCGCATCCTGCTGAGCTACACACGGATCCCAACGGTGGAGATCTGGAACGAGGACACCTTCTATATCATGCTGAGGCAGATGGAGTACTACTGGGTATCGGGCCTCTTTGAGAAAGAGGATGAGATGTACATCCTCATCACAAAGCTGGAGGATTGGATCAACCACCTCCGAAGGCAGGCCGAATACGGGTTCCAGTACATTTGCGGCACAGCACCAAATGGTATTGAGGGCTCCTTCAGCCTGTTCGAAAACGAGGTGGTGCTGAACGACAATACGGTGCTGGTCAGCACAGGCGACGACAAGATCACCTTCCTCACCTACAACGTCGTCAACCTCCTCACCACATCCGATCCCGCATTTTGCGATAAGATCGGACATTTCCTCCAGGGGCTCATCAAGAAATCGATCCAGATCAGCACTTCGGCTGCAAAAGAAAGGAACCGGTTCTTCAACCGCCTGGAAAAACAGGTGCAGGCCTTCAGGGTCCGCATCGAGAAGTACTGAGCGCAAAAGGAACGGGACCGACCGGCATGCCCCCACCCATCGTTCGGGGACCCTTCCCGGGCCAGTTGCAGTTATTGCAATTTTTTGTGACCAGCTTTTTAACGTGCTGAAATCTCAGCCTGACCGGAGGTTCAGGAGCCACTTCCGGCTAAGCAAGATATAATATTGAGCGTGAATCGAATGCGGCTTGTATCCCGGGCAATATTTTCGTATATTTAACGTACTTAGTAAACCAAAAGCTCAAAACCATGCCAACTGTCATCCAACAATTCGTTTGGTATTTCAACGCGTTACATCAGGTTCTATCAAATTCAGAGGATGCTGCACATGACTCCGCCTGCCGTAATCTGACCCACGGGTGAAGACGGAACCATGTGAGTCATGGTCCCGCAATTGGTTTCAAGGATCCGCCGGCCGGCCCCGGTCTGTTGCCGGTGATCATGAAGGGAACATAGCAAGGCAGCTGTATGACCAATGGATAAGAACTACTATGGAACGTTTCCACATCCTGATGCTTGACGACGACAGGCTTTGCCTGAGGGAGATGTCGGAGATGCTTTTGAAGCACGGCTTCAAAGTATACCCTGCCGAAAATCACAAGCAGGCCTTCGAGACCCTCGAAAAGCATGCCATCGACTTTTTCTTTTGCGACGTATCCATGCCCGACATGAACGGCATCGAGATCCTCCGCAGGATCCGGTCCCGTTACCCCGGATTGAACGTGATCATGGTCAGCGGCGTGCGCGACATTGAACAGGTGATCGAGTGTTTCAGGCTGGGGGCCATCGACTACATTAACAAGCCGGCCACTTTGGAAGAGATCCTGGCGTCGATCAAGCGGACCGATCAGTATTGCCAGTCCGTGGTGAAGAAGGTGCCTGGCACCAGCAAGTGGTCGCTCATCCCGGAGGGCCTCATCCGGTCGACGGGAAGGGAGTTCATCGGGCGCAGCGCCAAGATCCGGGAGGTCCTGAGGCTGGCCCTGCTGGCCTCGGCCGAAAAGGACATCAGCGTGATGATCACCGGGGAGAACGGGACCGGGAAGGAGATCATCGCCCGCATCATCCACCATACCAGCGACCGGAAGACCAGGCGGTTCTACCCGGTCAATTCCGCCGCCATCCCCGAGTCCCTGATCGAAAGCGAATTCTTCGGCCACAAAAAAGGGACCTTCACCGGCGCCGTCGAGGACCGGAAGGGCTGCTTTGAACTGGCCGAAGGGGGTACCCTCTTCCTTGACGAGATCTCGGAAATGCCCATCGGCCTCCAGGCAAAACTCCTCCGGGCCATCGAGGAAAAAAAGATCAAACCGCTCGGCAGCTCCCACGAGATCGATTGCAATTTCAGGATCATTTCAGCCACCAACAGCCAGCCCGAGAAGCTGGTGGAGAACAAAAAGCTCCGGGCCGACCTGTTCCACCGCCTCAGCACATTGGTCATCAACATCCCTCCCCTGAGGGAGAGAAAGCAGGACATCACGCCGCTGACCTGCTTCTTTGCCCAGCAGATCGCCGAACGGAGGCAAGAGAAGAAACGGTTCATCCATCCCGAGGTCTTTACCCTGCTGAAGTCATATTATTTCCCGGGAAACGTGAGGGAGCTCCGCAACCTGGTGGAACGGGCCATGCTGGTCTCGGAAAAAGGCTCCCTGAGGCCGGAGCATTTCCAGCTGAATCACACAGAGAATGGCCTGAGACCCGGTGAAGAAGAGGAGAACCTGAACATGGAGGAACATGAAAGGAAACTGATCATCAACGCACTCATCCAGTGCAACTCAAACATCACCCATGCTGCCAAACTCCTTGGCATAAGCCGTGACACGCTGCTCAGGAAAAAAAAGAAATACAGCATACTGCCTTCCGATTACCTTCCTCACCTGAACGGGATCTGAGCCCTTCCGATCCGGCCCCAGTATTTTGCTATAGCAGAATGAAGCAAAAAGGATCCGTGCTCGTCGAATCCCTGTGAAAGTCAGACCGGGCACAAAAATAAGTGCTCCTGAAATGCCCGTGATCACTGGCATTCTGAGTCACGACGGAAAATAATCCCAGATCCATTCACTTGAGGTACTGCTTTTGCATAGGAGGTACCTGACTGATTCTCATCAATACAACCAATTTTCTTCTAAACCTTAAAAAGGAGGTAACCATGAAAACAACAAGAATGATCGCAATCGCGCTGATCGTCGGGATTGCGAGCCTGAGCACGGCCCAGGTGGACCGGCCGGTGGAACAGGCCCCCAATGATGTTCCGGTACAAACGATCATCATCCAGCTGACCAAGGCGGCGCACTCGCTCGATCTGGTGAAGGCCATCCGTTCGCAGGTCTCTCCCCAGATCCTTATCACAGAGAAAACGATGTACACCGAACCGGTCCGCTTCAACCGCAGGATCTACTACGTGGCAGGGACCTACGATGAGTGGGTGGCATTCTTCGGACACAACAGCGACTCACAGATGTTCGCCCTGACGTCCAACCTGATCCCGCTGGAAAAGGCCCTGAAGAGCAAAGGGCTCTTTGAAGCCATGAAAGCACAGCTGTCGCCCGACATGTTGCTGGTCGACAGGCCGGTCTACATCGCTGCGGTCAGGTACAAGCACAGCATTTCATATGTATACGGCTCACTGGAGCAGTGGAAGCAGTTCTTCCTCCTCTGAGCGCCTTGACGACAGGGACCAAAATCAAAGAACCCGGAAGGGAAAAGGATCCAAAAGCCAATTGAACAACAAAGCTCCTCCGTTGAAGAGGAGCTTTTTTGATTGCCGGATGCGGATTGGTCATCACCCCGATGACGCATACTGCTATAGCAAAATCGATCCGATTGTCCGAAACGGATCGGCAAGGGAACATGGCGAGAAAAAAATTCAAAGGGAGCATCGCCGGTCATTCAGCCATATCAAGGCTTCCGCAATGCCGGGCTTTTCAGGCCCGGAGGGATGCAACGGATGGTACCCCATTTGCAATGGGAAATGCAACGATTGATTACAATTCTCATTCACCAAACCAAATTCTCTTTCTGAACTCTAAAAAAGGAGGTTACCATGAAAAAACTACTTCAACGCTTCTGCAAACTTGCGGCAATCGTGCTTCCGCTTGGTTTTCTCTGTTCCTGCTACGAGATCGTGTACGTTGACCAGTCGACGGATCTGCACGGTACGGGAACACTCAGTCCCGACCTGTGCATCCAGGTTTACAACATCTCCGACAAACCGGTGATCCCTTACATCGGGTTCCTGGTCCATGAATCCTGGGATGTCATGAACGGGTTCGTTTACACCAGGGATTACAACGGCAGCTCGATGATCGTCGGCAAATTCAAGTACAACCAGGTGCTGGCCGATCATATGCAGAAAATCGACCCAGCCCCCCAGGGGTACATCTGGTGGGCAGCCGAGGGCACGGCCATGATCGACGCCCACGGGGTATTCCATGCCTATCCGCTCATCGCGGTGGGGACGCACAGCGGCAAGTTCAAGATCGACTACATGGTCGGCGATTCGCACAACGGAGTGAACGTGCTGCGCAGCAACGGCCATGAGATGGTTGTTGTCAATGCCAACTCCGCTTCGCTGGTCAAAGCAAGCAACACCGGGACGGAGGTCCAGCTCAAGTGGACCCCGCCCGCCTACGCACAGGGCGTGCTGGGATATTACGTCTTCAGGGACGGGAATATCATCAGCCTTGTCAAGAACAACTTCTTCACCGACAAAGAACCGCTGCATGGCAAGCATTCCTACACGGTACTCCCCGTATATAACAACGGGACATACGGCACCAAAAGCATTGAAAAATACATATGCTTCTCTCCCTGCGGGAATGCCATGGATTTCGACGGGAAGGACGACAAGGTCATGGTCTTCGACGATCCCACGCTGCGCATGGCCAAACAGCTGACCATGGAAGCCTGGTTCAAGATGGGTGACAAGGAGCAGATCGAACCCAGGCTCATCTCCAAGGGCGGACCGGGCATCGGCTACGAATTGCTGCTGACCCAGCTGAAAAGCGACTATGCCCTGGAGTTCCGTCTTCCCTTCGCCAGCCTGAAATCGATACAGCCCATCAAAGCCGGCACCTGGTACCATGTGGCTGCCGTATACGACGGACAGTCGATGCGGTTGTTCCTCAACGGCAAGCCCGACTGCTCGAGGATGGCCCACGGCTACATCGCCAACACCAGCTACCCGCTGACGCTCGGCAAGAGCAGCATGAGCAATGAGAATTATTTCCAGGGCGACATTGATGATGTCAGGGTCTGGGGAATCGCCAGGACCGGGAACGATATCTTCGAGAATTTCAGCTCGCAGGTCTCCCCCGAGGCCGAGGGCCTTGTCGGCAACTGGCTTATGTCGGAGGGTTGCAGTGTGCAGACCTGCGACAATTCATCCGAAGGGAACGACGGCTACCTGTCGGGCTGCTGCTTCTGCGCAGAGATCTATCCTTTCGTGGAGAAAACCACGAACCAGAACAACTACGGGCTGGTGGTCCCTGTCATGAATTACAGGGACCAGGTGAAACCGCCAAAGATCGTGGACCTGGAGTTCAAGATCAATCCCAAGGTGCTGAAGTTCGAGGGGGTCATCACTGAAAACACCCAGCTCGAGGGCTATGCCCTGAAGACCTTCGTATCACCCGACGGCACCATCCGGATCAAAGCGGGCAATTACCACAACATGCCCGGAAATGGGGATGTCCTGCTCTATGTTGACCTGAAGCCGCTGACCCAGCATGTGGTCACCCAGCTCAAGTTCAACTCCTGCACGGTCGATGGCGCCAGCCTGAGGGTTGCAAGCGGCCCCGTCATCTCGACGGCCCTGCCCGGCGCCCCGATGGCCACGGACCCGGCCGGTGCATCAGCAGACGACCTCATGACCATCTACCCCAACCCGGCAACCACCAGCCTCAACGTTCAGCTGGGTGAGCTCGCCTCGCCCTCCACCATCACCGTGGTGAGCGTCTCGGGACAGGAACTCTACCGCGTATCTGTTGAACCTAATAGTTCCAATGCAATACATAAAATTGATCTTTTAGGGTTTAGCAAGGGAATTTATTTGATTAACCTGCAAACGGACGACAAAGTGCATGTTAAAAAATTCGCAGTTAATTAAAGAAGTGAGATTCTCGATCAGTTGCTAAATTTCTGTTAAATTGTTGGATGCAGGTCCCGGCCGTTTATGACGGCCGGGATTTTTTGTTGACCCCGCGACGGGGGCCGGCAAAAAAAATTCATGGCAGAGGGGAACTGCCATGAATAATTACTGCCCGGAAAGAAATAGACTGAAGCAACTTAAGTGAGCAGAAGTGCGGTGAGCAATGGAGTTTATTTCAAACAACAACCTGTATTTTTTTCATGCCGACCCCTGGGGGCGGGAGCAGGCCGGCGCCTCGCCTAGGTCCGGCCTGTTCCCTGGGCTTACCAAATAAAGTATTTTTCCTTAATGGCTTTCGTGTTTCAGGTCACGCCAGGCGCTTGTTGGTCTCGCGCAGACGTCTCGACATTTTTTCCAGCAGGCGGTAGGCTACTGTCGGGTCCTTCTGGATCGTCTGGTAAAAGTTCCTCCGGTCGATGGTCATCACCCGCACATCGCCGAGTGCCCTCACGGTGCAGGACCGTACGTCCTTCTCGAACAGGCCCATTTCCCCGAAGAACTCGGAATTCGTGAGCACGGCAAGCTTTACCTCGCCCTGTCCGTTGCTGTCGATCACCTCGACCTGCCCCTCCTGGATCACATAGACGCAGTCACCCGGCTCCCCTTTCCGGATGATCTCTTCCCCGTCCCTGTACAATTTTCCCAATGGTGTGTTCCTTTTGAAATTCATGATTGTCAATTTTTGTGGATTTATGAGTGCTTCAGTTCTCTGTGCCAATGACTCTCCTTTCGATCTGTGCGGAAGTATCAATGGACAATGCTAAATTAGTTCGCCCACCCGCACAAAACAATCCGTAAAATCCCCGAAACCTTTGGGTGAAAATCCCTTACCGATTGAATAAAAGCCCGCCATTTTGAAAAAAAACCGTCACACCTGTAGCATGCGCCTTGGTGAGGCCCCGCTGCGACCGGGGGCGACGGTACCCATTGCGGGGATCCTCCCTTGCAAATATTTCCCCCGGATAAAATCCTGAGATCAATACCCATTACACCCTTACAATCAATCTGATACAAATTCTGAGTGCATGCTTGAATTCCTGTATTCATGAAATTCAGTTGACGCCGGCGGTGGTTTTTTATTATATTAGCCTCTGCAAATCGGCTGGAGTTAATGGAGTTTCATTGGGTTTATCAATTTTCGGAAGTGGTCACCGGGCAATCTGGCCGGCTGCCGGATGTGGCCGCAGCGGCCGTTCACCATTTCAGGGCACGAATCAGGGCGTATGGCAATTCCCTGCCGGGCAGAGGCTCCCTCGTCCCCAAAGCATTGCTGATCCTGACCATTCTCCTGGCGAGCCCCGGCCCGCAGCAAACAGCCCTTGGAGTGGACGACCAGCATCCTGACACCCTGAATTACCACCAGTGGAAAAACCTGGCAGAAGGATATTCGGATTCAAATCCCGATTCCTCTCTTTATTATATTGGATTGGCAGAGGCGGAGGAGGACCTGACCCTGGAGCAAAAGGCCCACCTGACGCGCCTGCGCGCCGACGCATATTATTATAAGTACGACTTCGCGACCGCCGCTGAGCACTATCGTGCCGCTGCCGCGATCGAAAAAGAGGTGCACGGCGAAATGAGCCTGCATTATGCCGAACGGCTTGGAGATGTGGGATTCTGCTACCACCGGATGGCCGATTACCCAAGGGCGGTGTCGCATTACAAGTCGGCCCTGAAGATCGTCAGGGCCATCGGCAACAGGCCGGAGATCGCCACCAACCTCAACAACATCGGCATGATCTTCAATAACTGGGGACGATACGATTCGGCCATCCGGTACCATTCCGAAGCCCTGGAGATCGACAAGGGATTGGGCGACCCCTATTTCATCAGCGTCGATTACAACAACATCGGCAAGATCTATGAATCGTGGGGGAAATATGAACTGGCACTGGATTATTACGAGGAATCGCTGGAATACGCCAGGAAGTCCGGCCGCGAGAACAGCATCGCCATCCGCCTCAACAACATCGGCATGGTTTACAAGACCCTGGGAGATCACGCCAGCGCATTGAAATACCTGCTGGAGGCACTGGAGATCGACACCCGCATGGACAACCGGTACAGGATCGCGGTGCGCTACCACAACCTCGGACAGGTATATGACGCCACGGGGGATGCAACCAAAGCGATGGAGTTCTACAAGCTCTCCCTGGCCCGTTTCCGGGCCCTCGACCACCCCGAAGGACAGGCCTATGTCCTCAGCTCGATGGGGGAACAGTTTGCCAGACTGGGGAAGTACAAGGCGGCTGAGACCTATTACCTCGGGAGCCTTCGCATTGCCGACTCGATGGGACTGGCACAGTCGGTCGTGGCCAACTACGGGTTGCTGGCGCAGGTGTATGAACGGGCCGGCGATTACAGAAAGGCGCTTGGAGCATTCAAGGCCCTCGCTGCCAGGAAGGACTCCCTTTTCACGGAGAACGAACAGCAGCTGATGACCGAATTCCAGACCAAATATGAAACGGGAAAAAAGGAACAGGAGATCGCCCTGCTGAACAAGGAAAAGGAGATCGACCGCCTGAAACTCAGAAAGGCCAACATCCAGCTGTATTCGATGGTAGGCACGGTGTTGCTCCTGGCGGCAATCGTATTGCTGCTGGTCGCGCGCTACCGCTTCAAACACCGGGTGAACAGGCTGCTGCAACAACAGAACGCCCAGCTGGAAACGCTGAACGCCACCAAGGACAAGTTCTTTGCCATCATCTCCCACGACCTTCGCAACCCCATGGCGGGGATCCGCAACGTGGCCCAGGCCGCAGCGGAGAATTTCGGCGAACTATCGGGAGAGGAGCTGAAACGGCTGATCGATTCCATGCACAGCGGCACACAGCAAGTGCATGAGCTGATGCAGAACCTCCTGCTCTGGGCACGTGCCCAGGGAAGGTCGGCCCGCTACGAACCGGCGGAGATCAGTGTCGGGGAACTGATCGGCAGGTCCGTCGACCTCAACAGCGTCAGGGCCGGAGAGAAGAACATCCGCATCGAATACATCCCCAACGGTTCCGACAAGGCCTATGCCGATGAGAACATGGTCCGCACCATCCTGCGCAACCTGATCACGAACAGTGTCAAGTTCACCCCCCCGGGCGGCAGGGTGACGATCAGCACGGACAATACCGGCGGCAACCTGACGGTCGCCGTCGCAGATACAGGCATCGGCATGACAGAGGAAGACCAGGCAAAACTGTTCCGGATCGACCGGGATGTGAAGAGCATCGGGAACTCGGAGGAGAAGGGGTCCGGACTGGGGCTGATCATCTGCCGCGAATTTGTGGAGCAGAACGGGGGCACCATATCCGTCGAAAGCGAAAAAGGGAAAGGGAGCATTTTCTCCTTTACGCTGCCGGTGGTGAAGCCGGACCAATGAAAACCGACATTACGAAGATAAAGCACTTGAATTGAGAAAGACAAAAATCATCATCGTGGACGACCATAAGATCGTCAGGGATGGCATCTATTCGCTGCTCATCGGGCAAAGCGACCTCGAGATCACCGGAGAGGCAGCCAGCGGGCACGAGGCGCTCGGCCTCCTGGAAAAGAAAGAGGCCGATGTCATGATCGTCGACGTGGCCATGCCCGGCATGACCGGCATCGAGCTTACCAAGATCCTTTCCAGGGAACACCCGGACATCCGGGTGCTGATCCTGAGCGCCAACGACGACAAGTT
>CAYLTG010000019.1:0-36995 GCA_964386225.1 uncultured Bacteroidales bacterium
TGACGAAATTCCTGTTGGCCCCGGGCATCTGCTCCTTTTCCACCTCGTAGTATCCCCATGCGTTGCTGATGCGCACCTTCCCGCCGTCCACCCGCAGGGGAAAGACGAAGTGCACCCCTTCGGGGTCGAGGATGTCCTTCTTGTCCAGCGTGTTGGTGATGTCGATCCTGTCGAGGCGCTGGTAGAAGGTGATCTCCCGCACCAGGCCGTCGCAGCCGGGTGCCTCCGATTCGATGCGGATCTTTCGCAGCACCGGGCCCTCCTCGGCGAGCACCACGCTGCTTTGGCCGGCCTCTTTCGCATTGACGGGCCTGCGCCCCTCCACGTAGAGGTACCTGTTGAGGCCGTGCTGCAGGTCCCCGACCAGTTCACCCCCCATGCCGGCCAGTTTGAGGGAGCGGATGCTGCCGTCGGCCTCGTCGAGGTCGAGGGTGATGTGGCTGTAGGGGAAGAACTGCTCGTCCGTCTCATCGCCCGGCGCCTTCGGCTCGGGCAGGGGTTCGAAGAAGTAGCGCCGGCTGGAAAAGGGTGGCAGCCCTTCGGCCACGAACACCAGTTCGCCGCCAGCAAGGCGCTGGCTGGGGATGATCGTGCCCTCCTCATCCCGGACACGGTCGCCCCGCGTGCGATAGGTGGCAGGCACGGTCACCAGGTCGGTCCGTTCCCACGAGGAGGTGTTGAAGACATCCACCTGGGTGGCGGTCTCGGCGGCGGAAGCGGGCACCGCATCACTGAGCAGCCCGGTGGAAAGGGACTGGGCGTTGCGTGCGAACGACCTCTTGGTGTTCCACTGCTGCCGCGTGAACGGGCTGTCGGGCTCGCTGATGCTGTTCCAGGACCCCCATGTATGTTCGTTGAACAGGAGCACCTGCTCCCACGCCATGTCGAACTTTCCGGCGGGGTAGGCCCCGGGGTCGGTGATGGCATGGAGCGTGGCCGCCTGTGTGAGCCGCTCGGCACTGGCCAGATTGATGGCTGTTTCAACAGCCGACGAGGCGGCGCCGTCCTCCCAGTAGCCGGTGAGATCGCCCCGGTAGGTGGGCAGGCTGCTGCCGTACTTCTCCTCGAACAGCCCGAACGCCTCGGTCACCGTGGAGATCACCAGGCGGGGCGAGCTGTAGCGCTCATTCCAGTTCCTGACGATGTCGGACAGGTGAGGATCGGGCGGGCCGTTGTCGGAGCCGATGTTATAGCGCATGGTGACCAAATCATAGGGGTACCCTTTCCCTGCCAGTTCATGGATGTAGTCGAAGATGAGCTGCTCCTTGAGCTTGTTGCGCAGGAGGGTATAGGCGAGGCCGGTATGGAATTCCGAATAGCCCTTGCCATGGACCCAGCAGAGCACTTTCTCCTTTCCCGAAGGGGATTCCCAGTAAAATGGCCTGTCGCCCCACGTCTCGATGATGTCGCCGATCCTGTGGAAGGTGTTGGTGCCGATGGAAAAATAACGGATCCCGCTCTGCGCCATTACCGGGACAATGCCCCATGTATACCCGGGGATGTCGGTGATCATGGCCGACCGGACCTCCACCCCGAATTCATCCGCCGCCTTCACCCCGTGTTCCAACATCCGGTAAAGCTCCTCGGGGCGGCAAAGCCCTGTCAGCAGGTTGGCGTAGAATCCGTTCAGCTCGAACGAACCGTTCCTGACCGCATTTTCAAGCGACGCCCGCTCTTCTTCCGAACAATGCGCGAGGTAGCTCTGAACAGCCCACATCACCTCGCTGTTCCACCTGAAACGTGAACCGGCGGGATAGTCGCGGGTCTCTTCCGCATAGGCGACGGCATCGCGGATGTTCTGCCACTGGATCGCCTCCACCTCCTCCTGCACATGGGTGTAACCAATGTCGTGGTGGGAGTGGGGCAGGAGGTAAATGGTTTTGTGCTCCACCGGCCTGATCAGCAGTTCGGTGTTTGCGATCTCCCTGTCGTTGAGCCTCACCGTGGCGGTGACCGTTGTCGGCGACTCCACTTTTTCGACGGGTATGCGCACCATGTTGAAACCGAGCTCCACCGGAAGGGTGTGTCTTGACTTACCGATCTGGATGGTGGCCAGGGCGGGCTGGGCGAAATGGAGGAGGTCGATCCGGACAAGCTGTTGCTCAGCGTCGCCCTGCCTGACCAGGGCCTCTTCCTGCCTGAATTTGACCTGCTGCACCGCGGTGTATTTGAAAACCATGAACCAGCTTCTGCTGCCCGCCGATTCCCCTTCCACCCTGATCGTCACCGGCCGGCCGGGACGGACCTGGCCGGCAGGTACCGACAGGAACAGGTAGCTGAACAGATCACCGTATTTGTCGATCATTACCCCTTTCATGCGGAGCGATACCCCGTTCCGGCCCTCCAGCTGCCATTCGGTGGTCAGCGTGTCCAGCGGGTTCCTGAAGGTGAACTGGTGCTCCCCGTCGATGAACATCCTGAAGCTGTGATTATTCTCGGGATTGACGTCGATCCCGGCGATCATGATGAACTCCACCGTGTCGGTCGGGTGGGCGCGGGGGACGGTGTCGGTCTCCCATTCGATGTACTTCCGCTGTTCCAGCGAGCGCACCAGCAGCGCCTCCTGTGCATCGGGCTGTTGCGATTCATAATCGATGGTCTCCCCCTGCAGGGCATGGCCATAACCGCTGAGGTACTGGCCCGCCAGGGGCTGCCAGCCCAGGCAGGTCAGCAGGAGTGCGAAAAAAGGAAAAACATACCTATTCATAACGATATTTACTTAATTGACGCGGATCCGAATATTTCTTGGCGAAGGGGACCAGCACCACATTGAATTTGTAGAAGGTCTCCCGGAGTGTGTACTCCTCATGCGTCCTGGCTCCCCAGCTGTTGTCGCCCCCCACGCCCATCTGCCCGTAGTCGATGTTCCATGTGATGAGGTCCCGGGGCCTGATGTCGCAGGTGTGCCTTTGGGGCTCCCCGTTGGCCGGGGGGTCGAGGTCGGACTGCCCGTACTGCTGCACGCTGGTGCTGAACGGCGCGCCGGCCAGGGCCATCAGGCCAATGCCTGCGTCGTCGTGGAGGGCCATCCACCGCACGTCGGTCTTGTTGCCGTTTTCCTGCGGGCGCACATAGGGGTGGTGCTGTTCCCACACGGTACCCCGGTAAAGCCCGACAAATGCCCCTGTCTTGCGGTCCCAATACGATTCATGGGGGCCGCGCCCCAACCATTCAACGCTGTCGTATGCTGCCGGCAGGGTGAGCTGCAGCCCCAGGCGCGGCAGTTCGGGCTGGCCGGCGCGGGGGAGCAGGAACTCCAGGTCGACGACCAGGTACCCCCGGGGCCTTATGCCGTAGGTGATGATGTAGGCGGCTTCGCTGGCGGGGTGCACGAAGCTGTAGGTCACTTCGCGGCTCCCGTCTTCCCGGTCGATTACCTTGGCCTCCCTGAGCTGCGATTCCTGCCACGCATTTTTCCAGCGGGCGCACCTGCCGGGCATGCCGTTGCCCAGGTCGTTGTCGGTGGGCGGGCGCCAGAGGTTCAGGGCCGGTCCGCCCAGGATCAGCTCGCGGTCCAGGTAGCGGTAGGAGATAAGTGCACCCTTGCTGTGCAGGAAGGTAAGGACGATGGAATCGTTGCGGATGACCAGGGTGTCGCCCAGCATGCGCACCCCGAGCTGCGGGTATGCCGTGCCATCCAGCGACAACGGGGGTTCGCGGTAGGGCAGGAGGAACTGCTCCCGGGCGACGGTGGTCCCTTTAGGCAGCAGGCCTGAGCCGTTCTTCATGCGGGCTCGGAGGTTGAGGAAATACTCCGTTCCCGGCTGCGCAGCGATACCGGGCAGGTCGAGCAGGAAGATCCTGGAGGCGTGCGGCGCGATCTCCCGGGAAGGAAAGGCCCCGGATGCCAGGGTGTCGCCGTCGGCCGTGATGTCCCATCCGAATTCAAAGTCCTTTCCGTCGAGGAAGTCATGGCGGTTGTGGATGCGGATCACCCCGTCGGCCAGGTCGACGGCCTCGAAGTGGAAGGGCTGGTATACTTTTCTCACCTCCAGGAGGTGGGGATGGGGCACCCGGTCGGCCTGCACAAGCCCGTTGGCGCAGAAATTCGAGTCGTTGGGGATGCCCGAGTCACCCATGTCGCCGCCGTAGGCCCAAAAGGCCTCTCCGTGCGAATCGTGTTTGAGGAAGGTCTGGTCGACCCAGTCCCAGATGAATCCTCCCTGCAGGTTGGGGTGGCGGTCGATCACGTCCCAGTAATCCTGGAGGTTGCCCACGCTGTTGCCCATGGCATGGGCATACTCGCAGAGAATGAGGGGTTTGTCACCCCCGGAGCGGGCATATTCCTCGATGAAACCGATGGATTTGTACATGGGAAAGTAGATGTCGGTAAGCCCTTCCTTTCCCGCATCTTCCGACAGCACCGGCCGGTAGGGGTCGCGGTCACGGGTCCAGCGGTAGGTCTCCCTGAAATTCTCCCCGTAGCCGGTTTCGTTGCCCAGCGACCAGCCGATGATGCAAGGATGGTTCTTGTTGGTCTCCACCATGTTCCTTGTCCGTTCCAGGAATGCATGCCGCCAGGCGGGCTTGTCGGCCAGCGTCCTCACCGGGTTGTAGGGATCGCTTCCATGGGCTTCGATGTTGGCCTCGTCGATTACGTAAAGCCCGTATTGGTCGCACAGGGCATACCATTCGGGTCTGTTCGGGTAGTGGCTGCTCCGCACGGCGTTGATGTTGGCGGCCTTCATCATCCGGATGTCCTTCACCATCGAGGCGGTGGTGATCACCCGGCCATTGACCGGGTCATGCTCGTGCCTGTTCACCCCCTTGATCCGCACGGGTACGCCGTTCACCAGGAGCTGCCCACCGGTCACCTCGATCTTCCTGAATCCCGTGTTGAGGCATACCGCATCCAGCAGGCTACCCTGCGCGTCGGCCAGGTAGACGAGCACCTCGTAGAGGTTGGGCGTTTCAGCCGACCATTTCTTCACAAGCTGGACCTCGGTGCCGGGGATCGATTCCAGGATGAACCCGTCCGCAAAGGCGCTCCTGTTGCCGGAGAAATAATTGAAGACCGGCCGGCCGTTGAACTTGTCCCGGACCTCCACATAGGTGGTGAATCCCGGGTTCTCCCCGCGGATGAGGATGTCGATGTTGAAAATGCCGTTGGTGTACGTGTCATCCAGGTCGGTGGTGACCAACACGTCGTGGATGTAGGTCTCGTTGACGGCATAGAGGTAGACGTCACGCTCGATGCCGCTCACCTTCCAGTAATCCTGTCCTTCGAGGTAGCTGCCGTCGCTCCAGCGGAAAATCTCCATGGCGAGCACATTGGCGGTATCCGGGCGGAGGAAGGGGGTCACGTCGAACTCCGCGGGGGACTTGCTGTCCTGGGCGTAGCCGATAAAAGCGCCGTTAAGCCAAAGGAAGTAGGCCGAGCGGGCCCCCCCGACGTGCAGGATCACCTTCCGGCCCGACCATGCGGTGGATGCCTCGAAGCTTGTCCGGTAGGAGCCCACGGGGTTGTATTCCTCCGGGATGTTGGGCGGGTCGCAGGGGAATGGATATTCCACATCGGTATAGATGGGGACCCCGAACCCTTTCAGCTCCCAGTGGCCCGGTACGTCGATGAGGGCCCAGGACGAATCGTTGAAATGTGGCATCTGGAACCCCGCGGGCCGGTCGGCCGGCTTCCTGACCCAGTGGAACTTCCATTTCCCGTTCAGGAACAAGTAATTGGGAAGCTGGCGCGGATCCCTTTTCCTGGCTGCTGCGACATCCCGTGCATGGTACAGAGTGGCATGCGGGGGCAGGGTGTTGATGCGGTGGACGGATGGATCGGACAGGTAACCGGGCAGGCTATCCGATGTTTGGGAGAACGATGCGGCACCCCCGGCGAGGAGCCACATCAATGCCGTCATGTATGCCGCGATCTTCATTCGTGCATGGAAATTCACGCCAAAGATAAACGAAAAAGAAGGCCATGGCGCCGGCCCGCCAAACAGAATCCGACCGGCTGAAAAAGAGGCAGGCAAGAGCGATTCTCTTGCCTGCTATAAAGTAAGGTGATGAAAAGAAGAAAAGAATAAACCTAATTATTAACCAAAACCAATTTTTGAAGGATGTTCACCTTACTTCGTCTTGAATATCTTTAGTAATGGATTTATCGACCTTTCGTACAAAGATAATACAATATCTAACTAAATCAAATATAATTTAAAAAATAATTAACACGATATGCACAAAAAAACCGGTAACGGCTTTCGCCGCCACCGGTTTAAAAGTAAGGCTATGTAAGAAAGGAAAAGAATAAACCTAATTATTAACCAAAACCAATTAAGGAAAGACACCTTACTTTTAATCTTTTTAAAGAACGTTTGAACGAATTACTACAAAATTCATTCCAAAGTATATAACGTATTCAATTGTCAATATATTGGATGATCTGACAACAAAACGTCAATTATTTGTCTTTTTTCACTAAGTATAAGAACGTCAACACGATGCGGTCACACGGCCTGGGAGTAATTCACTTGTCCCAGGGTGGATGATTTTTTTGGGCGGATCAGTTTCAGGTCTTCAAACGGGACCTTGATCCGTTCCCTGACCATGTTGCTGATCCTTTTCTGCAGGATGGCCCGTGCACGGGTCAGCTGGGATTTTGACGTATTGTCCGAGATGCCCAGCATTTCCCCGATCTCTTTGTGGGTATAGCCTTCCAGGACATTCAGGTTGAAGACCGTGCGATACCCCACCGGCAGTTCCTGCAGTACATTCAGCAATTCTTCCCTCGACAGCTTGTCGTAGATGATCTCGTTCTTCTCATCCGAAATGTCGATACCATCCAGATTACCGTTCCTTTGATTCCTTGAGCTCTTCCTGTAGAAGTTGATAGCCGTGTTGATGAATGTCCTTCTTATCCAGCCTTCAAGGGAACCTTCGTTCCTGAAATCCTTTATTTTGGTAAAGATCTTCAGGAAGCCTTCCTGCAGAATGTCATCCGCATCCATTGGATTTCCTGCAAAACGAAGACAGATCCCGTACATCTTCGGGGCGAAATGCCGATAGAGAAGCTCATTCGACTCCTGCGTCCCTGACAGGTACAGATCGTTCATCGTGTTGCTCTGATCCATCACTAATTCAAAGAACTTTTTAGTTTTTCGAGTTTTCTGCGCTGTTCTTCTTCGCACTTTCCAGGGCGGTCAACAGTTTCTTGAGCGCCGAATTCTCGTCTTTTTTCTTCTGTATGTAATTCCTGATCTCCTCATCCAAACTTCCCGAAACAGAAGCTCTTTTTTGGTATTCCATACGTAATGTTTTGTTTGCGGTGCAAAAATTGCCCTAAAAGAATTGCCGTGCAAGTTTTTGGATATTACAAAAACAGTACTGCGCGTTTTTATACCCCTTTCATTGTCCTACAAACTGATAATTATCACCCTTCAATAGCAATACATTGATTTCTAATAAACAGAAAATCAGTGGGATGTGAAATCAAATTTCTGAAAGGAAATCTGATATATTTTTTGCATTATCCTGGATTTCGAGTTTCTTGCGGAGCCTCGAACGGGCTGTTTCGATGCTTTTTATGCTCAGGGAGGTCATGGAAGAGATCTCCTTGGAGGTCATTTTCAGCTTCAGGAAGGCACATAATTTCTTTTCATTGGGCGTCAGGTCGGGATAAAGTTCGTTCAGGCGATCGTAAAAATCCTTGTTCACCTGGTTGAACCGCACCTCAAACTCTTTCCAGAGGTCGTCGTTGATGCCGCTCTGCAGTGTGGTGATGATCTCCCTGATCATCCGCTTATTCTCGGGTTTGCTGCTTTCGATGATGGAATTGAACCGGTCGAGGGTGCCGGAAAGCAATTCGTTCATTTCGACAAGGAAGTTGATGTTTTCCTCCAGCATTTTTTCCTTGTAGCGGAGCTCGTCCTGCAGCATGCTGTTCTCCAGGGTCAGCTTGTCATGCTCGAGCCGGTTCTGCCTGGCCTTGATCCGTTGCCGGTTGAAGAGGAGAATGATGAAGATGAGCAGGAAGAACAACACGATGGAGAAGGCCGTCTGGATGGTCCGCGATCTTTTCAGGCTCAGCTCTTTCAGTCGCCTTTCCTTCCGGTGTTTGTACTGGATTTCCAGCCGCGTGATCTTTTCGGTGTTATTGGTCAGGTTCAGGCTGTCCTCGAACACCTTGTTCATTTTTTCATACTCCAGTGCGGCACGGTGGTCGCCGAGTCCGGCCAGGGTGGTGCTGAGCTTCCTGCTGGCCTGTGCCTTGATCAGGAGGGCCCGGGTCTTCCGGGCGAACTCCAGCGCCTGCCGGTAATTCAGGAGTGCCTCCTCGTTCATGCCTTGTTGCAGGTAATAGTCGCCGATGTACAAAAAGGTAAAGGCAATGCCCATGGTATCGGCCTGTTCTTCGGTGATCGCAAGCCGCTTGTTGAAATAGTCGATGCTGGCGGGGTTGCCGGTGAGCAGGTAGAGGCTGCCCAGGTTCCCGTAATTGTTGGCGATCCAGTTCTTGTCGCCAAGTTCCAGGTTCATTTCCAGCGACTTGATGTAATACTCCTTCGCTTTTTCGTAATCGCCCATTTTTTCGTACACCATGCCCAGGTTGTTGGAGTTCCCCGCGATCCACCTTCTATCCTGCTGTTCCAGGTTCATTTCCAGTGCCCGGAGATAGTATTCCATGCTCAGTTCATAGTTCTCGAGGGCATAGTAAAGGATGCCGATGAGGTTGTAGCACCGGGCGATGCCCTGTTCATCCTTCAGTCCTTCCATGATCTCCAGCGCATCAAAATAATAATCGATGGATTCGTTGTAGATGCCCTTGATCCGGTAATAGGTCCCTATGTTGTTATAGGCCACGGCGATCCCCTTCCTGTACCCGATATCCTGCGAAATCTCCAGGGCCCGGCCTGAATACCTGAGCATCTCCTCATGGTCGGCATAGCGGTTCTCTTCGGCCAGTTCGTTCAGGATTTGCACCTTGAGCGTGTCGTGGATCGCGGTCCCGAGCAACGCCTGCAGGCTGTCGGCATGGTGTGTGGCACCCGCTGTTCCTGACAGGAGGTAAAAAAGGATGCCGATGACCGTACAAATCGTTCTCATATTATATGCTCGCCAGGAAGTTGTTCAGACTGACATCGGTATTCGCGATGTTGAGTTTCTTCCGCAGCCTGGTCCTGGCCACCTCGATGGTGTTCGGGCTCTGGTGCGTGATGGCTGAAATCTCCTTGGTGCTCATGTTCAGCCTCAAAAAGGCACACAGTTTCCGGTCATTGTCCGTCAGACCTGGGAACTGGTTGCTCAGCTTGGTATAAAAATCATGGTGGACGTCCCTGAACCGCTCCTCGAATGTCTGCCAGATGTTGCGGTCCAGGTTCGATTTCAGGTCCAGCAGGATCTCATCCACCGCTTTGCGGACCGAGGGCTTGAACCCCTCTTTTGCTTTCAGCAATTTTTCGGAGATGTAGGTGATCAACTCATTCTTTTTTACAAGGAACATCACATTGGTGGTCAGTTCCATGTTCTTGTTGTCGATCTCTTCCTGCAAGCGTTTCTTCTCTATCTCCAGCTTTTCGCGCATGACCTTCGCCTGCGACATTTTGATTCGCTGACGGCCATACAGCAGCACGACTACCAGGATGACACTGACCAGGATGAAGGCCACCGTAAAATACTGGAGGTTTATCCGTTGCACCTGCAGCCGCCTTGATTCGTCCTCCAGGTCGTAGATGAGGTTCATCTCCAGCTGGGTTATCTGGGCCATGTGGTTTTCCTGGTGCAGGCTGTCGTCCATGTTCCGGTACCGCTCAAAAAAGCGGTAGGCGTTCTTGTAGTCCTGCATGTCGGTATAGATGGCGCTCAGCAGCCGGGAGGATTCCATCAGGTTGGTATAGCTGGCATGCTTCTCAGCTTTCTCATAGGCCTGCAGCAGGTATTCCAGGGCTTCCGCGCGGTTTCCGCGCGCCAGTTCCAGCTTGCCCATGGAGATGCTGTTGGCCGTGATCCGCCGGGGGTCCTTGCTGAGGAAGCCCATTTCCCGTCCCATCGCCAGGAAGCGTCGCGCCGAATCGAGCTGGTCGATGTCCAGGTAGGTGTTCCCCAGGTTGGTGTAAATGACGGTCAGGAGGGAAGGGTCGTTCAGACGGAAAAGTATGGACCGCGACCGGTGGAAATAGTCGATGGCTTTTGGGGATTCCCCCCTGAGCCGGTAGATCTCACCAATATTATTGTACAGCCGGCCTTTCCAGGGTTCATCGTCCAGCTTTTCGAACAGGACCAGGCTCTTGTTGAAGAACTCGTATGCCTTGTCGTAGTTGCCCTGGTCGTAGAATATCCGACCGATGGCGTTGTAGGTCTGGGCGAGATCCCGCAGCTGTTTCCGGCTTTCGAAGGTTTCCATTGCCCTGTACAAAAGGGTAAGTGCCCGGTCATACTCCAGGCTTCGCCTGAATTCCTGGCTGATGGCCAGGTTCACCCTGGCGGTCCAGTATTCGTCTTTCGCCCTTTCGAAAAGGCTTTCAGCCTGCTCAAGGTATTCTGCGGCCAGATCATGGCGGCCATCCTGCTGGGCCAGGACCCCGAGGTGGTAGAGTGCCTCGGCGCGCCCCGGGGTGTCCTCGGTCGATTCAGCCATGAGCAGGGCCTGGGTGGCGAAGTCTTCGGCCCGCACCGGGTCCTCACCGGTGAAAATATCGGCCAGTCTGTTCAGGATCAGTATTTTATCCGACAGGTCGTTGGTCGTCCTCAGCACGATCAACAGGCTGTCCTTTTCAGCATCCAGGGCCCGGGCGCCGGAAGCGAGGAGCAGCAGTAGCAAAAGGCTGATGATGTGGCTGCGCAATGGCATATTGATCGCTAGAATAAATAGTTTACCCGGCCCGATGGCTGCACCGTCAGATGTCCCTCTTTTTCAGAATGAGATAGGACAATCCGATGAATACTGCCGCATACCCCAAACACCATCCGACATCGGCGAAACTGATCGCTTCCTGGAAGTCGAAATTGAATTCGGGGGATTTTACCTTTATAAGTGACGTATTTGGAGTTTTGATTATTGCGTTCATGACATTCATTGGCAGGTAGGGGCCGATGCTCTCCGGCAATTTGTAGTCCAGGATGGGCTCCACGATCAGGTAGACGAAATGGGCGATGAAGGTGATCCCCGTCCTTTTGAAAAGGATCCCCAGGAACAGGCAGAACATCAAATAGGTGACGACTTCGATGTAATATCCCAGCAGGTACACCATCTTGCCGAAGACATCGGACAGCTCCCTGGAGGACGAATGGACAAGCCCCAGGTAGAGCCCCGACAGGAAGATCACGGCAGTGGACACGAGGCCGAGGAAGAGGATCATCTCCACCTTGCCCAGCAGGAAGTCTTTCCGGTCGTAGCCGTTGATGATGTTCGCCCTGACGGTCATAAAGTGGAATTCCGAGGTGACGAGGATGATGACGATGATGCCCAGGATGACCTTGATGAATACCCGCATGCTGGCCACGAAGGCGATGTTCTGCCAGATGTCGGGGAAATTGAAGACGATGGCCTTGAAGATCCTGAACCTGGTCGGTTCGCCCGATTTTTCTGCCACCCAGTCGATCAGGCTTGGAATGCCGAATATCATGAAGGCCAGGAGCAACAGGTAGAACCCGGTCATAAACCAGAATGCCCTGTAGCTGAGCACTTTCATCAGCTCTATGTGAAGATGCCTCATCATTTCTCCCCAGGGGTTAACACTTCCAGGAACTGCTGTTCCAGGCTTTTCCGGCGCATGGCCAGGTGGCTTACGACGATGCCTTTTGTGATAAGGTACCGGTTGAGTTCGGCGGCATCGCCACCTCCTTTCATCCTGACCAGGAACATGCCCTGGTCCCCGGTCACCTCCTCCGCGCCCGGGAAGGCGTCCAGCGCCATGGCCAGGGCCTGTCCGTCGGCAGCCGCCACCTCCACGGTATCGGTCACGTTGAGCACATCCCTGACCTTGCCCGAAAAAAGGTGCTGTCCGTTCTTGAGGACCAGGACATCGGAGCATGTTTTCTGAACTTCATCCAGCAGGTGACTGGCCAGGATGATGGTGATGCCCTGGGCGGCGATGCGGATGATGAGGTCCCTGATCTCAGCGATCCCCCGCGGGTCGAGCCCGTTGGTGGGCTCATCGAAAATGAGCACCTCGGGGTCGCCGAGCAGGGCCGAAGCGATGGCGAGCCGTTGTTTCATCCCGTAGGAGTAGGTGCGGAATTTCGAATCCCTGCGGTCGAAAAGCTCCACGGTCCGGAGCACCTTGCCGATGTCGGCGTGGACCATACCCTTGATCCGGGCGACGATCGCCAGGTTCTTCTCAGCCGAAAGGTAGGGATAGAACAGGGGTTGTTCCAGGATGGCCCCGATGCGCTTTCTGTCCTCCTTGCTATTGGGCCTTCCGAACCAGCTATAGCTGCCCGCATTGGCATTCACCACGCCCAGGATGATGCCCAGGGTGGTCGTTTTGCCGCTGCCATTGGGGCCAAGGATCCCGAACACACTCCCTTTCCCGACCTGAAACGACAGGTCGTTCACGGCATGGATCCTGCCGTATCTTTTATGCAGCCCGGAAATGGTGAGAACTGGTTCCAATGGGTTATTTTCTTGCTGTTATTACAGTGTTTTAGGTACACAAATGTAATAAATTCAGGAAATGCTCAAAAATAAATTCATCTGGAGGGCCGGGAACCGGGAGGAGTGCCGTTCGGTTTTCAGAAGGGGGGCTGTCAGGGCCCGTAGAAGAAGGGATTGACCATCCGGCGTCCCCCGGGGTTCATGAAAGGATCGTGGTAGAAGGGGCTGTACCCTTCCCTGACCTCCACCTCGCCGCGTATGAGGATGTGGTCGCCGATCCGGTAGTCGATGCCCATGATCAGCCCGCGGGCTTCGGGTGAAAAGCCCGGCGGGAGCTGTGCGGGTCCGAAGGGACTGAACTCCCTGTAGGCCGTGCCCGTCACCGTCACATTGTCGGTGAGCCGGTAGGCGCCCGAAACAAAGAAGTACGACCTGGAATAAAAGGGGGCGTAGGGATAGCCGAAAGCTTCAGACATGCCCTGCCGGGCCACCGGGGAGAGGCCCGAGAAATACCCTCCGGCGCTGACCAGGAAGCGGTTGCTGAGGGGGTAACTGACCTGCGGGGCCACATAGGTGCCGAAATAGTTGCCAAAGCTTCCTGCCATGAAGGTGGTCCCGAACTCCATGTTGAACCGGACCTTCCGCTTGCCGGCCGGCTCGTCCATGCCAACGGCAGCTGGTCCGTCGCCCGGGGCTGTGCCGGCTGCAGGCTGGGAGTGTACCAGCATGTAACTGAAAACGATCGCTATGGACAGGATGATCCTCATGTGATGCTCAGGTTTCCAATAGTATTCAACACTTTTCCGTGATTTTTGTTCTCCGCCATATTCCATTCCGGGTGCGATCCCGTTCACGGTCATTTCCATTCATTGTACTCGGTGAGCAGGCCCACCGTGGTTTCATCGGGATCGGTGATGTAGGTGGTGAGGGTGAGCGTTTTCAGGGACCTGGGCCAGAATACCACGGGCATCACTTCGCCCCCGAACTCCCCATTGCTGGTGAGGTAGGTCTCGCTGTCGAGGAAGGAACCTACGTTGAACATGAGGGGGCTCTTGCTGTCGTACTGGTACAGCCCGACGCTGGCCAGGTTGTTGAAGTCGATGACCACCTCCCCGCAGAGGGTCCCGTTCTCTTCGAAAAGCCGCTTGCCGCGCACCAGCGCATCCTTGTAGTCGATCTCGATCTCGTTGCCCTCGATGTACTTGGTTACGAGCTCCTCGAAGTCACCCTGCGACACGTCGAGCGCATCGTCTTTCATCGACATGATGTTGATGAACTTGATGGTGAGGGTGCCGGTGTTGTTGTCCTTGAGCTGAAAGGTGTATTCTTTCTTCTCCACCGTCAGGCAGCCCGTCAGGAGCAGGGCGGACAGGGCGAATGCGACAACTGGTCTGAGGATCTTCATGGGCTGAAATTTGCTTTCAAAGGTATGAATTTCCTGAAATCATCCCCCTTTTCCCCGCCGTATGATTATTTTTACGGCCAAACAACACATCCCTATGAAAGCATCGGTCGAGATCAGCTATTACCCGCTTCGCCCCGAATTCGTGACGCCCATCCTGGACTTCATCGGGCGGCTCAGGAATTATGAAGGCATTGAGGCCATTACCAATGGCATGAGCACGCAGGTGTTCGGTGATTACCGCCGGGTCATGGAGGTCCTGACCACCGAGATCGGCAAGTCCTTCGAGGTCCCGCATTCGGTCTTTGTCCTCAAGATCGTGAATGCCGACCTCCGGGATTGACGGTCAACGCACCGGAAGGCTGCAACTTTTTCCATGCCGCCGGGTTGGAAAATCCGTAATTTAGCGGGTCATGATCATCCTTTCAATTTTCCATACATTCTGGGACAACCTGCTGGACACCAGTCTCCTCGAGTTCATCGCCGTGGTCTTCGGCCTGCTCAGCGTATGGTATGCCAAGCAGGAGAAGATCCTGGTCTATCCCACCGGCATCATCAGTGTGCTCATCTATGTCTACATCTGTTTCAACATCAAGTTGTATGCAGATGCCGGCATCAACCTGTTCTATTTCGGGATGAGCGTATACGGCTGGTACAACTGGTCGAGGAAGTCGGGCGAGCCGGCGCTGGAGATCACGGCCAGCAGCAGGCGCGACTGGGTGTATTCCATCCTGATGTTCCTTTTTTCCGGGGTTGTCATCCTGCTGCTGCTGTTCTATTTCAAGGCCGGCGATGACGAATACTGGTCGACGAAGGTCCCTTACATCGATACCTTCACCACGGCTATCTTCATCGTGGGGATGCTGCTGATGGCCTTCAAGAAGCTGGAGAACTGGATCTTCTGGATCATTGGCGACGTGATCTCGGTGCCGTTGTATGCCTACAAGGGGCTTGTCTTTACGAGCTTCCAGTTCCTGGTGTTCCTGGTGCTGGCCGTCATGGGGTACCTGGCCTGGAGGGAGAAACTGAAAGAGAGAAGGACCCCGCAAGGGGGTTCCCTGCCTTAAGATTTGTAAATGGTCCGACAACCCAAGATAGTTGCCATCACAGGCCCGGAAAGTACAGGCAAGTCCTGGCTTGCGCAGGCGCTCGCCGCGCACTACGGGGGTGCCATGGCGGGGGAGTTTGCCAGACCGTATCTGCGGTCGCTGGGCCGTCCCTATACCTACGAGGACATCCTGGTGATCGCCAGGGGGCAGCATGCGGAAATCCTCCGGACCCTGAACGCCTGCACCGGGCCGTTTCTTTTCCTCGATACCGAGTTCACGGTCCTGAGGATATGGTGTGAGTTCAATTATGGCCGGTGCCATGACTGGATCCGGGAGATGGAGGAGAAGCAGCAGGTCGATCTTTTTTTGCTCACCGACATCGACCTGCCCTGGCAACCCGATCCGCTCCGTGAGCATCCTAACAGGAGACAGGAATTGTTCGACCTATACCATGACAGCCTTCGGCGCCGGCCGATCCCTTACCATGTGGTGAGGGGCACGGGTGATGCGCGGCTGATGGATGCCGTGAAGGTCATCGATCAACGGTTTTAAAATATTTCAGACCTTTGTCCGGACATGGGAGACCGCGCGGGTAAAATATGCATGCTGGCCGACAGCCACGACCTGTACGACGACAGGATCTACTGGAAGGAGGCCGTGACCCTGGCCCGCGCCGGTTACGAGGTTCATTTTGTCCTTGCCGCTGAGGAGGATGACCGGGGCACCACCGCCGAGGGCATCCGGTTCGTCAGGCTTCGGCGCGACCGTTTTCCGGGCCGCCCGGTGAGGAATTACCTCGCCAAGCGCATGGCGGGCGGGCTCTATGACCGGATGTTCCGGGAGGCGGCCCAGGTCGCGGCCGACGTTTACCATATCCATGACCTGAAGGTGAACCGACTGGGCTTACGGCTACGCAAACTGGCACACCACCCCCGGATCGTCTACGACGTCCACGAACCGTATCCGGAGAACATCCTCGACTACTGGCCCCGCAGGGGCCTCAAAGGCCTCCTCAGGCGGCCGGCAGCCCTCCTCACCCGGCACTGGGAGCGCAGGGCGGCGGCGGGGTATGACCTGATCATCACCACGGAGGAGAATCTGCGCGACCGGTTCAGGGCCTATTACCCGGGCAAACCGGTCGAGGTCGTTTACAACTATACCGACCTGCCCCCGGCGCAGGAGGGCGGCACTTCCCCGGCGAAAGCCTACGACGCCATTTATACGGGAGGGATCACCGTGCACCGCGGGGCGATGAAGATCCTGGAGGCCACCCGGGCAGCACGGAAGGTGAAGCCGGATATCCGGGTCCTGTTCCTGGGCACCTTTTTCCCGCCGGAACTCAGGGAAGAGATGGAAGCCTACATCCGGGAGCACGGGCTCGCGGAGCACGTGACCCTGAAGGATGCCGTGCCCTACCGTGAGGTGACGGAATACTACCTGAAAAGCAGGATCGGGCTGGGCATATTTCTGCCCATTCGGACTCACCGGATCATCCTGCAGATCAAGATCTTCGAGTACCTGAACTTCGGTCTGCCCATCCTGGGCAGCCACTTCGGGCACATCGCACGGATCATCGGGGAGCATGACTGCGGCCTCGTCGTGGACCCTCAGGACCCGCAGGCCATCGCCGATGCCATGCTGCAGCTCCTGAACGACCCTGTGCGGTACGGGAGCATGGCCGCCAATGGGATGGCCGCCGCCCGCGCACATTTCCGGTGGGAGAACATGGCCACCCACCTGCTCGGTCTTTATGGTAAACTGACAGCGGACAGAACACGATGAACGGGCACGGCAACAACAGGAGGTTTATCCTCGACATGGGATGGTATTTGCTGGGTACCCTCATCCCCATGGGTGTGGGCTTCGTCAAAACGCCCATCTTCACGCGTTATTTCACTCCTGAGGAATATGGGTACCTGGGGATCGTGACCATTACCTTCTCTTACATTTCCATTTTCGTGTATTCCTGGCTCTCCAGTTGCCTGTGGCGGTACTACAATGCATACAAGAACAGCGGTAACCTCAAGGGGTTATATTCGAACCTTCTTTTCATCTTCCTGGCGGCTTCGGCCCTGATGCTGGTCGCCGCCCTGGTATGGCACGGGTTCGCTGCCACCCCGCTGGTCCGCCAGCTGATCCTGCTCTCTTTCGTCCAGGTCATGATCCGGGAGTTCATCGGCCTCTTCCTGATCGTCGTCAGGCTCGAGGGGAAAGCCGTGAAATACAACCTGATACACAGCACCCGCGCCGTGCTGAGCTTCATGGTGCTGTACGGGATGACCTTCGGCCTGCACTACCGGATCACCTCGGTGCTGGTAAGCACGATCCTGGTCGATGCCGCCGTATTGCTGTTCATTGTGCTGTTCAGCCGCGAAGGGGTACGGGTATCCCTGGCCAGTCTGTCGCGTGAGACCCTCTCGGTCCTTTTCCGGTTCGGAAGCGTAGGGCTGGTATCCAACTTCTTCTTTCTGGTGATCACCTCCAGTGACAGGTACATCATCGCGCTGTTCCAGGACATGGCCGCGGTGGGCATCTACAACCAGGTGTACAACATCAGCCAGCTCAGCGTGGTGGCCCTCGTCACGGTCTTTTTCAACACCATAAACCCCAAGCTCAACCGGGAGCTGGAGCGTGACTTCGGTTCGGCCGACAGCCTGATCGGGAACTACCTGTTCGTCTATTTGCTGTTCGGGCTGCCCCTGATCACCTACCTGTCCATGTTCCCGAGGCAGATCGCACACATCCTGCTGGGCCCCGAATTCCGCAGCGGCTACGTGGTCATGCCCTGGGTCTTTGTCAGTGCATACCTCTACGGACTTTTCCTGTTCATCGAGATCAAGTTCAAGTTTGCCGACAGGCTGAAACAGATCGTGACGGGTGTTGCCCTGGCGAGCCTGCTGAACATTGCCGTGAACCTGATCATGGTGCCGGGATACGGCTACCTGTGGGCCGCCATTTCCACCCTGATGGCCTATGCGTTGCTGGTACTGTTCTTTTACCTGCAGGATCCCGCCGGGTTCTTTGCATCCCGGGCCTACCTGGGACGGCTGCTGGTGATGCTTGCGGTCCTTGCCGCGGAGGTGTTCGCCGACAAATGGCTGCGTTCGTTCCTATACCTGAACCTATGGCAGACCATGCTGGAGGTGGCGGTCTTCCTTGCCATTTACCTGCTGGTCAATGTCCGCCATGTGAGGAGCGTCAGGCTTCCGGTCTGAGGCGGCCCCCTGACCTAGAACCCGTATTCGTCATAGAACTTCTTCACTTCGGTGGCCAGGTCCTCGAATGCCACGAAATGGTTCTCGCACCCTTTGCGCGAGCAGATGAATACCTTGCCTCCCGGCATCAGGTTCAGCGGGACCATGGGCGCGTTACAGTTGGCTGAGTCGCATTCGTCGTTGCTGATCAGTTCTTTGTTGCACTGCGGGCAGTAGAACCTGGCGATCTCGCCATCCCTGAGGTCGATGTCGCACAGATGGTCGTAGCAGCCGTAAAGGGAGCACAGCCGGATGGTGCCGCGGTCCTGGCTGGTCTCGATGTTCAGTTTGATGCTCGGCTTGTCCTTGAGCATGGTGACGCGGTCCATGAAGGACTGCCCGCAATGCGGGCATTTTACATTGAGGGATACTATTTTCGTCATGGAGACCTCCTCTGTTTTTGAATGTGAATGGATTGACTGTTTATCCCGGCGGGATCGGCGCCGCGGAACAACTTGCACTAAAATACGAAAATTCCGTCATGAAACCAAGTGCCCCGTTTTTTTTCGGTCCTCGTTTCAGTAGCCCAATGCGGATTTATCGTATCTTTCGCCGGCAATGAGGATACCGGAGAAGACATACCGCATACAGGTCAGGGGCCTGGTCCAGGGGGTGGGTTTCCGGCCTTTCATCTACCGCCTTGCCCACCGGCATGAATTGCCGGGATGGGTCGAGAACAGGAACGACGGTGTGGTGATCCATGTGAACGGGCATGAGGACAAGATCCTTTCGTTCGTGCGCGACATCCGCGGCCTGGCGCCGGCGGCGGCATCCGTATCCGACATCCGGTGGGAGGAGACCGGGCAGGAGCGGTTGGAGGGATTCACCATTGTAAAGAGCAGCAATACCTCCGACGCGATCACCGACGTGAGCCCCGACATTGCGGTGTGCGATGCGTGCCTCGCCGACCTCAGGAGCCAGGAGCACAGGATCAATTATCCGTTCATCAACTGCACCAATTGCGGCCCCCGTTTTTCCATCATCCGCGACCTGCCCTACGACCGGCATAAGACCACCATGGAGCCCTTTGCCATGTGCCCGGTCTGCCGCAGGGAGTACGAAGACGTGCTCGACCGCCGGTTTCATGCCCAGCCGGTGGCCTGCAGCAGCTGCGGCCCGGAGTACGAGCTCGTTATGGAGGGAAGTTCCGTCAAAGGGACGGAACAGATCCTCGACGCCACGGCCCGTTTGCTTGTGGATGGCAAGGTGTTGGCCATCAAGGGTGTGGGCGGCTTCCAGCTGGCCTGCAATGCCCTCGACGAAGCGGCCGTGGGCAGGCTGCGTCACCTCAAGAACAGGGAGGGCAAGCCTTTTGCCGTCATGTTTCGGGATATGGCGACGCTCAGGGAGTATGCCACCCTGTTGCCGGAGGAGCAGCGGTCGCTGGAATCGTGGCGCCGGCCCATCGTGATCGTGACCGATAAAAGGCGGCTGGCTGCCCCGGTGAGTGTCGGGTTTCCCACGGTGGGTGCCATGCTGCCCTACATGCCCTTTCACTACCTTCTTTTCGGGCGGCTCGGCCTGCCGGCGATCGTACTCACCAGCGGCAATACCTCCGACGAGCCCATTGTGATCGATAACCGCATGGCGCTGGAGGGCCTCTCCGGGATCGCCGATGCGACCCTGGTCTACAACAGGGATATCCATAACCGCACCGACGACTCCGTGGCGTTCGTCGTGAACGGGAAGGAGCGCATCCTCCGGCGCTCGCGGGGATATGCCCCGTCGCCTGTCAACCTGGACCTGGAGGTGGACGGCATCTTCGCCGCCGGCGCCGAGCTGGTGAACTGTTTTGCCATGGGAAAGGGCAGGCAGGCCATCCTGAGCCAGCACATCGGCGACCTGAAGAACCTGGAGACCCTCGAATTCTATGCCGAGTCCTTTGAACGCTATAAGAAATTGTTCCGGTGTGAGCCCGTCCTGGTGGCGCACGACATGCACCCCGACTACCTCTCGACACGGTTTGCCAGGGAGCTTGGTCTTCCCACGGTGGAGGTCCAGCACCACCACGCCCATATCGCCTCGGCGATGGCCGAACACGGCCTGGATGAGCAGGTGATCGGCATCAGCATGGACGGCACCGGCCTGGGCGACGACGGCCACATCTGGGGCGGTGAATTTCTGGTGTGCGACCTGTCGGGGTACAGTCGCTTCGGACATTTCGACTATGTGCCGCTGCCCGGCGGCGACCGGGTCACCAAAGAGCCCTGGCGGACCGGCCTGTCGTACCTCTACCGCTACCTCGGTCCCGCCGCCTTTGATGAGCGCTGGGACTTCCTCGCGGGCATACCCGAAGACCACATCCGGCTGGTGCTCCAGTCCATTGACAAAAAGATCAACGCCCCCCTGAGCTCCAGTGCCGGGCGGCTGTTCGACGCCGTATCCGCCATCCTGGGCCTGTGCACCCGGTCCATGTTCCACGCCGAAGCCCCGATGCGGCTGGAGGCCGCCATCGTCCCCGGCGTGGAGGATGCCTACCCGTTCGAGTTGGGCGAACAGGTCTCCTTTGGCCCGGCCATCGAGTCCATGGTGTTTGAAATGAAGCAGGGGGTGGCACCCGGTTTGCTTGCCACCCGATTCCACAATACCTTTGTCCATGCACTTTTCGGCATGGCCCTCGAGATGCGCAAAAAGACCGGCCTGCACAAGGTGGCCCTCTCGGGGGGGACATTCCAGAACAGGTATGTCCTGGGCCGCACCGAGCAGATGCTCGAGCGCGAAGGGTTCACGGTGTATACCCAGAACACCGTTCCCGCCAACGACGGGGGGATCGCACTGGGTCAGCTTGCCATCGCGGGAAAAAGAAGAGCAATGAAACCAGAGAACGCATAGTCATCAGGATATGAAATACATCGACGAGTTTCGCAACAAAGAGATAGTCGCCCGACTGCTGGAGCAGATCCGGTCGGAATCGAAGAAGGCGGTATCCTTCATGGAGGTCTGCGGGGGCCACACCATGTCGATCCAGAAGTTCGGCATCCCTTCACTCCTGCCGGAGACCGTCCGCCTGATCTCGGGTCCGGGATGCCCCGTCTGCGTTTCCGACAGGAAGTATATCGACCAGGCCATCGCATACAGCAGGCTGGAAGATGTGATCATCACCACCTACGGCGACCTGATCCGTGTGCCGGGATCCACATCATCGCTGGATGAAGAGAAGGCGAAAGGCGCCGACATCCGGATCGTCTATTCCGTGCTGGATGCCCTGGAGATCGCGCGGAAAAACAGGACCAGGAAGGTCATTTTCCTGGGCATCGGATTTGAGACCACCGCCCCCAGCTCTGCTGCCGGAGTGGTCAAGGCCCAGATGGCCGGCATCCGCAATTTCTACCTCTTCAGCTCCCACAAGATCATGCCGCCTGCCATGGAAGCGCTGATCGACGAAGGGGTGCAGCTCAACGGCTACATCGCGCCCGGCCATGTGAGCACCATCACGGGCACAGGCATCTACGAGAATATTCCCGCGAAATACGGGCTTGGGTGCGTCATCTCGGGCTTTGAGCCGGTGGACCTTCTCACGGCCATCCTCATGTTGGTGAGGCAGGTGGAGACCAACAGCCCCCGGGTGGAGATCGCCTATACCCGGGTGGTAAAGCCCGAAGGCAACATCCGGGCCCGGCAGATGCTGGAGGAGGTGTTCGAACTCAGGGACGATTGGTGGCGGGGCCTCGGGGTGCTTCCGAAAAGCGGCCTGGGCGTCCGTGAGCAGTATGCGGCCTATGACGCCGAACGGCAGGTCCCGGTCGAGGTGGAGCCGACGCGGGAGGACAAGGGATGCATCTGCGGGGAGATCCTCAAAGGGGTGAAGAACCCGAAAGACTGCAAGTTGTTTGCAAAGGCCTGCACCCCCAACAACCCGGTAGGCGCCTGCATGGTGTCGCACGAGGGAGCTTGTCATGCATACTACCGGTATAACCGGGATTGATACCCTACGAGGGTTAGCTAACCCTCGTAGGGTATATAAAAGAAAAAATATGAGAAAGAACATCCTCCTTGGACACGGCAGTGGCGGCCAGCTCTCTCACGAGCTGATCAGCAGCCTGTTCGTGAAATGGTTCTCCAATGACATCCTGGACGCGCAGACGGATGCCGCTGTCCTGCAGATTGACTCCGGAGCGGTGGCCTTCACCACCGACTCATTCGTGGTGGACCCCATTTTCTTTCCGGGCGGCGACATCGGGAAGCTGGCGGTGGCCGGTACGGTGAACGATGTGGCGGTGTCAGGGGCCAACCCCCTCTACCTGAGTGCCTCCTTCATCATCGAGGAAGGCTTTCCGCTCGGCGACCTGGAACGGATCGTCAGGTCGATGGCCGAGGAGGCGAAAAAGGCCGGAGTCGCCATCGTGACCGGCGACACCAAAGTCGTGAACAGGGGGAAGGCCGACAAGGTCTTCATCAATACCACAGGGATCGGCAAACTATCCCCCGGCCGGTCGGGGATCGGCAGGGGAAGAGGCATCCGGCCCGGCGACAAGGTCATCATCAACGGCTCGATCGCCGACCACGGCATGTGCATCATGGCTGCCCGGGAGGAGATCAGCTTCACCACCGACATCGTTTCGGATTGTGCCAGTTTGAACCGGATGATCGGGTCGGCCCTGGATGCCTCCGAACACATCCGGTTCATGCGCGATGCCACCCGGGGAGGGCTGGCTACGGTCCTGTGCGAACTTGCTTCAGGGAGAGACTTTGGCATCGAGATCCTCGAGGAGAGGCTTCCGGTGAAGGAAAGTGTCAGGGGCATGTGCGAGCTGCTGGGGTTCGATCCCCTGTATGTGGCCAATGAAGGGAAGGTGGTGATGGTGGTGGCCGGGTCGGATGCCGACAGGGTGCTGGCGGCGCTCAAGAGCGACGAGGTGGGGAAGGAGGCGGCCATCATCGGGGAGGTGGTCGACGGGCATCACGGCAAGGCCTGGCTGACCACGGGCATCGGGGGCCGGAGGATCATTGACATGCTGGCCGGGGAGCAGCTGCCGCGGATCTGTTAATATTGTATGACCAATTTTTGTATTCATGCACGAACTGTCCATCGCCATGAGCATCATAGAGATCGCAGAGGAGAACGCGAGGCGGGAGCATGCGTCCGTGATCACCGAGATCGAACTCGACATCGGCACCCAGTCGGGCGTGGTACTCGATGCGCTTGAATTCGCCATGGAAGCGGCAGTGAAGGGGACCATGCTGGAGCATGCGGTGGTGATGATCAATTCCATACCGGCGAGGGCCAGGTGCAACGCTTGTCACCATACCTTCCCGGCCGCGGATGTTTTCTCGCCCTGCCCCCGGTGCGGCAATCCCTACAGCGAGGTGACGGCGGGAAAGGAACTCCGGGTGAAGTCGCTCAAAGTGGAGTGAACGGGAGGGAAATATTCCTACCTTTGCGGGAGGCGAGCTCAATTTGCCAGGAGCAACGAGTGCGAAGCAGTTTGCAGTCAGCGGCATGGACCAGGTCGTCGTGTGTTGTCGGGGCGAGTTCCCGCTGGAGGATACCGATTCAACTGATTGCTAGCCGGTCAATTGCCAGATTGTTATTTTTTCTAGATCAGAGTCAGTACAAATATTCAATAAAACCATCAACTATGTGCGATACCTGCGGATGCGGCCACGGCGATGTTACCATCAGGAAACCGGGCGAAGAACACACCCACGATCACGACCATACCCACGTACATGCCCATGACCACAGCCATGGCGGGGAGGTGCATTCCCATGAGCACCAGCACCAGCACGGGCATCCCCATGCCCATGACCATTCCCATGAGCACGGGATGCACACCCACACCCATGATCATGACCATCACCACCATGGTCCCGGGCATGCCCACGAGCATCACCATGCCCATCATGATCACGGCCATGGCAGGGAGGTGGAAGTGGAGCAGGACATCCTGTCGAAGAACAACCTGCTGGCCGAGCGGAACCGGGGTTATTTCGAGGCGAAGAACATACTGGCCTTGAACCTGGTGAGCTCTCCCGGTTCCGGGAAGACCGCACTCCTGGAAAAGACCATCATCGAACTGGGTAAGGAGATCAGGTTCTTTGTGGTGGAGGGTGACCAGCAGACCATGAACGACGCCAACCGCATCGACAAGGCCGGGGCGCCCGTGGTACAGGTGAACACCGGCAACGGCTGTCACCTCGACTCCGATATGATCAACCGGGCGGTCAAGCAGTTGAACGTCGCTTCCGACTCAGTCCTTGTGATCGAGAACGTCGGCAATCTTGTCTGCCCCTCCCTTTTCGACCTTGGCGAAGCCCACCGCGTGGTGATCATCAGCACGACCGAGGGGGAGGACAAGCCCATCAAGTACCCGACCATGTTCCAGTCGTCCGACATCTGCATCATTAACAAGACGGACCTGCTCCCCTACGTCGATTTTGATGTGGCCAGGTGCAAGGAATATGCACTCAAGGTCAATCACCGGCTGAAATTCTTCGAAATGTCGGTGAAGACAGGGGAGGGGATGGAGTCGTGGTACGACTGGCTCCGGAACTGTCTGAAGGGCTAGCAGGGATCAGTTATCCCGTGAACCCGATCTTATGATGGGTCCCGTCGCAGAACGGTTTGTTCGCGGAACCCCCGCAGCGGCATAGCGCCGTGGTGTTGCCGGTGGTGACGGGTTCGCCCCTGTCGTCTTCGAGGTGTACCGGTCCATTGATCAGAATAGGTCCGTTCTTGGCGAGGGTGATCTTCACTTTTTCATTTTTGTTTTCCATCTTGCTTTTGTTTAAGTATGTGGAAAGTGCACCGGAAGGGCACTTTTTCACCTGTTCAACGATCGCTTCCGTGGAGGCTGCCTGAGCGTTGATCCACGGCTTTTTCCGGGTGTCGAACACGGCCGGCAGTCCGCGGACACAATTGGCCGAGTGGATGCAAAGGTCAGGTTTCCAGATAACTGTGACCTCCCCGTTGGTGTATTCTTTCTCTGTGCTCATAGTTCCGATGTTTTTAGTCAGCCAGTAAACTCCTTTTCTCCGGATGTTTCATGAACCATCCCTGTACAAAGGTGCAAACCGGGACCACTTTAAGGTTCATTTGCTCGATGAGCACCAGCGACTCCTTCAGCAGCTTCGATCCGACACCCCTTCCTGAGAGGGATTCGGGAACCTGTGTCGAGAACAGGTAGATCTTTTTCCCCTTGATCTCGTAGATTATCCTGGCCAGGTGATCATCCAGGCGGAGTTCAAACTGGCCGAGGTCTTTGTTGTTGATCGTATCCATATCCGTGACGTAGTCATTTGTTCCTAATTGCTTGGGCACTTCCATCGTAAGGATCCTTGCCCCTTCTGCAGGTTCGACGGACACTTCCTCCGTTTCCCGTACCCCAGGGCCATCCCTTTCGTGCAATTCCTTGTCAGCGATGACGGCGTTTCCTTTCAAAACAAAAAACAGACCCCATTGTTCGGATCATCCAGTCCGTTTTCCCTCTTTGCATTACCGGTGAGCTGTCCCGGGGAGAACCAGCCCTTCAGGTGTATCCATACCCCCTGGTCATCCGGGTCTCGGGAGAGGGCCTGGTAAAACTTGTTTTCCTTTCGATATCCCGAATGGATACCTGGTCATCCCCATCGCGGATCGCGGCCACGTGGCCCATGCTCTCCCGGTGCTCCACGTCCACTTCGAAGGGCATGGAGTTTGGTATTCATGCTGATGATCTTTATTGATTCAAAATGCAAGGTCTCACCCTGTCATGTAAGTGTTCGTTGAGTTTACTTAACAGAAGTGGAAAGTGAAAGATCAATGGCGCTTACCATTTCCGTCCCTTAACACCACCTGGAGGTGCAGGATACCCTCAACTTGCCGGCAATCGGATAGACCATCGTTTAATTTCCGTGTTCAGCAATGGACAATTTTGCATGCCTGGCTCAGGTCATGAACAATTGCCTTCCCTAATTTGTTGCAATGGAATCAGAATCAAACAAACGACACAACTTATGAAGAAATCCCTTTACTCCCTTGTCACACTATTGATCCTGTCCATGGGCGCGTCAGCCCAGGATTTCACGTTTGATGATTTCGTCGGTACCTGGTATGGTACAATCAGTGGGGAAGATGATTTCGGTACGTTTGTTGACCCGATTACCATGATTATTTTTCCTGATGGATTTTATACGGAAACCACCGGGCATCTGATGCCTACAATTTACCCCAACAGCCAGCAGTGCCAATACGATGCCCAAACGAACCGCATGCATTGGTGGTACATCTACCTTGTTTATTCAGGGATGAACTTCTATACGAATCATTACTATGAGGTGGTTTATTTCAGCAATGACACCCTGGAAATGCATTATAATTTCTGGGATGATCCCGAACCTTACCCTGAAATAGGAACGATCTTCCTTGTGAAGGAGAATCTGACACCAGCGCCTTCCGCATTGGACTTTGACCTCTATGGCAGCACCGTGGTCCTCTCATGGGATGAGCCTGCCTCCGGCAACGGCTCTTCAGCTGATCCTGATGGTTACAATGTCTATCACAAGCTGGATGACGGTAATTTCGAGTTGTTGGCTTATGTTACCGACAATGCCTTTGCCCATGAAGAGGTTACCGCTGCCGGTTGGCATGCCTATCAGGTTACCGCTGTATATGATGCGGGTGAATCGGATCCTTCCAATGTTGTTCAGATCGAGTTCACGACCCCGGCGCCGGAGAACCTGTTCGGGTATTTGCAGGAAAATACTGCCATTCTGAGCTGGGAGGAACCCGATGCCGGGAATGCTGCCATGGCAGGTCTTATCGGATATCATGTCTTCCACAAGGAAGGTGAGGGTGAATTCGAGCTGCTGGATTTTGTTCAGTACCCCGGATATTATCATTATGACCTCAATGCCGGTGTGCATGCCTACCATGTCACCGCCACATACGATGGTGGAGAATCACTGCCCTCCAATGAAATACAGCTGGAGATGGTCATATCGGATATAGCAGATCATACAGCATCGAGCATCAGCATATATCCCAATCCTTCCACCGATAAGGTGCATGTCAACTCCTCAACGGTCATCCAGACAATTTTCGTAATCTCCCCATCTGGTAAGGTCCTGATGCGGGACCGGGTCGGAGCCTATCGTGGTGAGTTGTCTGTAACAGACTTCAATGCCGGACTTTATATTATTGGCATTGAGGACGCAACAGGCAAGGTTGTGTATCGGAGACTAGCTGTGCAGTAAAAGCTGAAAGCAACGATCGAATTTCAAACACACATCTGTCGTTTTCTCCCTGCGGATTCGAAATGCATGTGGCAAATCCAAAAAAAGGGGGCGTTCAGCGAACGCCCCCTCCCACAATCCAAATTCAAATGAAAAAACAAATTGTCATGAAAAAACTCAATACCTCTGTTTTTCCATGACAACTATGCCTGTTGCGATGAACCTCCCATCCAATATTTCTTGATCAGTTTGGACAGGTACAGTTCCCTTTTCTGGTCTTCCCGTTTGAACAGCACCTCGCAGGCGATGGGCGGCCATGCCTTCAGGTAAAAATGTTCACCCGTGGAGATGTCGACCTTATCCTTGAGATCCATGCAGATGTGTGCCCACACCTCTCCGGATCGCTCCCATTCGGCGACTCCGTCGCTGGTGTTGATGCCCGACGGATCGGGGTTGGCAATGGCGTCCGTAACATTCGGCCAGCCTGTGAATTCCACATTCTGGTCGTCGCCGGAACCGGAGTAGACGGACTGGGCAGCAACGATGCCCGACATGAGGATGAATGCAATCAGTGTAAAGGATTTTTTCATGCCATGTGATTTTAGTTAGCGATCAGATGGTCATTTGTTGTTTCCCAGTGTGATTGAAACATCAATATCTTCACCGGCCGGCTGGCTGTCGAGTTCTTTTCGGCTGATCTTCACCAGGTCGTCATTAAACGCATGCGGTTTGCCGTTCACCGATGCTCCGGTGATCCTGTATTCACCGGTGCCAAGCAGTGCGGGATTCGCGTACTGCACATGGACCTTTCTCCCCGCGAATTGCAGGTCCACGGCGGCTTTGCCCTGCGGATCGAATTGTTCCTTATCCAGTGCCGGCGCGATCACCAGGTCGCCCTGCTCACCCCTGACCCCGAACACCCGGGTGAGCAGTGTAAGGAGGAGCCAGGAGGAGGATCCCGTGAGGTAGGCATAGGCGCCGCGGTCATTGCTCGCAAAATAGGAGGGGATCCCCGGGAAGATCAGTGCATTTTCCGTGCGGGTGGCCAGTTCATAGACCTCCCGGAGCACCTCGTGTCCTTCCTTCGCAAAGCCCTCCCTGTAGAGGCCATAGGCCAGCATGATGTTCTGCTGCATCCATTTGCTTCCATGTTCCTTGTTCCCGTATACGAAGCCGGTGATCCTGCCGATGTTGAGGTCCAGTTCCCGGAAGTCGGTACAGAGCCTGAGCCCGCCGGATTCCTTATCCCGGAGGACCTCTCCTGTGGACTTGCAGATGGCGGAGACCTGTTCCTTGTTCGCCACCCCGCACATCACGGGGATCACCTGGGACGTGAGGTCCATCCGGATCCCCAGCGGGTGGTCGCCATGCACCCGTTCGCCCAGGTTGTTGTAGTGTCCGTTGAAGAACTGGTGCCCTTCCCCGGTGGTGAGCCATTCGTTGTCCCTCACATGGCCGGCCATGTGGGCGGCCTTTTCACGGAGGTCGCGGACCAGGCCGGTCACGGGGAAATCCCTTTTCACCCCGCTGACCCGCTGGCTGACCCGTGTGAAGAATGCGGCCAGGCGTTCCTGCTTGGCCCTCGGCGACCCGTAGTCCACCATTGTGCTGTCGGGCAGCCGGTCGAGCAGGATGTCCAGTTCGGAGGCCAGGGGTATCGTTTCATGGCCCCGCTGCCGGAGCACCTCCAGCATGGAGGCCAGGGTGTCCAGGTTGTGGGCGTAGAAGCTGTGGAAGCAGACCGATTCCCCTTTTTCCCGTGCCATGTCGAGGGTGTCGTTCCAGTCGGCCCCTTCCAGAAGGATGTTGTTGTGGTCGCCCACGTTGAAGAATGCCGACAGTTGCTGCACCAGCATGTGTTCCAGCATGGTGCCGAGGTATTCCTTCCCGTTCACGTCCAGCTGCCGGGTGCCTGTTTCCGGAGTCCAGTCCTCATCAGTTTTTTTGCTCCTGAAGATATGCTGGTCCTTCCAGTAGGTCATTTCTTCGAGCAGAAGGTCATAATCACCGGTCTGGTCGAGGTAGAAGTTGACCACGAACACCGGCCAGGCGCCATGGTCGCACCAGGTGCGGGGCACGTTGTTCCGGTCGGCGACGAACTCCCCCGGCCGGGTGCCGATGATGGTGGCGTTGGACCCGTCGATGCGGATCCCTTTGAAATTGTTGAGGATCTCATCCCGGGCCCCGGAGGGGTCGATGAGGAAGATGGAGAGCAGGTCCTGCCACAGGTCACGCCACCCGCGGCCCCCGCGTCCGTAGCCGAAGTCGGGCAGGTAGGAGTTCCCGAAGATCTGCCGGCATTTCAGCTGGAAGGTGACCCAGCGGGTCCAGTTGTTGAAATCCGTATCGCCGGTATGGAAGGCGATGCCGGAAGTGGTTTCCTGCCAGTACACCAGGGTCTCGCGCAGGTGTTTTTCCGCCAGGCGAAGGTTGCCATACCGGACTTTCCACCGCTGAATGTCTTCAGGGTCTTCCGTGATGCCGTGCAGGATGATGAACTGGACATGCTCCCCGGGCTTCAAGGTCTTTTCGGAGAAGCGGAAGGCCCCGACGGCTTCGTGGCCATGGGCATCACCGGGCTCCAGGCGCGGTGCGGCGAGGTTCCTGGTGACGGCCTCGGGGTTGTCAAGGCTGCCCCCTTCACCGATGAAATCCATCAGCCTGGACCAGATCCCGGACGGGGCCGTACCATCCTGTTCATAGCCGAGCACAGCGTAGTTCACCCTGTTCACGGCATGGCCGTGCTCGTCATGGACGATGGTGGGTTTGACGCGCACGCCGTGGTCCTCGAGGTAGACTTTCTGGAACATCGTGGTCACCTGGCGGTGATCCCTGAAGTTGTCGGCATGTCGCCCGAAGATGGGTGTGGCCGCCGCAGGGACGAAGGTGACCGTTGCATCGGAGATGTTGGTGACCTTCATCACCATCAGTTCGACGTGATCATCCGTATCGGGCACGAAGACCGTCGCCTCGGTTTCCAAACCCAGGTCGTCGTTCTTCCTCCGCACGATGAAGGCCCCGACATGTCCTTCCACTTCCGACACCTCTTTGTTTGCGGACCATTTGTCCGCTTTCTGGAACGCGCTGTTTCCGGCTGCCGACCATGGGTTTTTCCCCTTCACGGAGATCCAGAAGTTCCTGCCCGAGACATTCCGGTGCAGTTCTTCGGTGACAGTGGCGGCCGTCAGGTAGTGCTGGAAGGCGGATGCGATGTCCCCTTTCAGTTCCGGCGTGACGGAGCATTTCATGCCATGCCGGTTCATCAGGGGGAAATAAAGCCTTGAGACGTGGTCGGCCATGGGGACGAGGAAAGAACCGTCGTTCTCAGGGAGGAAAAACCAGAGCGGGCCGTTCTTCTCCCGTGCAGCCAGACCGCCTGCTTTCCTGATGTCGTCGGTATATCTCATCGTGGGTGTCTGCCTTTAATTATTTGATCATGAAAGGAATGTTGGCCGTGGCCGCATTGTTGTGCCCGTCGAAGGCATAGATGAACAGGCGGTATTCCCCCGGGCTCTCCGGGGCCGTGAAGGTGATCGTTCCTTCATCGGAGTCGGTCTTGAACACGGTCGAAGGCCTTTGTTCAAAGTCGCCCCCGTCGCTCTGCATGTGTTCCGGCACCTCGGGGATGATCTCCCAGTGGTAGCGGAGGGTGTCGTTGTCCCTGTCCTCTACCGTGGCAGTAGCCTTGTATGCGATGCCCGGGTCGAGCTGGATGTTGTCGTAGGCCGACCGGTTGTCGATCATGAACTGTTTCAGTTCCGGCACCCTGTTCTCGGGCCAGTTGCCTGTCCAGAGGTACTGCATGACGTCACAGGATTCGGTGGTCTCGCCCGATTCGAGGAAGAGCCCGTACCATGTGGGCGTCCGCTCCTGCTTCTGACCCCAGAGGAACACGAAGGAGCCGATGCATTGCTGAGGATCGGAGGCGATCACTTTTTCATAGCGCTCGCGGTAGGCGGCGGCTTTTTCGTGACTGGTTTGCTCGATGGGCCTGCCCCATTCGGTGGTGGCTACCTCCCAGTGGCCGGTGGCGCCCCATTCGGAGACCACATAGGCCCCCTGGTATCCGCTCTCCCGGATGTATCGGGGCAGGTTGACGATGTCGCCATACAGCTGGAAGCTGAGGAAGTCCAGGGACGGACACCGTGCCACCACCTCGTCGACCACCTCCTTCTGAGCACCTGCCAGCATGGTGGTGGTGGGATGATTGGGATCGACCTCATGGATCATCTCCGAGATCTCATTGACGGCATCCCACACCTTCGGGTTGGAATAGCGGAGGTTGAGCTCGTTGCCAAGCCCCCAGGCCAGCAGGGCGGGATGGTCCTTGTATTTCATGACTTCGCCCCTGGCATACTCGAATTGTTCCCTGACGGCGACGGAATCGTCATAGTCAAAGCCATGCCGCTCCCTTCCTATCTCGATGCCCATGCAGACCATGATGCCTTTGGCGGCTGCTTCGTCCAGCACCTGCTGACCCGTCCTGAAGCGGTTGTCGGTGCGCCAGGTGCGCATCGCATTGCCGCCATGGGCGGCCAGTTCCTCGATGCTGCCTCCTTCCAGGCCCGCCCCCAGAATATAGAATGGTTCCCCGTTCACATAGAGCTGGTATCCCGCAGCTTCCTTCTTCAGCTCCACGTGGGAGCCGCGTCCTTTGTCCGCGTCCGAATTCCCGTTATTGCACCCCGTAAGGATCATCATGAGGGCCGGGACAAGGAGTAAAACAATGATGTTGTATTTTTTCATAGGTCTTGTATTCTGTGATTTCTTGTTTCACTTGTTGTTTCGCTTGTGGACCAGGATGACCTCCAGTTCTTCAAGCGATTTATTCTTGGTCTCGGGCAGCAGCCAGAGAATAAATACCAGTCCGATGGCGGCAAAAATCCCATAGAGCAGGAATGTCAGCGAACTGCCCAGCACCGTAAGTTCCCAGGGGAATATGAGCTGGACCAGGAAACTGACGCCCGAGTTGATGAAGCCCGCGAAGGAGATGGCCAGTCCGCGGACCGCATTGGGGAATAGCTCCGAGAAGAGCACCCACATGACCGGGCCGAGCGAGATGGCGAAGGATGCGACGAACCCGATGATCCCCAGGAGCACCAACCACGGGTTCATGCTTATGGATGCCGTGATGAGGTCCGATTCGACGGATTTCGCCTTGTCGGGGCCAAAGGCCTCCCCGACGGCGCGCTTGAAGGCCACGTCGCTGTGGTAGGTGTTCCCTGCGAGCGCTGCCGCCCTGTCCCTGTCGATGTGTTCCGGCAGTCCGTCGATCGACCCGGGCTCCAGGGTATAGGTGGCCGACCCGAAGCCCCAGGAAAGCACGAACATGCTGATGGCGATGCCCGACAGGCCGAAGATCAGCAACACCTTCCTCCCGAACCTGTCGATGAACAGGATGGCCAGGATGGTGAACACCAGGTTGGTGATGCCCACCAGGATCGCCTGCGAGAAGGAGGCATCGGTGCCTATCCCCGACTGTTCAAAGATCATGGGTGCATAGAAGAACACGGAATTGATGCCCGTGATCTGCTGCAGGACGGCGATGACGATGCCAATGGTCAGGACCAGCCGGAGCGCAGGTTTGAAAAGCTCCGAAATCGGCACCCGTTTCCGGGTGACCTCTTTCGACAATGTTTCCTTGACCGCCGCGATGTCTTTCCTTGCCTGTTCTTCCGACGACACCCGGCAGAGTATCCCCAGCGCTTCCTGTTCCCGTTCCCTCATGATCAGCCAGCGCGGGCTTTCGGGGACCACGAACAGGAAACTGAAATACAGCACGGCCGGCAGGGTCTCCAGCCCGAGCATCCACCGCCACTGGTGGACATCCAGGAGCAGGGCCTGGGTCCAGGCGCTGCCCGACTGCCCGAGCCGGAGGATGAGGTAGTTGGTGAAGAAGGCCACCGAGATGCCGATGACGATGTTGAGCTGGTTGAAGGAGACCATCCTTCCGCGGATGGCGGGAGGGGAGATCTCGGCGATGTACATGGGGGCGATGATGAGTGACGCACCCACGCCCAGCCCGCCGATCATGCGGGCGATGACCAGGGTCACGAAATCGGGCGCCAGCGCCGATCCGATGGCAGATACGGCATAGAGCGCCGCGGTGACCTTGAGCACCTGTTTGCGTCCGTAGGCGGTACTCAACGGCCCTGCCAGCATCATGGCCAGGGTGGAGGTCAGGGTGAGCGAACTCACGGCCCACCCCAGCTGCAGCTTGGTCAGGGCGAACTCAGGCTCAATGAACTTGATCACGCCCGAGATGACGGATGCGTCGAACCCCATCAGGAAGCCTCCCAGGGCCACAATGAGCGATACTTTCGCCGTATATGCCAGTTGCTTGTTCATCAGCCGGATCCTTAGTACCCGTCGTTCTGTGTCAGTGTCCCGGCCGAGAGATCGATCTCGGTCTGCGGGATGGGCAGGAACCCTTTCGTGGCGCTGTTGAAGGTATGGTCATACACCACCTGGTCCTCCACGTAGTCCGGTCCCCTGACGCCCACCACGGTGAGCTCCTGGTTTGCCACGGCCATCCCCTGGCGGATCACGTCGAAATAGCGGATCCCTTCGAGGGAGAGTTCCAGTCGGCGTTCACGCATGATGTTCTCCATGCTTGCCGGGACGCTGCCCAGCCCGACCCTGGCCCGTACCTTGTCGAGGTACACCTGGGCGCTTCCGCTCCCCAGCTCGGCGGCCATGAGCAGTACGTCGGAGTAGCGGATCACCCGGTGGTTGCAGGTGCGGTTCAGCTCAAACTGTCCGTCGGCACCCCAGTGCATGGCGTCGGAGCTGTATTTTTTGGAATAATAGCCGGTATGCTGGTACCCTAGATTGAGGTTGCCGTCGAGGCTGTCCTGGAAGAGGACCGTATGATAAAGGCGCGGGTCACCCGCCAGGTCGTCGACCAGTTTCTGGCTTACCGTACCGAAGCTCCAGCCCCTGTTCCAGTTGTCGGAACCGGTCACCCGGGGGCCTTGCATCTGGGCTGAGAGGTTGCCCTCGCCGCCGCGCACGTAGCCCCAGTCCCACCAGGGCGGGGTGTCGCCATAGGAGATCTCGAACACCGATTCGATGCCGAACTCACCGGAAAGCTTGAAGTTGCGGGAGTAGTCGTCGAACAGGTCGTGACCGCTGTTGGTGATGAGGTCCTCGAGGTACTCCAGGGCTTTGGCCCGGTCGACCACCAGTTCGCCGGCGTTGAGGTCGTCATTGTAGACGCCGTTGTAGAACAGGTAGACCCTGGCCAGCAGTGCTTCTGCCGCCCATTTGGTCACCCGGCCCGCCTCGGCGGCGGGAACGTTCTCCGGCAAAACGCCGAGGGCGTCCACCAGGTCGAGGGCGATCTGGTCATACACCTCCGAAGGGGCTGCCTGGGGCTGGCTGTACTCCGAAGGGCCTTTGATGGTCTCCGTAAGCAGGGGGATGTTCTCGAAGAAACGCACCTGCTCGAAATAGAAGTAGGCACGCAGGAACTTGCATTCCGCTATGATGCGGGCCTTGAACTCATCCGAGGCGTCAATTTCGCCGATCTTTTCAAGCAAGAGGTTGGCCCGGTAGATCCCGATGTAGTTCTTGATGTAGATGGACCGGACGATCTGGTTTGTCGTAGGGATGTTGTATGTGTTCAGCTCGTTCTCATCCTGGCCGTCGTTGGCGTCAGCGCCGCCGGCGTACGAGTCGTCCGAAAGGATGTCGGCCATGGTGATGAAAGGCGCCCAGGATACGCCGGGCGTCGACTGGTAGCCCAGCACATCGTAGACGGCCACGAGGGCGGCCATGGCATCCGCTTCGGTCTGGTAGAAGTTGGAGGATACCTCCTGGTCAAGCGGGTAGCGGTCGAGGAATTCCTTCTGACAGGAAGAGAGCACCACGCCGGCGACCAATAAAACGATCAGATAGAAGTTATATTTTTTCATTGTTTCCTGGTTTTACGAGTTAGAATGTAATGGTTGTGCCGAGCCTGAAAGTCCTGGCCTGCGGGTAAATGCCCCTGTCGATCCCGATGTCGAAGGAACTCATCGCGCCGATCTCGGGATCGGCACCGCTGTAACCGGTGATGGTGACCAGGTTCTCGACGGAGACATAGAACCTCCAGGTCACGGCCTGGATCTTGTCGAGGAAGGTCCTGGGGAGGGTATATCCCAGCTGCAGGTTCCTGAGCCTCATGAAGGATCCGCTCTCGATATAGAGGTCGGACACACGGTAGTTGTTGTTGATGTCGCTCCAGGTGTATCGGGGGATCTCATCGGAGGTCCCTTCGCCGGTCCACCTGTCGAGGATCGCGGTGGTCCTGTTGGTAAAGCGCAGGTCCTGGCGTTGTGATCCGTTGAAGATCTCGTGGCCGAATGCGCCGGTCATGAGGAAGGAAAGGTCGAAGCCCCTGTATTCGGCCGACCCCGTGATGCCCATGGTCCAGTCGGGTGTGGGGTTGCCGATCATGGTGCGGTCGTCCTCGTTGAGGACCCCGTCGCCATTGACGTCGACGAACCTTACATCGCCCGGCACCGCATTGGGTTGCAGGAGTTCACCGGTCTGGCCGATGTGCTGAAAGATCTCGGACTGGTTCTGGAAGATGCCGTCGGTCTGGTAGCCCCAGAAATAGGCGATGGGCAGTCCTTCCTCGGCGCGGGTCACCATGCCGGCGATGGCCCAGGAGGCCCCCGGGAGCACCTTGTCCTCGTTCCCGATCTTGGTCATCTCGTTCCTGTTGTAGGAGGCGTTCACGCCGAAGGAGTAGCTCACCCGGTCGAGGACATGCCGCCAGTTGACCGACATTTCCACACCCCGGTTCTGGACGCTGCCCACATTGGCGAAAGGCGGATCGTTCCCGACGTGCGCCGGGATGGGGATCCTTTCCAGCAATCCGTTCGTGGTCTTGATGTAATAGTCGAAGGTGGCGGTCAGCCTGTTGTTGAAGGCACCCATGTCGAGGGCGATGTCAAGCTGTTCCGATTCCTCCCACCGGATGTCGAGGTTCTCGATGAAGGCGGGAGATGCACCCACGAGCCTGCCGCCGCCATAGATATAGCCGCGGCTCTGGTCGATGGTGGAGACAAACTGGTAGTTGCCGATCTCCTGGTTCCCGTTGACACCCCAGGAAGCCCTCAGCTTGATGAAGCTGACGGGCCCGAGCTCGGGCATGAACTTCTCTTCGGTGAGCAGCCAGGATACGCCCACAGAGGGGAATGTACCGTAGCGGTTGTTGGGTCCGAACTTGGAGGAACCGTCGCGGCGCACGATCGCCGTCACCGCATACCTGCTCTTGTAATCATAGGTGACCCTTCCGAAGAGGGAGAACAGGGCCGAGTGCGAAGCTCCGCCGTAGGCCTGCCAGGCCGTATCCGTGGCCATGTTCAGGTATACATTGTCAGGATCGGTAACGGGTACCTTGGTATTGAAACCGTAGAGGTTCTCATAGTTGAACTCATTGGCGGTGGTACCGACGAGGACCGAGAAATTGTGGTCTTTGATCGATTTCGTATAGGAGAGCGTATTCTCCCAGTTCCAGATGAAGTACCTGTCGACGCTCTTGTTGACGGAGGTCTTCTCCGTGTTGTTCTGTGCCCCGTTGAGGAAGAAAAGGGGACGGTAGGATCCGCCAT